>CAZHIU010000001.1:0-106292 GCA_964532555.1 uncultured Microbacterium sp.
CGGCGGTGGTGGAGATCATCGTCAAGAAGAACGCTCGCGTGCGCTACACGACGATCCAGAACTGGTCGAACAACGTCTACAACCTGGTGACCAAACGCGCGGTCGCTCACGAGGGCGCGACGATGGAGTGGGTCGACGGCAACATCGGTTCGAAGGTCACCATGAAGTATCCCTCGATCTATCTGGTGGGCGAGCGCGCGAAGGGCGAGACGCTCTCGGTCGCTTTCGCAGGCCCCGGTCAGCATCAGGACGCCGGCGCGAAGATGATCCACATGGCCCCCTATACGCAGTCGTCGATCACCTCGAAGTCCATTGCGCGCGGGGGTGGCCGCACGGCCTATCGCGGTGAGGTACGGGTGGATGCCGCTGCGCACCACTCCGCCAACTCGGTGGTGTGCGACGCACTGCTGATCGACACTATCTCGCGCTCAGACACCTATCCCGCGATCGACATCCGTGTCGATGATGTGGTGCTCGGCCATGAGGCCACGGTGTCTCGCGTGAGCGAAGAGCAGCTCTTCTATCTCATGAGCCGAGGGGTCACCGAGACCGAGGCGATGGCGATGATCGTGCGCGGCTTCATCGAGCCGATCGCGCGCGAACTGCCCATGGAATACGCGATGGAGCTGAACAAGCTCATCGAAATGGGCATGGAAGGCTCGGTCGGCTAGTGACGAGTTCTTCCACTGCGTCCACGGTGGCGCCGGATGCGGGCGCGCACAGCGATCCGGCCTCGCAGCCTGGCTTCGTTCCCGTTCAGACGCGCTCTGAGCGCCCGCGTTCTTTCGATCCGGCCGATTTCGGCATGCCCACCGGCCGCGAGGTCAACTGGAAGCACACGCCGCTTGACCGCCTCGCAACGGTACTGAGCGATGAGGCGAGCGAACTCGGCGCGCACAACGCGATCGACTACGAACTCGCTCAGCTCGACGCCTTTCTTGTCGAATCCACCGGGCACGACGCCGCTGTGCGCGGGGAGTTCTTCGTTCCCGAAGACCGGGTAGCCGCCCTCGCCTGGAAGCACTGCGCCAACGCGCTGCACATTCGCATCCCCGCCGAGCACGAGGCGACAGATCCTCTGCGCATCGACCTGCGAGGGCGCGGCGGCCACGCCCAGGCACACATCATCATCGAAGCGATGCCGCACGCCAAGGCAACAGTGCTGCTGTATCACTCTGGTTCTGCCCACTATGCGCAAAACGTCGAGATCATCGTGCGCGATGGTGCCCAACTCACCGTGATCTCGGTGCAGCGCTGGGACGCCGAGGCGATACACCTCGCGGCGCACCAGGCCCGCGTTGACCGCGACGCGCGCCTGCGCCACATCGTCGCCAGCCTCGGCGGGGGTGTGGTGCGCGTGAACCCGACCGTGCAGCTTTCCGGACGCGGCGCGGAAGCCGAGCTCTTCGGCCTCAGCTATGCCGACTCGGGGCAGCACCTCGAAAGCCAGGTGTATCTGCACCACGAGGGGCCGCATACCCGCGGTGACGTGCTCTACAAAGGGGTGTTGCAGGGTGAGCGCGCCCGCAGCGTCTGGATCGGCGATGTGCTGATCGGGCGGGATGCGGTCGGCACCGACAGCTACGAGGCGAACCGCAACCTCGTGCTCACCGAGGGGGCGCGCGCCGACTCGATCCCGAATCTCGAGATCGAGACGGGCGACATCCGGGGCGCGGGCCATGCGAGCGCGACCGGTCGCTTCGACGATGAACAGCTCTTCTACCTGCAATCGCGCGGCATCTCTGAGGCAGAGGCCCGCAGGCTTGTCGTGATGGGCTTTCTCGGCGAGATCGTGCAGCAGATCGGCATCCCGAGTCTGCAAGAAGAGTTGATCGAAGCGATAGACAAAGAGATTGTGGAGGGAGCGGCATGACCGCGCAACGCGCCTGTGGCGTCGAGGAACTCGTGCAAGACATGCCCTTGCGTGTGGTGCTCGACGAGGTGCCGATTTCGGTGGTGTTGGACTCGGCGGGCGAGATACACGCGATCGGTGATACCTGCACGCACGGTGCGATCTCGCTGTCAGAGGGTTTCGTCGACGGGGACACGCTCGAGTGCTGGGCGCACGGCTCGGCCTTCTCGCTGCGCACGGGCCAGCCGCAGAACCTTCCCGCGTTCGAGCCGGTTCCGGTCTATGTGGTCGAGATTGTCGGCGATGACGTGCTCATCGACCCGAGTGTGACGAAGGAAGTCTGATGTCTGTTCTTGAGATACGCGATCTGTATGTAACCGTCACGGATGCAGGGGAGACCCCCATCCTCAACGGGCTCACGCTGACGATCCGCGCGGGCGAGACCCACGCCATCATGGGGCCGAACGGTTCGGGCAAGTCCACGCTCGCCTACGCGATTGCCGGGCATCCGAAGTACACGATCACCGCGGGATCCATCACTCTCGACGGCGAGAACGTGCTCGAAATGAGTGTCGACGAGCGTGCTCGCGCGGGGCTTTTTCTCGCGATGCAGTACCCGGTCGAGATTCCCGGTGTGACGGTGACCAACTTCTTGCGCACGGCGAAGACGGTGATCGACGGTGAGGCACCGGGCATCCGGGCCTGGACCAAAGATGTCGCCGGGGCCATGGAGAGGCTTCGCATGGACCCCAAATTCGCGCAGCGCAATGTGAACGAGGGCTTCTCGGGCGGCGAGAAGAAGCGGCACGAGATTCTGCAGCTCGAGCTTCTGAAGCCCAGGATCGCGGTGCTGGATGAGACGGACTCGGGTCTGGATGTCGACGCCCTGAAGGTTGTCTCTGAGGGTGTCAACCGCGCCAAGGTCGAGACGGGTCTGGGTGTGTTGCTCATCACGCACTACACGCGGATTCTGCGCTACATCGAACCGGACTTCGTGCACGTGCTCGTCGGGGGCCGCATCGTCGAAGAGGGGGGTCCCGAACTCGCCGACCGCCTCGAAGAAGAAGGCTACGATCGTTTTCTCTCGTCGAGTGAGCCGCTCGGGGCTTAGGATCGTTACATGTCCGCAACCTTAGCGCCCGAGAAGTACGACGAAGTCACTGAGGCGCTCAAAGATGTCATGGACCCGGAGCTCGGGATCAATGTCGTCGATCTCGGGCTCATCTATGATCTGGCCTGGGATGAAGAGAACGACGCGCTGATCATCCACATGACGCTCACGAGCGCCGGGTGCCCGCTGACCGATGTGCTCGAAGAGCAGACCGCCCAAGCGCTGGATGAGGTCGTCGAGCGCTTCCGCATCAATTGGGTGTGGATGCCGCCCTGGGGGCCGGAGCGCATCACCGACGACGGGCGCGACATGATGCGTGCGCTCGGTTTCGCGATCTAAGAGGCGCGAAATCGCGGGCACGCACCGCACCGCAACGATCGCTTCGCGGGTCTAGGCTCGAAGGGTGACTGTGACTGCCCTGCGCGCTCTGCCGCTTGAGCTTCTTCGCCGCCGTACGAGCGCGAAGTGGAGTTCTTATCCCGACGATGTGCTGCCCTTGTTCGTGGCCGAGTCGGATTTCGCCCTCGCCCCCGCGATCACGCGCGCTCTGGAGCGAGCGGTGGCCGAAGGCGACACCGGATATATCGCGTCTCGAAATCCGCTCGCCGAGGCCTTCGCCGACTTTGCGCGTCGACGTTTCGACTGGCAGGTCGATCCCGACTGTGTGCGCTCCACGGCTGACGTCAACATGGGGGTCGTGGAGATTCTGCGACTGGTCACCCAGCCGGGGGAGCGCGTCGTGGTCACGCCGCCGGTGTATCCGCCCTTTTACGAGATGGTCGCCGAGGCGGGCGCGGTCGTCGAAGACGTTCCGCTGATCGACACGGGTGAGGCGTGGCGGCTCGATCTGGCGGGAATCGAGCGCGCTGTAGCATCCGGTGCGCGCGCGGTGCTGCTGTGCAACCCGCATAACCCCACCGGTACGGCGCACACGCGAGAGGATCTCGCTGAACTTGCCCGTATCGTCGCCGCGCACGACGCGGTGGTCGTGTCTGATGAGATTCATGCCCCGCTGGCGCAGCCGGATGCCGGGTTCACACCCTTTCTTTCGGTGAGCGATGAGGCCAGAGGCGTCGGCTTCTCGGTGACCAGTGCCAGCAAGGCGTTCAATCTGGCGGGGCTCAAATGCGCCGTGATGGTGAGCGCGGGGGAGCAGCCGAACACTGTTCTGCGCGCGCTGCCCCGGGCGGTGGGCTCGCGCACGGCCCAGTTCGGCATGATCGCGGCCGTCGCGGCTTTCTCGCAAGAGAGCGACGAGTGGCTCGACAGTGTGCTTGTCGCCTATGACGAGAACCGGCGTCTGCTCGCGCAACTTCTTGCCCAGCATCTGCCCGCGGGGCGCTACCGGATGCCGGATGCGGGCTATCTCGCCTGGATCGACCTCTCCGCCTACCACTGGGGCGAAAACCCCGCCGCGCACATTCTGAGCCAGGCGAAAGTGGCACTGGTGTCAGGGCCGGCATTCGGTGCCGAGGGCGAAGGTTTCGTGCGCCTCAACTTCGGCACGAGCCCTGAGATTCTCACCGAGGCGATCGTTCGCATCGCGTCTCTGGTCGAGGCGTGACCGGCCCGATCCTGCTCCCCGCCGCAGAGACGCGTGGGGGCAGCAAAGGGGTGTGGGGTGCGGACTACCGCTGGGTGACGCTCGGTGCGGTGGCCCTGATCTTCTTGGCGGCGATGCAGTCGCTCGCGGTGACGACGGTGATGCCGGTGGTCAGCGCCGACCTCGATGGTGAGCGTCTCTATGCGGTCGCTTTTGCGGGGACTCTGGCGACGAGTGTGATCGGCATGGTCGCGGTCGGCGCGTGGTGCGACCGGCGGGGTGTGCTGCTGCCGCTCACCACGGCGGTGCTGCTTTTCGCCTGCGGGCTGTTGCTCTCGGGGCTCGCGCCCACGATGGAGATTCTCGTGCTCGGGCGGCTCGTGCAGGGGCTCGGCGCGGGAGGCCAGACGGTGGCGCTCTATGTCGTGGTCGCGCGGATATACCCGGCGAAGTTGCACGGACGCGTGTTCGCCGCTTTCTCGGCGGCGTGGGTCATCCCCTCGCTCATCGGGCCGTTTCTCGCCGGGGCCGTCACCGAACTGCTGCACTGGCGGTGGGTCTTTCTGGGCGTTGCGGGTCTGACCTTCCTCGCCTTCGGACTGGTGATCTCTCGCCTGGCCACCTTCGATCTCACGACGCGAGAGCCGTCAACGGCTCGGGTCGCACCGCGCATGGTGCTCGCCCTTGCGGTGGCCATCGGCGCTTTGGCGCTGAGCCTCGCCGGGGGAGCAGGCTCGTGGTCGTGGGCCGTGATCGTTCCCGCCGTCTTGTTGATCGGCTTCGCCGTGCGCCCGCTGCTGCCGCGGGCGACGTTGCGCGCCGGGCGAGGCTTGCCCTCGGTGGTGCTGATGCGTGCCTTGATCGCCGGCTCGCTTTTCGGTGCCGAGGTGTATCTGCCGAAGATGCTCATCGAAGAGTATGCTTTCTCGCCGGTGTGGGCGGGACTCGGGCTCACCAGTGCGGCACTCGCCTGGGCGGCGGCGGCAGAAATTCAGGGGCGGATCGGTGACCGCCTGGGCAATAGGCGCATCGTGCTTATCGGCACCTCGTTCGCGTTGCTCGCCTATACCGCGGCCCTTGCGACGGCGGTGTGGATGTGGCATCCCGCGGTGCTCATCGTTTTCTGGGCGCTGGCGGGTGCGGGGATGGGGTTGATCTACCCGCGTCTGACCGTGCTGACGCTGGCGTATTCGACCCCCGCGAACCAGGGCTTCAACTCTTCGGCGCTGTCGATCTCTGACTCCGTCGGCACGGCCAGCGCCATCGCGGCGATGGGTCTGGTCTTTCTCGCCCTGAGCGCCACGGGCGCGGGGTATATCGCCGTGTTCCTGGTGACGATTGGGCTCTCGCTGCTCTCGCTCATCCCGGGTCTGCGACTCGGGCACGCGCGCGAGACGTGAGTCGTGCGCGGGCAGCACGAGCCATCGTCAGTGCACGCGACGATCGATCTTTCGCACGAGCGCCCACGCTGCGGGAACCAAGAGGGCGGCGGCTGCCGCCTTGATGAGTCCAGGAACGATGAACGGCCACACGCCGAGTTCGAGGGCTGTTGCGAGGGTGACGGGTGAGCCGACGACGGCGGCGAGAATCAGCATCATATAGGGCACGCCGATGAGGAAGGGGATGATGCTCGCGACGACGAAGCCGGTGAAGGCGAGCGCGGGCTTGCGGTCCCAGGCGCGCTCGGCGAACCATCCGGCGACGAAAGCGGCCGGGATGAAGCCGATGATGAAGCCGAAAGAGGGCGCGAGCGCATAGGCGGGGCCGGCGACGGGGCCGGCGAAGACGGGAGCCCCGGCCAGACCGATGAGCATATAGCTGGTGAGGCTCAGCGCACCGCGCTTTGCCCCGAGTGCGGCACCCACGATGATGACGCCGAGCGTCTGCCCGGTGATAGGGATGGGGCCGATGAAGAACGACACCTTGGCGAGCACCGCGACGAGGGCCACGCCCGTGAGCACGAGTGCGGCATCCGTGGCCAGCGCGGTCACGCGATCGCGCGGGCGACCGAAGAGGTCGGCCAGAACGGGGCGACGTGCTGCGGCGATGGTAGACATGCGGCTCCTTGCGGGCTTCCAGGGATGGGCCGGTCGGCTCGACCTATACTCTAAGGTACTGGCCACCCGCCGCACTCTCACTTTTTCCCACACCAAGAAACGGCTTTCGCTGTGCTCGCCGTGCATGACCTCGAGATTCGCGTAGGCGCCCGACTTCTCATGTCGGGCGTCTCCTTTCGTGTGGCCGGGGGCGACAAGATCGGCCTTGTCGGCCGCAATGGGGCGGGCAAGACCACGCTGACGAAGGTGCTCGCTGGCGATCTGATTCCCGCCGCGGGCAAGGTCGAGCGCATCGGCGAGATCGGCTATCTTCCGCAAGACCCGCGTTCGGGTGACCCCGAGATGCTGGCGCGTACGCGCATCCTCGATGCTCGTGGGCTCGGCTCGTTGACGCTCGGGATCGCCGCGTCATCGGTCGAGATGGGGTCGAGCGACCCGCAGATCGCGGCGGCCGCCATGCGTCGCTTCGGCAATCTGACCGAACGTTTCGAGGCACTCGGGGGCTATGCGGCCGAGGCCGAGGCGGCGGCCATCGCGCACAATCTGTCGCTGCCCGATCGCGTTCTCGATCAGCCGTTGAAGACGCTCTCGGGCGGGCAGCGCCGCCGCATCGAGCTCGCACGCATCCTGTTCTCCGATGCCGACACGATGATCCTCGATGAGCCGACCAACCACCTCGATGCCGACAGTGTCGTGTGGCTGCGGGAGTTCCTCAAGAACTATCGCGGGGGGCTCGTCGTCATCAGCCACGATGTCGAACTCGTGGGCGAGACGGTCAACCGCGTGTTCTATCTGGATGCCAACCGCCAGCTCATCGACATCTACAACATGAACTGGAAGAACTATCTGCGCCAGCGCGTCGCCGACGAAGAGCGCCGCAAGAAGGAACGCGCGAACGCTGAGAAGAAGGCGACCGCGCTGCAGCAGCAAGCGGCGCGCTTCGGCGCGAAGGCGTCGAAGGCGGCGGCAGCGCACCAGATGGCGGCGCGTGCCGAGAAGCTGCTTTCGGGACTCGAAGAGGTGCGCCAGGCTGATCGTGTCGCGAAGCTGAGGTTTCCGAAGCCGGCACCCTGCGGCAAGACGCCGCTCATGGCATCCGGTCTGTCGAAGTCCTATGGTTCGCTCGAGATCTTCACCGATATTGACCTCGCGGTCGATCGCGGGTCAAAAGTCGTGGTCTTGGGGTTGAACGGTGCGGGCAAGACGACGCTTCTGCGTATTCTCGCGGGCGTTGACCAGCCTGACACCGGGGCGCTCGAACCGGGGCACGGTCTGCGGATCGGCTATTACGCGCAAGAGCACGAGAACCTCGATGTCGAGCGTTCGGTGCTGGAGAACATGATGGCTGCGGCTCCCGATATCTCGGCGACCGAGGCGCGCAAGGTGCTGGGTTCTTTTCTCTTCACGGGGGATGACGTGCTCAAGCCTGCCGGTGTGCTTTCGGGGGGTGAGAAGACGCGCCTTTCGCTGGCGACGCTCGTTGTATCGTCGGCGAATCTCTTGCTGCTTGACGAGCCGACCAACAACCTCGATCCGGCGTCGCGGGAGGAGATTCTGGGTGCGCTGTCGCACTATGAGGGGGCTGTGGTGCTGGTCTCACACGATGTGGGCGCGGTCACGGCGCTCAATCCCGAGCGCGTGCTGATTTTGCCTGACGGGGTCGAAGACATCTGGAACGCCGACTATCTCGATCTGATCGAGCTGGCGTAGCCTCAGCCGTCAAGCAGGGCGTCTTCGGCGGCGGAGTCTCGGTCGCGACGGCGTCGGGGGGAGGGCGCGGGGCGCCCCTCTTTCTCTTCGCGGGCACGCCTGACCTCGGTGCGGATCACAGAGAAGATGAAGATGAACCCCATGACCGCAAAGAGAATCCACTGGATCGCGTACGACAGGTGGGGGCCGGGATCTTCGGTCGGTGACGCGAAGAGATAGGGAGCAGTCGGGGCGGCGGGTGACTCTGACACGAGTTGCCCGTACGCAGAGGTGTTGGTCAACGGCCCGGTCACCTCGGCGATCGTCGGCAGGTGCAGGGTAGCAACCTGGCCCTCGGGCGCGCCGCGCCCGGAGCGCGGCGACTCTTCGCCGGGGCGCAGGCGCACGACGATCTCCATCTCGCCCGCGTGGGGCTGGGGCACGGCATCCGGAGCATCGCCTCGACCGGGCGGCACCCACCCACGATTGACGATGATCACCTGGCCGTCAGCGGTGGCGAAGGGCACGACAACCTCGAAGGCGCGCGTGCCGCCGTGCGGTCGGTTGCGCACGAGAAGCTGGTCGTCGGTGACATAGTGACCGCGCATGCGCACCTGACGCCACTCATCGGTTGGGATGAACTCGCCACCCGGGGCGATCACTTCTGCGAGCGCGACCGGCGGCTGCCCGTAGTTGGCCTCGACGATGGCGATCTGGCTTGTGCGCTCGGCGTTGCGCGCAAACTGCCACTGCGACAAAAAAGCGCAGGCGATAGCGAAGGCCACAGCGACGGCGAGGTAGCCGCTCCAGCGCAGCAGCAGCGATCTCACTCCCGCGCCTCGGGAACCGAGATGATCCGCACGGTCGCTTCGCCAGTAGTTGGGGATGCGTCGATGGCCCTTGTCGGTGCCTCGACCGGGTCGCCCGAGGTGCTGCGGCTCGCGTTCGCGATCACGACGGCGATATAGGGCAGCACCATCGCACCGAGTGCAAACAGCCAGGTGTACCAGGAATAGGGGGTGACCAGCACGGCCAGGGCGAAGCACAGCATCCGGATCGACATCGTGATCGCATAGCTGCGCACCCTCATGCGGCTCTCTTCGAGGGGCGATTGCGGCACCGAAGTGACCGAAAGGGCTGAACGCTTCACAGTGCTTCCAGCCTACGCGCGTCGCGGGGGAACGAGCGGTTAGCGGTACCCACCCGGAAGGGATGCGAACAGCGGAAGCAAGAATGCGAAGAACATGATGATGAAGAGCACGCCGAACACGACTCCCACATAGCCCATGATGAGACCGGCCAGAGCCATTCCCCTGCCCTGCTCGCCACTGGTCTTGAGCTTGCCGAGTGCAATGTGACCGGTGATGATGGCCGCAATCGAGGCGATCACCGGGAAGAGCACGATGCCCGCGATGCCCGCGATCATCGACACGACCGCGAGGGTGTTGGTGGGGGCCGAGGGTGCGTAGGCCTGGCCCGCGGCAGGGTAGGCGGCGTATCCGGGGGCAGGCGGTGCGGCGTATCCGGGTGCCGGTGCCTGACCGGGGTATCCGGGTGCCGCCGTGGGCGCGGCGTATGCCGGCGGCGGTGCCTGCTCGGAGGGAGGGGTCTGACCGCTGTTGTCGTTGCTCACGGGAGTGCCTTTCGCTTGGTAACTACCATGTTTGCTCGCCAAAGGGGGAGTGTCAAACCCTTTCGGCTCGCTAGGCTGGCTGGGTAGGCATCCCACATCTTGAAGGAGGTTCGATCATGAGCGAAGGTCGCGTTGTGCTGGTCACCGGCGGCAACCGCGGGATCGGATTCGCGATCGCCGAACGCTTTGTGCGCGAGGGGTATCGGGTCGCGGTCACGGCGCGCAGCGGTGAGGGGCCGGCGGGTTCGTTGACGGTGCGTGCTGATGTCACCGATGCTGCCTCGGTCGATGCTGCCTTCAGCGAGATCGAGACGCAGTTCGGCCCGGTGGAGATTCTCGTGGCGAATGCGGGCATCACCAAAGACACCCTGCTATTGCGCATGAGCGAAGACGACTTCGACAGCGTCGTGGCAACGAACCTCGGCGGTTCGTTCCGCGTGGTCAAGCGTGCCTCAAAGGCGATGCTGCGCGCCCGCTTCGGTCGCATCATTCTGATTTCCAGCGTCGTGGGCCTCTATGGCTCGGCGGGGCAGAGCAACTATGCCGCCTCGAAGAGCGCGCTGGTCGGCTTTGCGCGTTCTCTGACTCGCGAACTGGGCGGTCGGGGCATCACCGCCAATGTGGTGGCCCCCGGTTTCATCGAAACCGATATGACCGCGCAACTGCCCGAAGAGACCCAGGCGCAGTATATGGCGAGCATTCCCGCGGGGCGTTTCGCTACCGCCGAAGAGGTTGCCGGGGTGGTCACCTGGCTGGCGGGCGAGGATGCCGCCTACATCTCCGGTGCGGTCATCCCCGTCGACGGTGGTCTCGGGATGGGGCACTAGGCGTTTCTAGTCGCGCAGCGCCGTAGCGACATCCAGGCGCGCGGCCACGAGCGCCGGCACGATCGAGCCGATCAGCGTGGTCGCTGCCGCAGCCACCGTGCCCCACACGATCGCTACCCAGGGGATGCCGGGCGGCTCGATGGCGGTGTATGCGGGGATCAGCGGAGGCACGAATTGCAGCACGGCCCAGATGGCTATCGCCGCGGCGATGAGGGCGGCGACCAGGCCGATCAGTAGCGCGGCGACCAGTACCTGCCCGATGATTCCGGCGCGGGTCGCGCCGAGAGCGCGCCGCACGACGAGTTCGCGACTGCGTTCTGAGATGCTGGCGAGCCCGATATTGAGAATGCCCACGGCAGAGACGAGCAGTGCCAGGCCCGCGGCGGCCAAGAAGGCGAGTTGTTGTATGCGCAGTTGTGCGAGCACCGAGTCGATCTGATCGGCGCGTTGGATGCGATCCTGACCGAGTGTCGTGCCTGCCGCGCGCGCGATTGCTCGTGCCGTGTCAAGAATCGCCGGTTGCGAGGCCGTGCGGTGGTGCAGCAGCACCGACACGGAGGTGTCGGCGTTGAAGATCACCGCATTGTGGTGCAGCAGGGCGGCGAGGGGAACGAAGATGGTCTCATCGTTGGTTCCATCGGCGACAACCCCCACGATTCGGCCGTGGATGGGTGCGGAGTCCGGCGAGGCGACCAGGGCGATTTCGGTGCCGACACCCCCCCGGTTGATCGCGGCACGGGAGTTCACGACCAGTTCCAAGGGGTAGGCGCTGTTCGGGTCGTACCAGCGTCCGTCAAGCAACGGCAGACGTCGCACGTCGTGAATGTCTCCCGCGGTGAAGGCGAAAAATGCGCGGTGCGCGGGGAGCCCCCAAAGCACATCGCTGGAGTATCCGAGCCCGGCGGCGTCGTTCGTGTGCAGAAAGATCGCGATCCCTCCGCCGCTGTGGGTGAGGGGTTCGGCGGCCTTGATCATGCGCTCGAAGGTGGCGGCGTCGACGGTCACGTCGTGAAGGGTTGCCGTGTAGGTGGCGCGTTTGCCGCTGGTCTGTTCGGATGCGGCGATGAACACTTCGGCGGTGATCTGACTGATGGTGAAGATCGCGACCACGGCCAGCACCCCGACGACGAGGCTGAGCCCTGAGAGCACGGCACGAAAGGGGTGGGCGGCGAGTTCGGCCAGGCCGTGTGTGATGGTGCGCATCAGACCGTCGCCTCCGAGACCACGAGACCGCCGCTCAGATGCACGGTGCGATCCATGCGCGCGGCGATGACGGGGTCATGGGTGACCACGACCAATGCGCAGCCGCGCACACGGCATGCGTCGATAAGAGCATCGAGCACGAGCGCAGCGGTGTCGACATCCAGGGCGCCGGTGGGCTCGTCGGCGAGAATCAGCGAGGGTTCGCGGATGAGGGCGCGCGCGATGGCCACCCTTTGTTGCTCGCCGCCAGAGAGGTGTTTCGGGCGCGCTTTGGCTTTGTCGGCGAGCCCCACAAGTGCCAGGCTGTCACGCACGCGCGCACGCCGGTGGGCGACGGCGCGTGTGCCGTATCGCAGTGGCAGTTCGACGTTCTGGTAGGCGGTGAGGTGCCGAATCAGCGAGTACGACTGAAAGACGAAACCGATGGTGCGGTTGCGAAAGGCACTGCGTGCGCGGTCGCTGAGTGTTCGCGCTTCGGTTCCGAGAATGCTGACCGTGCCCGAAGTCGGCCGACTGAGCAGTCCGAAGATCGCCAAGAGGGTGGTCTTGCCGGAGCCTGATCGCCCCATGATCGCGATCTTCTCGCCGGGCATGACGGTCACATCCACACCACCGAGAATCAGCAACGTCTTGCCGTCGGGCTGCCGCACCTCACGCACGATGCCTTGGGCCACGAGCACCGGGGTCGCGCTGCCGGTGGTGGTGGTCGATGACGGGGCCCGATCACGGCGCGGCATCAGGGCACAATCTCTTGGGCGAGATTCGGGCCGTGGGGCAGCACGCGGTCGCCGTCGTTGAGGCCCGCGCGCACTTCGACCCACACGCCGTCAGAGATTCCGAGTTCGACCTCGACGATGCGGGTGCCCTCGGTGGTGACGAGGGCGACCTGCCCGAACTCGGTGCTGCCCGCCACCGCACCGATCGGCAGCCGCAGCGCGTTCTCGGCGACGCCGGTGTCGAGGGCGATCTTGCCACGCATTCCGGCGATGAGCCCCGCGCGGTCGTCGATCAGGCACAGAATGGTCAGCATGGGGATGCTGACACCCGAGGTGCTGGGCGCCGAGGGTGGTCGAGGGGTATATGGTGAGCATTCGCTGACACCGGCTGCGCCATCGAACTGCACCCGAGCGCGGCTTGGTTCTTCGTAGAGACGGAATGCCTGTTCGATGGGCACATCTGCGAACGCTCCGAAGCCGCCATAGCGCAGAACGACCACCGGTACGCCCTGGTTCACGGTCGCCCCGGCGGCGAGCCATTCGACGATGATCGCGTCGGTGGGCGCACGCAGTTCTCGCCCGCCCATCCATCCGATGAGCTGACCTTCTTTGACGGCTGTGCCGGGGGTCGCGGTGCGCGCGCTTTGCACCGTCGCACGTTGCTCGGCCACTAAGACGTATTCGGGGCCGGCGACAGCTTCGGCGGTGAAGGTGACGACCGAGATGATCGTGCCGCGCGAAACCGTTGTGGGCTCCACGGGCAGGGGGGTGACCGCCACGCCGGTGCCGAGCGTGTCGAGCGTGAGCCCGCAGCCGCTCAACAGCACGGTCAGCATCAGCGCGGGTATCGCCCAATGTCGTTTTCGCGTCGATTCAGGGGATCGAGTCATGCGGTCACGTTATGGCGAGGTGCGACGTTCGCGAGTGCGACACGCGCGTTGCGAGATCTTTGCATCCGGAATGTTCTCTGATGGGCTGACATGCCGAAAAAAGATGCAGTTTTTCATCACGTTCTGGCAAATATGTGCAAGGTTTTGCGTCTTGCCGTCCGTCTACATAGTGAAAGACTGCGTCACCTTTCGCTCGCGCGAGACATGGCGCAACATCACCACCCGGATGCGAGTGACCGCATCCGGTCCACCTAAGGAGAAACGCATGAAGAGGTTGAAGAAAGCAACGATCATGTTCGCCACGGCGGGCTTGCTCACCTTCTGGATCGCCGCACCCGCGCAGGCGGCTACGGAGTCTATATGGGGCAATCAGTGTGAAACGGGCTGGAAGAACTACACGGTGAACCGTGAGACAACGCCCGAAGGTGTGAAGTTCACCCCGACCGACATGTTCCGCTGGCAGACCTCACCCATTTTGGAGCGGTTGACTTTGCGTCTGAATCATCCGAACAACACGCCGTTGAGCGCCGCGAAAGCATGGGAGACGGGCGATGCGGGGCAGAAGTCAATCGTTACCGGACTTGTGACCGGCACGAAGTTCCGGATGGCGTCGACGGGGTATAGCCCGTCGGTGGGGGATTGTGATTGGGCGGGTTCGCTTGTCTATTAGACGAAGCGTGTGGGTTGTGTTGGTGTCGGTGGCGGTCATGGGGTTTGTTGCCTCGTGTGCTGCCACCGGCACACCCCCGCCCGGAACCTCGGCACCCCCCAGCGTGGGGGTGCCGAGTGGTTCGCCGAGTGGTGATCCTGGGGTGGATGATCCGAGGGTGGGAACATACCCCTATCCGAACTGCCCGGAAGGTGTATCGGGGTGCATGTGGAGTCCGGAGCACTATCCCTATGACGGGTTGATGTGGGCGATGGATGAAGTGCTGACGTTTACGGAGTTGCCGGAGGGGACAGAGGTGTTTCGCCCGGTCGATGTCGGCCCCTATGTGGTGAACAGCCAAGGTGGTCTCGCCGTGGATGTGTGGGAGGTAGGGTTCGGTCATGTGTTCGTGGAGGAAGGTGCCTTTTGTTTGTGGATGGGCACCTGGCTCGCAGTTCGCGGTGTGGATAGCGAGCAAGAAGCGAAGGCCTTGGCCGAGATGCAGCACTTTCTCACGACCTACACCTTTCTCAACACCTACGATCCGCACTCGGCACAACCAAACACACGTGATCGGGTTGAGCGTGCGGCGCTGGGTGATCCCAGCGGGGTTATGCGGGATTGGGAACTGAACTGTTCCCACTATCACGATCAGATCAAGACCGGTTAGTCACCAAACGAGGGAAGGAGAAATGCATGAAGAGGTCGACGATGCAATTGGGGAGGGGCTTCTATAGCCCTTCGGTGGGTGACTGCTCTTGGGCGGGCTCGCTTGAGTACTAAACGAAGCATGTGGTTTGTGTTGGTGTCGGTGGCGGTCATGGGGTTTGTTGCCTCGTGTGCTGCCACCGGCACACCCCCGGCCGGAACACCGGCACCCCCCAGCGTCGATGCCCCGACTGGTTCGCCGACTGGTGGCGTTGGTGTGGATGATCCGAGGGTTGGGACGTTTCCGTATCCGAACTGCCCGAAGGAAGTTGACGGGTGCATGTGGAGTGCGGAGCACTACCCCTATGACGGGTTGATGTGGGCGATGGACGAAGCGCTCGCTCTTGCCGAGTTGCCGGAGGGGACCGAGATCGTCCGCCCCGTAGATCACGGGCCGCAGCCTGTGAACAATCAAGGTGACCTCGGTGTCGAAGTCTGGGAGATAGGGTTCGGGCAGTTATTCGTGGAGGAAGGCGCGTTCTGCTTGTGGCAGGGGACGTGGCTTGCAGCTCGCGGTGTGGATAGCGAACAAGAAGCGAAGGCCTTGGCCGAGATGCAGCACTTTCTCACGACATATACCTTCATCAACAGCTACGACCCGCACTCGGCGCAACTGGTTGTACGCGATGACGTCGAGCGTGCCGCGTTGGGTGATCCCAGCGGGGTCATGCGGGGTTGGGAACTGGGCTGTGGCCACTATCACGATCAGATCAAGACCGGTTAGCCGTGGCACACGGTCGGGCTAGGCGCTCTGAACCAGGCCCGGGCGAGCCGGTAGGCTGAGAACATGTCGGTTGCTCTGCAGTTCACAGATGTCGTCGTGCGACGCGGAGGGCGCAATATCGTCGACAACATCACCTGGACCGTCACCGACGATGAGCGGTGGGTGATTCTGGGGCCGAACGGCGCGGGAAAGACCACGGTGCTGCAACTGGCCGACACCCTTGTGCACCCGACGAGCGGCACCGTCGAGATTCTCGGCGAAACACTCGGCCGCACGGATGTCTTCGAACTTCGCCCGCGCCTGGGCTTTGCCTCTTCGGCGATGGCCCGCCGCATCCCTGGCGATGAAACCGTGCTCAACACCGTGCTCACCGCGGCGTACTCCGTGCTCGGGCGCTGGACCGAACAGTACGACACCATAGACGAGAAACAGGCCATGCAGGTGCTGGGGGAGTGGCAGCTCGACAGTCTCGCTGAGCGCACCTTCGGCACGCTCAGCGACGGCGAGCAGAAACGGGTGCAGATTGCCCGCGCGGTAATGACCGATCCCGAACTGCTGCTGCTCGACGAACCTACCGCGAACCTCGACCTCGGCGCGCGCGAAGTGCTGCTGGGTCTGCTGGGCGGCTACGCCTCAGTGCCGACAACACCGGCGATGGTGATGGTGACCCACCACGTCGAAGAGATTCCGCGGGGATTCACGCACCTTCTGCTCATTCGCGATGGCGCGGTCGTCGCATCGGGGCCTCTTGACGACACGCTCACCGCCGAGACGCTCAGCGAGACCTTCGCTGTGCCGATCACGCTCACAAAGGATGCCGGCCGCTACTCCGCCCGCGCCGTGCTCTGATCGCCTCTTCTGCTAAGATTGACCCTTGGCGCTCGTCGTGCCCGCACACTTTCCCCTTCTCTTCGCAAGGACTCTCATGAAGACCGACATCCACCCCGACTATCAGGCGGTCGTGTTCCGCGACCTCGGCTCGGGCGAGACCTACCTCACCCGTTCGACGGTGACCAGCGACAAGACCATCGAACTCGACGGCCAGAGCTACCCCGTCATCGACGTGGAGATCTCTTCGGCATCGCACCCCTTCTACACGGGCAAGCAGCGCATCATGGACTCGGCCGGCCGCGTCGAGAAGTTCAACCAGCGCTTCAAGAACTTCGGCAGCGGCAACTAAAGCTGCTCACAGAAGAAGGGGCTCGCGCATCCGCGCGGCCCCTTCTTTGCGTTTCTCACGGCCTTCTAGCGGGCACGCACCGGCCACTCCGCATCGACGGACTCGTGTGGTTGCAGACGACCGACGCGCGCCAGATATTCGCTGAGGCTGGCCGCCTGTTCTCTGGCCCAGCCGATCTGCGCGCTGTGCAGCTCTCGCGCCGAGCCGGGCAGCTCTGCGGCATATCGCCCGATGAGGGCAAGTGCGACACGGCCCGCAGCCTCGGCATCCGCCGCGGCCTCGTGTGCGCCGCTGAGATCAACGCCATAGTGCTCGGCGACAAGATCGAGCGTGCGCTTGCCGCGCCGGTAGCGATCGACCGCCTTGTCGACGATGAGCGGGTCGATCACGAGCGAGACATCGAGCGGATCGACCGCGTGCCGAGAGCACTCGGCGGCGAGCAGGCTGAAGTCGAAGGCGGCGTTATAGGCAACGACCGGCACACCCGCCGAGAACAGTTCAGCCAGCGCTGCGCGCACCTCGGCGACGACCTCGGCGGCGGGTTGACCCTCGGCGCGGGCACGCTCGGTGGTGATGCCGTGCACGGCGCTGGCACCCTCGGGAATGGGCACACCCGGATCGGCCAGCCACGAGCGAGCCGCGATGACCGCGCCCTGTCGATCCAGCACCCCGACGTGCGCGGTGACGATGCGATCACCGTGCACATCGACACCCGTGGTTTCGAGATCGAAGACCCCGATCGTGTCGAGCCAGTCGGGCAGTGTCTCAGAATCAACCATGCCCTCACGCTAGAGCGAGCCTCCGACACGCGCTCTCAGGCGCACCGCATGAGCGATCCCTAGACTGAAGGCATGGCTGTCACCTCTCCCTACGCGGCGCACCTCGCCGCGGTGCCGGTCGTGCGCCGAGAGGTCGCCGTGCAGGGCGGGGTCACGGCCTATTGGGAGTATGGCGCGGCGGATGCCGACACCACCCTCATCGCCGTGCACGGATTTCGCGGTGACCACCACGGGCTGGAATCCATCGTCGCGTTTCTGCCCGGCATCCGGGTCATCTCTCCCGACCTGCCCGGATTCGGTGAGACCGCGCCGCTGCCCGGGCGCACGCACGACATCGAAGGTTATGCCCGCTGGTTGCGCGACTTCGCGACGGCGGTCGCGCCGAACGCCGTGATGCTCGGCCACTCCTTCGGGTCGATCGTGGTCTCTGCGGCGGTCGCCTCAGGCCTGCAAACCCCAGCGATGATTCTGGTGAACCCCATCGGTGCGCCGGCGCTGTCTGGACCGAAAAGTGTGTTCACACGCATGGCGGTGCTGTACTACGCGGCGGGTGCCCGCCTTCCAGCCCGAATCGGCACGGCTCTGCTGCGCAGCCGTCTCATCGTGCGCGTGGCGAGCCTCGCAATGGTCAAAACCGCCGATCCCGAGGTGCGACGCTTCGTGCACGATCAGCACGACCGCTATTTTTCGGGCTTCGCCGATCGCGAAGTGCTGCGCGAAGCGTTCCTCACGAGCATCTCGCACGATGTGCGCGAGTTCGCGCCGCGTATCACCGCGCCCACTTTGCTCGTGGCGGCTCAGCGTGACGACATCACCACGATCGAGGCGGTGCGCCGCCTTGCCACGGTCTTTGCCGATGCGCAGGTGCACGAGATCGCCCACGTCGGGCACCTGATCCACTACGAGACGCCCGAAGAGGCCGCCGCAGCGATCACGCGCTTTCTCAAGGTTCCCGTCGAGCAAGCCCGATAAGCCCCGAGATGCGGTAGGGGATCACCTCGCCCATCGCCAGCGCCGTTTCGGTGCGTTCGACCCCCTCGATGGTGAGGATGCGCGCATCCGTATCGAAGAGATGCCGGGCATCACGACAGGCCACACGGGCGAGCAGATCAATCGACCCACTGAGGCCGTGAACCTGCACGATCTCGGGGATGCGGGCGAGTTCGGCGGCGATCCGCGGCAGTTCGATCTGACGCAGACCAATGCTGATGAAGGCCTCGAGGGGGAATCCCAGCACCTCGGGGCTGAGGCTGCGCTCATAGCTGAGAAAGACACCGGTCTTGTCTAAACGGGCAAGGCGAGCCTGAATCGTGTTGCGCGAAAGCCCGAGCTTTTCTGCCAAGGCCACGATGGTCACACGCGGATCGGCCGAGAGCGCCGAGATCAAGTCAAGATCGGTGCGGTCAAGAACTGACATAGTGCTCAAAGCTAGCAGCTTGACCTGCCCTTTGACCAGGCAACATGCTCAATCGTTTTCATCATGCTTGAGCGGGGTGATGAAGCGTCGTATCCTTCCAACAAGCCCGCAAAGTTGCGGGCTCCCAAGAGCTGCGAGCCGTGTGACGGCTCACCGCGAGGAGGATGGCGATGGCCAAGCAGAAAAGCCCGGTGATCGAAGAGACCGTGGGCGTCGACGATGTGGAGCGCGTGCTCTCGCCCGAGGGCGAGCGCATCCCGAATGCGCGCCTCGATCCCTATCTGAAAAAGGTCGGCCCGAAAGAGCTGCGCGGCTTCTGGCAAGACATGACAGTTGTGCGCCGGATCGACAGCGAGGGCATCGCCCTGCAGCGTCAGGGCCAGCTCGGACTCTGGGCACCGAGCCGCGGGCAGGAGGCGGCACAGCTCGGCAGTGCTCGCGCTCTGCGCGACGACGACTTCATCTTTCCGAGCTACCGCGAGCACGGCGTGCTCTTCGCGCGCGGCGCGGCGCCCGGCGACTATGTGCGGGTGTGGCGTGGCGAAGAAGGCTCGGCCTATGACCCGGCCGTCATGCACATGGCCCCGTTGCAGATCATCATCGGGGCGCAGTCGCTGCACGCGACCGGCTATGCCATCGGCATCCTGCGCGATGGCGGCGACCAGATCGCTGCCACCTATTTCGGCGACGGCGCGACGAGCCAGGGCGATGTGAGCGAGGCGATGATCTTCGCGGCCTCTTATGGTGCGCCCGTTGTCTTCATCTGCCAGAACAACCACTGGGCGATCTCGGAGCCGGTCACGGTGCAGACCAAACACCCGATTGCGGGGCGTGCACCGGGGTTCGGCGTTCCGAGCATGCGGGTCGACGGCAACGACGTTCTCGCGTGCTACGCGGCCACCATGTGGGCAGCCGAGCACGCCCGTTCGGGCAAGGGGCCGGTGTTTTTGGAACTTGTCACCTATCGCATGGGGCCGCACACCACCGCCGATGACCCGACCCGTTACCGCAACGACGCAGAGCTCGAACTGTGGGTGCAGCGCGATCCGATCTCGCGCCTTGAGGCGCATCTGCGCGCGCTTGGCGAGTTGGATGAGAGTCACATCGAGGCGGCGGGCGCCGCTGCGGATGCTGCCGCCAAAGAGCTGCGCGCAAGCTGCCTCGGCATGGTGACCCGCGAACCGCTCGCGGTCTTCGACGGCGTCTACGCCGAACCGCACACGGGTCTGCGCCGCCAGCGCGAAGACTACGCCGCGTTTGTCGAGGGCTTTGAGGGGGGTGCACGATGACCGAGATGGGTCTGGGCAAGGCGCTCAACGAAGGACTCCGCCAGGCGATGCGCGACGATGACCGCGTGCTCATCATGGGCGAAGACATCGGCAAGCTCGGTGGCGTGTTCCGCATCACCGATGGTCTGCTCGACGAATTCGGACCCGAGCGGGTCATGGACACGCCCCTGGCCGAATCCGGAATCGTCGGGATGGCGGTGGGTCTGGCCTTTCGCGGATACCGCCCGGTCATCGAGATCCAGTTCGACGGCTTCGTGTATCCGGCCTTCGACCAGATCGTCTCTCAGGTCGCCAAGCTGCACTATCGCACGCAGGGCCGGGTCAAGATGCCGATCACGATTCGCATCCCTTGGGCCGGCGGCATCGGCGCTGCCGAGCATCACTCCGAGTCACCCGAGGCCTATTTCGTGCACACCGCAGGCCTGCGCGTGATCGCTGTATCGAACCCGCAGGATGCCTACCGGTGCCTGCGGCAAGCAATCGCCAGCGACGATCCAGTGATCTTCTTCGAGCCCAAGCGTCTCTATCACCACAAGGGCGAGGTCGATCTGGCAGCCCCTCTTGCCGATGCGCCGCCGATGGGTCTGGCGCACGTCGTTCGCGAGGGAACGGATGCGACAATCGTCACCTACGGGGCGATGGTGTCCACCGCGATGGATGCGGCGGCAGCCGCCGCAGACGAGGGCACCTCGATCGAGGTCATCGACCTGCGCTCGCTCTCGCCGATCGACTACGACACGGTGAACGCTTCGGTGCGAAAGACCGGGCGTGTTGTCGTCGCGCACGAAGCATCCCGAGAGGCCGGGGTGGCTGCCGAGGTCATCGCGAGCATCACCGAAGACTGCTTCTATTACCTTGAGGCAGCCCCGGCACGGGTCACCGGCCACGACATCCCCTACCCCCCGGCGAAGCTCGAGAAGTACCACTTGCCCGACCTCGACCGCATTCTGGATGCCGTCGATCGCGTGCTCGACCGTCCGAACAGCCTGACGGGAGTGCAGCGATGAGACAAGAGTTTCGTCTGCCTGATCTCGGTGAGGGCCTGACCGAGGCCGAGATCGTCGCCTGGCACGTTGCGGTGGGCGACACGGTCGCACTCAATCAGACGCTCGCCGAGGTCGAGACGGCAAAGGCCGTCGTCGAACTGCCTTCGCCCTATGAGGGTCAGGTGGCTCAGCTTCACGCGGCGGCGGGTGAAGCCGTTGCGGTGGGTGCTCCGCTGATCGTCTTCGAGATCGAGGGAGAAGAGCCCGCCGGCGACGCCCCGGCATCCGAGGGTGCGCAGCCGAACCTTGTCGGATACGGTGCCGCCCCCAGCTCTGGTCGCCCCGCGCGCCGTGCGCGTCGCGGAGCCGCACCGCTTGCGGTCGATGCCACCGCGGCGTCGGCACCGCACGATGTGCTCGCCCCCGCAGCCCCCGAACCGGTGCTGCATGAGCGCCCGCGTTCGACTCCACCCGTGCGCAAATATGCGAAGGATCGCGGTGTCGACCTGGTGCTGGTTGCGGCCGGTATCGGCGATCGTTTCGTCACGCGTGCCGACATCGACGCGTATCTCGACGGCGGCGCTGCTCCTGCTGCCCAGCCTGCCCGCGTCGTCCCGGTGGTTGCACCCGGCACCCGCGAGTCACGTCTGCCGATCCGCGGGGTGCGCAAAGCCACCGCCGAGGCGATGGTGTCGAGCGCGTTCACCGCGCCGCATGTCACCACCTTCCACACGATCGATGTCACCGCGACGATGGACCTCATCGCCTCTTTGCGTGCCGACAAGAACATCGAGACGCGCGTGGGGCCGCTGGCGGTCGCAGCAAAGGCCATCTGTCTGGCACTCGCGCGCACACCCTCGCTGAACGCCCGATGGGATGACGCGGCGGGTGAGATCGTGCACTATCACTACGTCGACCTGGGCATCGCTGCGGCGACGGATCGCGGACTGATCGTGCCGAACATTCGCGAAGCGCAGGATCTCACGCTGATCGAGTTGGCGGATGCGATCGCACAGCTCACCGAGACCGCGCGGGCGGGCAAGACTTCACCCGCCGATCTGGCGGGCGGAACTTTCTCGATCACGAACTTCGGGGCGCTGGGCATCGACGCGGGCACGCCCATCCTGCCTCCGGGGCAGAGCGGCATCATGGGTCTCGGTGCGACGCGGCGACAGCCCTGGGAGTATCGCGGCGAGATCGCCTTGCGCCAGGTGATGACGCTCAGCTTGTCGTTCGATCATCGTGTGGCCGACGGGGCCGAGGCATCCCGATTCGTGAAGGATGTCGCCAGCATCCTTGAAGAGCCGGGTCGCGCGATGCTCATGCGCTGATCCGGGGGATCACTACACCGTCGACACACGCATTGGGCCACCGTGAGGTCTGTTAGGGCACGCGCAGTTCTTTGATGGGTTCGCGCCGTGATGCGGCGACAGCCGGGATCACCGCCGCGACAACCGCGGTGGTGATCGCCAATATCCCCGCGGCGGCGAAGAACGCGAAGCTGGGCAGCGGATCATTCGTCGCCAGCAGGGCGATGATCGAGGCCACTGTGCCGACAAGAACGCCCGCGACGGCGAGCGTGAAGGTCTGACACAGCAGCAGCAGAATGATCAAGCCGCGACTCGCGCCGAGAGCACGTCGCCGCCCGAAGTCTTTGCGGCGCATCATGACCAGACCATAGAGAATCACGGCGGTGAGAAGCCCCGTGAGGGCAAGCATGATGAGCACCAGACCGCGTGAGAACGACCCCAACTGACCTTCGACGATTGCGCGCAACTGCGCGAGAGTCTCGGAGGTCTGCACGGTGATGCGGGTGGGATCGTCGACGGCGAGCACAGAGGCCACCGCCGTTGCAATCGGCGAGACGAGGTCGGGCCGCTCAGCGATCACTATCAGCACGGTGACCGGGGCATCGGCAGAAGCGAAGGGCTGCGGTACGAGCACGAGAGGTTCGAAACCAGCAAGAAAGTCGGGTACTGCAAGGGTTCCGGCGACCGCATAGTCCACACCCGCAATCGTGCTGATCGCACCGCTGCCGTCAATAAGACCCAACTGATCGAGCGCCTTCGGGGATGCGAAAGCGAGCGATCCCGGCAGGGCGATCGTGGCCGGCACCCCGATGCGTTCCAGATGACTGCCGTAGGCGAGCCGAACCGGAACGCGCGTGCCATCGCTCACGGCGGCAGAGGTCGCGTCAGCGGCCGCGCCGAAGGCAGCCGCCCATTCGATTCCTTCGATAAGGGCGAGGCGGTCAAGCACACCGGCACGCAATCCCGCCGCCGTTTCTGCGCGAATCACAATCGACCGTGTGCCCGCGTCGTCGATCGAAGAGAGCACGTTCTGCTCGGCCCCCACGGTGCGCCCGGTGGTGAGCATGACGGCGATGACCATGCCCGCGATCATCACAATGGTGACCCCTGACACGACCGGTTGACTGCGAGCGGACGCAAGTGCCTCACGAATCGCGGCCCGCAGGCGGTTCATAGCGTGATCTCCACATCGCACGCGGCCGCAACCGCGGGGGAGTGGGTGACCACGATCACGGCTGCCCCTTGCGCGGCATGCTGTTTCATCGCGTCAACGACGACCCCTGAGGTGGTCGGGTCAAGGTTGCCGGTCGGTTCGTCGGCGAGCAGTATCACCGGTTCGCTCAGCAAGGCACGGCACAGCGCGATGCGCTGTGCCTGGCCACCAGAGACCTGGCCGGGCTTCGATGTGGGCGGTACGTCGACGCCGAAGCGTTCCAGCAGAGCGCGTGCACGGCTTGCATCCTGCTCGCGCGAAGCGCCCCGGTACAGGGATGTTTCGGTGACGTTGTCGAGCACGGTGCGGGTGGCATCGAGTGCGGCATCCTGAAACACGAAACCGAAGCGGTGGGCACGAAGATGCGCCCTCTCGGCATCGCGCAGCCCGGAACTGTCCACTCCCTCGATCAGCACCTGTCCGTCGTCGGGGCGCAGCATCAAGCCCAGCAGGTACAGCAGCGTGGACTTGCCTCGCCCCGAGGGGCCGGTGAGCGCGGTCATCGAGCCACGCTCGAAACCCGCATGCCAGTCATCGAGCAGCGGTTTGTCGGCGGTGTAACCGAAGCGAATGCCGCGCGCGAGCAGCACCGTGTCACTCACCGCACGCTCGCATCCGCCGGAACACGCACGCGCATGCCCGCGGTGACGCCCTCGATGACGCTCATTCCGCGCGCCGAGGCCACGATCGTTACGGGGATGACGGTGCCCTCTTCGTCGATGACAGCGACCCGACCCGACGCATCTATGGTCAATGCAGCCGAAGGCACGACAAGGCCAGACACGCTCTCCACGGTGATGATGCGTGTGGGCAGCAGCGTTTGCCCGGTCGGCGGTATCTTTCCGCACTCCTGGCCGCAGAGCACGGCGCCACCGGCACCGGCGAGGGCGACATAGCTGTTCATGCTGAGCTGGTCACGCCCGTGACCGGCGACGAATCCCTCCCACATCGAACCATCGGCGCGAATCTCGACGCGCGCGCCGAGCGGCATCATTCCGGCTTGCGTATCGCTGACCACGATGACGAAGTTTGGTGAGGTCGAGAGGGCGCGCACAACCGACTCGCCACCGGAGATGAGAGCGCCGCGATAGATGAGCGTTTCGTCGAGCGCGACACGGGTGGGCAGGTGGGGCACGAAGATCACATCGCCGAGCCCTACAACGCCGCTCCGTTCGACCCCGAGTGACTGCTGCCAGCGGCGAATGGCATCCGCCGTGCTGCCGCCGACTATGCCGTTGGCTTGGCCGCTGTAGTGCCCGGTCGAGATCAGCAGACGTTGCAGTTGCGCGACATCTTCACCGCGCGCGCCCTGCGCGATGGCGCGGTAGGCGGGGATCGCGCCTTCGGCGACGACCACGGGTCGCATGTTCACGGTGTAGAGCACATCGCCCGCGACCGTCTCATCGCCGGCTTCGACGTCAACAGTGGTCACGACACCGAGTGCGCGGTTCGCGCCGACGGGTTCGGATGTCCACTCGGCCACCGTGTTGAGCGAGAGGCTTGCGCCGACCTCACCGGGCTCGACGATGACATAGGTGTGCGTGGTCGAGTCGAGCACATCGCGCGCCGGCGTCAACACGACCGCCGCGGCCCAGCCGATCAGAGCGCCCAGCAGCAGCAGGGCGGCACCCACCGCTGCCCATCTTTGCCATGGCCGCGTCGTCGTCTCCAGCGGATCACTCATCGCGTCTCCTGAGGGCTCGTCATGTGGCTTCCAAACCTAGTCGTCGTGGCGTTCTGGCGCATCCGAGAGCATGTCGAGATGCGCACATCGAATGATGCTTCTACATATAGACGGACGGCAGGAGACAAAACCTTGCACACGTGCCGAAGAAACGGGGCGAACCCACGTCATGAGGCCTGGTTTCGCGACTATTTTTTCAAAACATGCAAGGTTTTGACGTTATCTGTCCGTTTAAGTAGTGAAGGTTGCCTCGTGGGGGCACGCATCATCTATGAGAGGTCGTCAGTCATGGATTGCGGGAACTACGGATGAAGCGGAATCGTTCGTTCGTGCTGAGGGGCGCAGCGGTTGCGACCGTGTGTGGCGTGCTGCTCCTTTCCGCAGGATGCACCCCGCCGCAGAGCCCGACCGCGCCACCGACTGCGCCGGTTGCGTCAGAAGGCAGTACGCCGGATGAGCTTCCCGAACCAGAAAACTTGTTGGACTTCATGTGGCAGATGGTTCTTCAGTACGAACCTGATGCTGAGCGCCCAGAAGTGCCGCTCATTCGCGTCGTCAACCTCGCCGAGATAGCCGAAGTGCAGGCGGCGTGCATCCGCGAAGCGGGCTTTGAGGTCAAAGTATGGCCGGATGGCACCTTTTCTAGTTCACCGGGTCACGAGAGCCAAATGGGTGCCTTCTGGAAGATGCGTTACTCCTGCCTTAGTCAGTATCCTCTCGATTCGAAGTACGATCGACCATTCGATGACGCGCAAGTCAGGGCACTCTATGACTACCAGCGCACCACACTTGTCGAGTGCCTGAGCAATCAAGGCTTTGATGTGCAGGCCGCGCCAAGCTGGGAGACGTACCTTGAAAGCCGCCTCACGCCGGATTTCTGGAGCCCATACCGCGACGTCACGGGGGTCGGTAGTCACAGACTCTTCGAGATCAAGGCGGCGTGCCCAGAAACGCCCGAGTACATCTATGACATGGCTGGCTGAACAGGCTCGGCCGCGCAGGAACACCAATACCGAAAGGAGCGAGATGGTCTCGCCGCTGTCGTGAACCAGAGCCACGACTCCGAGTTTCGCACGCTCTTCACGAGCCACTTCGGTGTGCTCGTGCGGTTTGTCGAGCGAAGAATCGATGACCCGGCGGCGGCGGAAGAGATCGCGAGTGATGTCTTTCGGGTCGCATGGGAACAGTTCGCGACTCTCGATGATCCTCGTATGCCATGGCTTTCCAGCATTGCTCGGTCGAAAATTCGAGATTACAAGAAAGGTCTTGCGCGCAGTCGGCGGCGAGAGGAGAGGCAGCGACTCGTGCCACCGGGCGTGCGGTCGGCGCAGCCAGGAGATGGCCTGGAGGGTCCGTCACCGATGGAGGTCATGATCGAGCGGCTGCCACCACGCCAGCGCGAGATTCTGCGGCTGCACTATTGGGATGACATGAAGCCCGCCGAGATCGCGCGAGTGCTCAAGCTGAGGCCCGCGACCGTATGGTCTCAGCTCAGTCGGGCTCGAGCACAACTTAAGCAGGAGCTATCGAATGACGAAGGGGGAGAGGCGAGCTGATGAAGACGCCATTTGAGAAGGATCGCAAGATGCCGCCAGAGCACGAAGCGACATCTCTGCTAGACGATAAACTGGGTCGAATGATCCGTGCGGCCGATCCTGCGCGAGCGCCCCAGGATCTCGGCGACTCGCCGCGGGGCCAGCGTGTGCTCCACAGCATTCTCGCGGCACCGCGTCATAAAGCACCGGTGGTGAGGAGGCGCTGGGTCTTGGCACCCATCGCCGCCGGTGCGGCGTTGGTGGTAGCGGCGTTGGTCATACCGTTCGGGTCGACGCCGGCGTCGGCGGCGATACCGCTGCCCCTGACAATCTCCGAACCATCGTTGACACTGACGCAGACGCTGGCCCGCATCGATCACGCGTTGGCCACGTCGCCAGGTGTATCCGAACCCTTGCGCGAGGCGAGTTCACTCGGCTGGTATATCAAGATCGACGGCGATGTCATGCAGATAGAGAAAGGCCCGATCATTCCGCAGCGCGTAACGACGACATGGGCCGAAGACCTCTCCGGGCGAATCCTCGCAGTGACGGGTGAGCCTTACTACCCAGGTCGCGCGGAAGCTGTGCAGGAAGAGGGTGTTCCCAAGCCCGGAACCGTACTCTTTGATGCGATCTACCCGCCGGGAACGTTCGACACGTTCTCGAACACTGTTTACGGTGACAGCGAGGCGGATATGCGGGCCTTTCTCGCGGACTTCGGATGGGCGCCGAATCGGGGTGCCGCCGCGATGGCGAGCGACATCTTCTCGATCCTTTGGTTCTGGACGCTGACCAATGCGCAGCATCGAACATTGCTGCATCTGCTTGCAGGCACCGGCGAACTTTCCCTTGCCGGCACGGCTACGGATCGCTCTGGGCGAGACGTGATCGTCTTTCGCACCGTGCGCGCCGATGGTCAGTTCGAGCGCTTGCTGCTCGTTTCTGCACAGACGGGACGTATTGTCGGCGAAGAGGTCACCCGGCTCAAGGCCTATGGCGGCATTCCTGCGGGAACCTTGATGTCATACAAGCTATTGGAGGTCGCACCATGATCGCTCGATGGACGATCGTGGCTGTGCTCCTATCTGGGCTCGCCACCGTGCCGGTAAACGACACGCACGACGGGGGACAAAAGGTGCACGCCGACATCGCCTACGCGCTTGCGGCTGTGCCTGGTGGCGTTGTGCTTGACCCCTGGCATGCGGTGTGGCCTGACGGGATGGAGATTCAGGTGCCGCATCCTGGCTCGCGCGCAGTTCTGAACTGCCCGACAGCGAGAGTCTGTGCTTTCGACGACCTGGCAACAAGCGGCACAATGCTGAGTTGGTCGACATGCGGGACCTTCAGCACGAGTGGATTGTTTCAGGTCAAGTCAATCGCGAATGCCCGAAGCGATGGCATTCTGCAGGCCCGCAACGGGCTCTCTGTGCTGGCCACCGCGAACGCCGGCACCTCGAAAAACGTGACGGGCGACGTCGATAACGTTCGGTGTCTTGAGTAGCGTCTAGGCCAACAGGGCGGCCTCGGCCATCGCGGCGAGCGCGTCGGCGGTCGCGGTTTGCGCTCGCGCGGCGGCGCTCGCGCTGTGCGGGGTCGAGTTGAGGAGGCCGAAGCAGGCCTGCACGCGCAGGCGGAGCTCTTCGTCGGGGGCGGGCCGAAGCATCCCAAGAGCGCTCATCCAGAGGCCGATATAGGCGCGTTGCAGACGGCGCACGGCTTCGCGGTCATCACTGGTGAGATGGGGGATCTCGCGATCCTGCACGCGGATGATGTCGGCGTTGCCGAGCGCAAAGTCGACATGAAAGCGGATGAGCGCGCGCATGCGCGCGCTGCCCTCTGGTGCCTCAGCCGCGACCGCGGTGCCGCCTGAGACAAGTTCTTCGCTCACGCGCACCAGCAGCGCGCCGAGCAGCGCCTGCTTGCTGCTCACATGCCGATAAACGGCGGGGCCCGAGACCCCGACAGCACTGCCGATCTCGTCGAGGCTGACACTGGGAAAGCCCCGTTCGGCAAAGAGACGCGCGGCCTCGCGCAGCAGCGCCTGGAAGCGCTCTGCCTTTGCGCGATTGCGGGGAGTGCTTGTCATTCGAGTCGATTCTCGCTACTCTGGGGTTCAGTTAGTCAAGACTAACTGAAAGAGCGACGGTACGCGAGAGAGGGTTCGGCGATGCCCGAGACACAGGAGTCTCTTGCCACGGCGCTGCGAGAGCGGCTTATCGAAGTCGCGCGCGGTGGTTCAGAAGCCGCTCGTGAGCGGCATAGCGCGCGCGGCAAACTTCTGCCACGCGAACGCATCGCCAGACTGCTCGACGAAAAAAGCCCCTTTCTCGAGATTGCGCCTCTGGCTGCTGAGGGGATGTACGAGGGCGAAGCCCCCGCCGCAGGCGTGATCGCCGGGATCGGTCTCGTGCACGGCCGCCACGTCATGGTCGTGTGCAACGATGCCACTGTCAAAGGTGGCTCCTACTACCCGATGACGGTCAAAAAGCACCTGCGCGCCCAAGAGATCGCCATCGAGAACCACTTGCCGTGCCTGTACCTCGTCGATTCCGGCGGAGCCTTTTTGCCCAAGCAAGACGAGGTTTTTCCTGATCGCGAGCACTTCGGCCGCATCTTCTTCAACCAGGCGCGCATGTCGGCCGACGGCATCCCGCAACTCGCCGCCGTGCTCGGATCATGCACGGCAGGCGGCGCCTATGTGCCCGCGATGAGCGACGAAACCGTGATCGTTCGCGGTCAAGGAACGATCTTTCTCGGCGGCCCGCCGCTGGTGAAGGCCGCCATCGGCGAGATCGTCACCGCCGAAGAACTCGGCGGGGGAGAGCTGCACGCCCGCCGCTCGGGCGTCGTCGATCATCTGGCCGAGAACGATGAGCACGCACTAGAGATTCTGCGCGACATCGTGGCCACCCTTCCCGCTCGGGCAGAACCCGTAACCGCGGTGCAGAAGACGACACCGCCCGCCGAGACATCACGCCTATACGACGTCGTGCCGGTCGATGTGAACCAGCCCTATGACGTGCACGAGGTGATCACGCGCCTCGTCGACGGCGACTCTTTCCACGAGTTCAAGAGCCAGTACGGGACCACACTCGTCACCGGCTTCGCGCGCATCCACGGCTACCCCGTGGGCATCATCGCCAACAACGGGGTGCTGCTGAGCGAATCGGCGGTCAAAGGGGCGCACTTCATCGAGTTGTGCGACCAGCGCGGCATCCCCTTGCTCTTTCTGCAGAACATCTCGGGCTTCATGGTGGGCAAAGACGCCGAGGCCGGAGGAATCGCCAAAGACGGCGCGAAGATGGTCACCGCCGTCGCCACCACCCGCGTGCCCAAACTCACCGTCATCATCGGCGGCTCCTTCGGCGCGGGCAACTACTCGATGTGCGGCCGTGCCTACTCGCCGCGATTCTTGTGGACCTGGCCGGCAAGCCGCATCTCGGTCATGGGCGGGATGCAGGCGGCATCCGTGCTCGCCACCGTGAAAGAAGACCAACTGAACGCCCGGGGCGAAGGCTGGAGCACCGATGAGCGTGCCGCCTTCGAAGCCCCGATCAGGCAGCAGTACGAAGTGCAGGGCGAGCCCTACTATGCCACGGCACGGCTGTGGGATGACGGCATCATCGACCCCGAGCAGACGCGCGACATCCTGGGCCTCGCCCTCGATGTCGTCTCGCGGACGCCTCTTCCCGAGCCGCGCTTCGGCGTCTTCAGGATGTGATCACCGATGACCACGACAGTGTTTCACACCGTGCTCGTCGCCAATCGCGGCGAGATCGCCCGGCGCATCATTCGCACACTGCGCGCCACTGGCATCCGCAGTGTCGCCGTCTACAGTGACGGGGATGCCGCCGCCCCCCATGTGCGCGAGGCCGATGTGGCCGTGCGCCTCGGGCCAGACCCGGCCGCGGAATCGTATCTGCGCACCGACGCGGTGATCGCTGCGGCCCTCACAACTGGTGCGCAGGCGATTCACCCCGGCTACGGCTTTCTCTCGGAGAGCGTCGAACTCGCGCGCGCCTGTGCGGAGGCGGGGATCGTGTTCGTGGGGCCGGGCGTTCGCGCGCTGGAGGTCGCCGGCGACAAGGCCCGCGCGCGTGAGCACGTCAGCGCGCACGGGGTTCCGATCATTCCCGGGTTCAGTGCCGAGGGGCTCAGCGATGAGCAGACCGCCGCGCGCGCGGCAGAGATCGGCTTTCCCTTGCTCGTCAAGCCCAGCGCGGGCGGGGGCGGAAAAGGCATGGAGATCGTGCGGGATGCCGCAGCGCTCCCGGCAGCGCTCGCCTCGGCGCGCCGCGTCGCGAACGCCGCTTTCGGTGACGACGCGCTCGTGCTCGAACGCCTCATCGCTCGCCCGCGCCACATCGAAGTGCAGGTCTTCGGCGACAGCCACGGCGAAGTGGTCGCCTACGGCGACCGCGAGTGCACGCTGCAACGTCGGCACCAGAAGGTGGTCGAGGAATCGCCCGCGCCGGGAATCGATGACGACACCAGAAAGCGTCTTGCCGATGCCGCCGTTGCCGCCGCACGCAGCATCGACTATGTGGGCGCCGGAACGGTGGAGTTTCTCGTCGATAGCACCGCGCCCGAAGAGTTCTTCTTCATCGAGATGAACACGCGCCTTCAGGTGGAGCATCCGGTCACCGAGGCCGTGACGGGGATCGACCTGGTGGCCCTGCAGCTTGAGGTGGCGGGTGGCGGTCATGTCGCACCCGTGCCCGCGCCACGCGGGCACGCCATCGAGGCGCGCGTCTACGCCGAATCGCCCGAGCGCGGCTTTCTGCCCTCGGTGGGGCGCATCCTGCGCTTCGATGCGCCCCCCGGTGTGCGCACGGATGCCGCGGTCGAGACCGGCAGCGAGGTCTCGGCGTTCTATGACCCGATGATCGCCAAGGTGATCGCGCACGCGCCCACGCGTGCGAAGGCGTTGGCGCTGCTGGATGCCGCTCTTGCCGAGACCGTTGTGCTCGGCGTCGAAACGAACGTCGCCTTTCTGCGTGATCTGTGCGCCGATGAGCGGGTGCGCTCAGGCGATATGGACACCGGTCTCATCGAGACGCTGTTGCCCTACGCGGGGCGGGCGGTGCCCGCAGGGGCGCTCACGGCGGCGGTCTCCGCGCTCGATGAGCAGGATGCGGCAAGGGGCCTTTCGCCCTGGTTGAGCCTGCCCGGCTGGCGGCTGACCGGCGACACTGAGGCGGCCGAGCGGGTCTTCATCACCGACGCCGAAGAGCTCGTCACGAGCGACGCGAGCATTCCCGCCGCCGGGATGGCCGCTGTCGCAGACGACGGTGCGGTGTGGGTGAGCGACGCAGGGCGCAGCATCCGGCTTCGCCCGCTGAGCAGACGCGAGGCGCTGCGGCATCGCCTCGCCGCACTCGAACCCGTGGAGTCGGCCAGCGGCCCGGAGTGCCGGGCACCCATGCCCGGGTCGGTCGTGGCGATCCACGTCAAAGACGGTGCGACCGTGCCCAAGGGCGAGCGGCTGCTGTCGATCGAGGCGATGAAGATGGAGCATCCCGTGCTCGCCCCCCACGAAGGGCGGGTGCAGATTCTCGTCACCGCCGGAGAACAAGTGCGCCTCGATCAACTCGTCGCGCGGGTGCAGCCTGCCGCCGAGCCGAGCGCCGAGCAGCCATCGAAGGAGAAGACATGACCGAGTTGCTGAACGACGACGAGCGCGAACTCGCCGAAATGGTGCGCTCTTTCGCCGAAGAGGTCGTCGCGCCCCGCTCCTATGAGGCCGACCGCACGCACACGCTGCCGATGGATGTCGTCGCGCAGATGGGGGAGTTGGGGCTTTTCGGCCTGCCCTTTCCTGAGGAGTACGGCGGGCAGGGCGGTGACTATGTCGCTCTCTGCCTCGCCATCGAGGGTCTTGCGCGCGTGGATCAGTCCATCGCCATCACCCTTGAGGCGGGGGTGGGCCTGGGCGCCATGCCGATCTACCGCTTCGGCACACAGGAGCAGAAGCAGGAGCTGCTGCCCGATCTCACCGCGGGCACGGCTCTCGCGGCCTTCGGACTCACCGAACCCGAGGCAGGCTCCGATGCCGGAGCGACCCGCACCACCGCGCGCCTCGAAGGCGGCGAGTGGGTCATCGACGGCGCGAAGCAGTTCATCACCAACTCCGGCACCTCGATCACCCGTTTCGTCACCGTCACCGCTGTGACGGGCGAAAAAGATGGCCGCAAAGAGATATCGGCGATCATCGTGCCCAATGGCACCCCGGGGTTCACCGTAGAACCCGCCTATGACAAGGTCGGCTGGCAAGCATCCGACACCCACCCCTTGACCTTCACCGGCGCACGCGTGCCCGAAGAGAACCTTCTGGGCGAGCGCGGGCGCGGCTACGCGAACTTCCTTTCGATTCTTGCCGAGGGGCGGGTGGCCATCGCCGCCCTCGCGACCGGCGCTGCCGAAGGATGCCTCGAAGCCGCTGTCGACTACGCCAAGAGCCGCACGATCTTCGGCTCGGCATTGGCGACAAGGCAGAATGCGCAGTTCACTCTCGCGCGCATGAAGGCGCGGGTGCATAACGCACGCCTCGCCTGGATTCACGCGGCGCGCCTGTGCGATGCGGGCAAGCCTTTCTCGACCGAGGCGGCGATCGCCAAGATGACCGCGAGCGAGGCCGCGATGGACAACGCGCGCGACGCGACGCAGATCTTCGGCGGCAACGGCTTCATGAACGAGTTCCTGGTCGGCCGTCACTACCGCGACTCGAAGATTCTCGAGATCGGCGAAGGCACCACCGAGGTGCAGCTCATGCTGATCGCCCGCTCGCTGGGGCTCGCCGAGGCGCGATAGCGTGGACGCCATGAGCGAAAAGGATGCCGCCGCCCAGATCGTGCAGCGCGGACTGTACTTCGAAGAGATGGCCGAGGGCACGCGATATCTGCACCGCCCGGGGCGCACCGCCACCGAGGCCGACAATGTGCTGTTCACCACCCTCACCATGAACACCCAGGCACTGCATCTGGATGCCGCCTTCGCGGCGACGCAACAGCCCTTCGGCCAGCGCCTGATGAACTCGATGTGGACGCTCTCGACGATGGTCGGTGCCTCGGTCGCGCAACTGACCCAGGGCACACTCGTCGCCCAGCTCGGTCTTAGCGACATCTCCTTCCCGCATCCGCTCTTCGCCGGTGACACGCTGTACACCGAGAGCGTGATCGTCTCGAAACGGCTCTCGTCGTCGCGGCCGGGGCAGGGGGTCGTGACGATCGCGCACACCGCTCGCAACCAGGATGAGGTGGTGGTGGCCCTGGCCACCCGCACGGTTCTCGTGCACTGCCTGAGCGAAGGCGGCGGGTCGTGAGCGACTTCACCTTCGGCCCCGCGCTGCTTTTCTGTCCCGCAGATCGCCCCGAACGCTTTCGCAAGGCCGTCGAAAGGGCAGACACCGTCATCCTCGACCTCGAAGACGCCGTGCTGCCCGATGCCAAGCGCGCCGCCCGCGGGTATCTGATCGACGCCGACCTCGACCCCGAACGGGTGATCGTGCGGGTGAACCCCGTGGGCACGCCCGACTACGAGGCCGACATCCTGGCGCTCTCACAGACTGACTTTCGCACCGTGATGGTCGCGAAGGCCGAGAGCGCGAAGGCCCTGCGCAGCGTCGATGCGCGCTTCTCGCTCATCGCACTCTGCGAAACGGCACGCGGGGTCGTCGTCGCTGACCGGCTCGCGGCTGTCGAGAAGGTGATCGCGCTCATGTGGGGTGCCGAAGACCTCACCGCTTCGCTCGGCGGCACCTCGAGCCGCGATGCGAACGGTCGCTATCGGGATGCCCCGAACTACGCCCGTGCGCGCGTGCTGTTGGCCGCTGCCTCGCGCGGCAAGGCCGCGATCGACGCGGTGTACCTCGACGTCGATGACACGGCGGGCATGCGCGCCGAGGCACAGGATGCCGCGGCATCCGGATTCGACGCCAAAGCCTGCATTCACCCCACGCAGATCGCCTCCGTACGCGAGGCCTACCGCCCCTCGCCCGAGCAGCTCGTGTGGGCACGGGCGGTGCTCGCGGCGGCGGAGAGCGAACGCGGCGTCTTTCGCTTCGAGGGCGTGATGGTCGACGAACCCGTTCTGCGCCACGCCCGCGCTCTGGTGGCCCGCGGCTAGGGAGCGCGGCGCTTCGGTGATCCGAAATGCTGTCAATCCTCCCTTTCTGGCGCTGAGCGGCGCGTGCCGTCGTTACGGTGGAACCCGGATCGAGGGGAGCCGTCATGTCGTCATCTTCTGTGCCTTCGCCGGCCGATAGGCGGCGCTGGGCGCGCTATCTGGTCGAGGAGCGCGCCGAGGCACGCGTCTACGAGCGGCTTGCGGCGCGCCGCACGGGCGAGGAGCGCGACATCCTGCTGAAGCTGGCCGCCGCCGAACACCGGCACGAGGCGCACTGGTTGGCCCTGCTCGGCGGAGAACCCGAGAAGCTGCCGCGGGCAGGGCTCTCTTCTCGTCTGCTCGGATGGATGGCGAGAGGTTTCGGCATGATCTTCGTGCTCGCCCTCGCGCAGAACGCCGAAGCGCGTTCGCCCTATGACGACGATCGGGATGCCACCGCCGCCATGCGCGCCGACGAGAAAGTGCACCACGAGGTCGTGCGCGAACTTGCCGCTCGCGGGCGGCGTCAACTGTCGGGTTCTTTTCGTGCGGCGGTGTTCGGCGCGAGCGACGGCTTGGTGAGCAACCTCGCACTCGTGATGGCGATCGGTGCCACCGGCGTGGCACCGAGGTTCGTGCTGTTCAGCGGCATCGCGGGGCTTCTCGCGGGTGCGTTGTCGATGGGTGCCGGTGAGTACATCTCGGTGCGCTCACAGCGAGAACTTCTGGCGGCGACCGAGCCCAGCACGCTGGCGGACGCCGCCGCGGGCGATCTGGACATCGACGCGAACGAACTGGCGCTGGTCTATCGTGCGCGCGGCCTGGACGCCGAGGAGTCGCTGGCCCGAGCCAGGCGAGTGGTCGCGGCGGCGCAGTCGGGCGCACGGGGCGCGATCCCGAACAGCGCTCGGGTGGCGTCTGTCGAGGCCGAGGTGGTCGGCAGCGCCTGGCGTGCGGCCGCGTCGAGTTTTCTGTTCTTCGCCTCGGGAGCGATCATCCCGGTGCTGCCGTGGATTTTCGGGATGACGGGGCTCCCCGCCATTGTTGCCGCGCTCGGCCTGGTGGGCGTTGCGCTGTTGGCGACGGGTGCGCTGGTCGGCATCCTTTCGGGTGGCCCGCCCCTGCGCCGAGCGTTGCGTCAGCTCGCCATCGGTTTCGGAGCGGCAGCGGTCACTTATGCGCTCGGGCTGATCTTCGATGTGGGCGCGCTGTGAGTCGTGCTCGGTGAGAGGATGAAGGCATGCTGCACACTCCTCGTTATCTGATGACCGACCCGCAGGAGGTCAAGCGCCTCATTCGTGGCAATGCCTGGGCGACTTTTGTCTCGCCCGCATCGACGGGTTTGGTGGCGTCGCACTACCCGGTCATTCTCGACGAGGAGGCCGACGACATCGTCATCATCAGCCATTTCGGCAAGCAAGACGAGCGCACACACGAACTGGGGCAGCACGAGGTGCTCGTGATCATCCAGGGGCCGCACGACTATGTGTCGCCGAGTTGGTATGCGCCGGGAGATCTCGTGCCGACGTGGAACCACCTGACCGCACACCTCTATGGACGGCCAGAGGTTCTCAGCGACGACGAGAACTACGCGATGCTCGGGAAGCTCACCGATCACTTCGAGAAGCACTACCCGCACGGGCGCAGTCTCTCTGAAGACGAAGAGGGAACGCGTCGTATCGCGAAGGGAACGGTGGGCCTGCGGATGCCCGTGGCCCGGTTCGAGGCGAGGGCGAAGCTCAGCCAGAACAAGACCCCCGAGGTGCGTGAGAACATCACCGCGCAGCTCGCCGAAAACAACCCGACGCTGGCCGAAGAGATGCGTCGGGTGGCCCCTCCGGCGGTCTGAACGGGGATGCTGACGCCGAAACTGCTCAGAAACCTTGCATAGATTTGTGCGTGGCAATCGTTTACAGCGGGCGCGTGGCCTGCCAGAATAAGCCACAGCCGGGTCAAACAGCCCGGTAAGTCCCCTCGGGGAGTCTGCAACTGAAAGGGCAGAAACAAAATGGCAGAAATCGACAAGGACACCGCAAACTGGCGCCTCTTCGGCGGCGGTGGTTTGCTCGTCGGCGGTCTTCTATGGCTCGTCGGTGCAGTCCTCAACATGGCCGAGCTCGGCGGTGCTGATCTACTGAAGTGGCTTGGCATCATCGCGCTGGTTGTCATCGCAGTTGGATTCATCTTCCTGGCTGTCGGCCAGACCGGTTCCAACGGTGCAGTTGGAAACAGCATGCTCGGCAAGCTCGCCCTGTGGGCAGCCGCAATCGGCTTCCTCTTGTGGGCGCTGGTCGGCATCGTCCCGGACATGGCTGGCGAAGTGACGGGTTGGATCACTGCAGCTCTCGTCGTGCTCGGCACGGCCGTTTCGGCAGTCGTCATCCAGCAGAAGGGTGTCGCTCGCGGCATCGGCGTCTGGGCGATGTTCCTCGTCGCACTGGTCGCGCTTCTGCACTTCCTGGGTGCACTCAACCTCGTTGAGGCGCTGGGCGCTTCGTGGGTTGGTCTCGTCTTCGCGATCGTTATGACGCTGACGGGTCTGGTTTACCTGCTCAACCGCAAGTAATCACCACAACGCTGTGGCCGTCGACGCAAAGCTGGGTCGACGGCCACAGCCGTTTCACGGCACCGCCCCAGGCATAAGAAGATGGACGCCGACCCAGGGGCCGACGTCCATCTTTTTTGTGCGCGAGGGGGGACTTGAACTGACCTCGACACCCTCGCACTGTGTGCCTCGGCAGCGCGTTCAACCGCATAAAATCAACGATCTACAACATGTGTCCTGTGGATAACTCCACCGAGGTACCCCGACCTACAGGTTGCTTAGCACTTTCGTTAGCACTTTTCGTATTGGCACCTGACACGGCTTCCATGGTCTAACGCAGCTACGCTGACTTCCGATGTGTCCCAGATTCTGATCGAGCGTGCACTACCTGCCACGTGTGTCTGCGGCGTCCCCTTGCTGATAGACGTCGGGGATGCCGTCTGCGTTGGCGTCTATTTGCTCGCGTTCCTGGATCTTGCGGTACCTCCGATTGCGGGTTCCGAGAATCAGGGCGGCGAGCAGAGCCGCGATGATCGAGGCGGCCAGGATGGCGACTTTGGCGTAGTCGTGTTCGGCTGATCCCGCGTCGAAACTGAGTTCCGCAACGAGCAGCGACACAGTGAATCCGATCCCCGCGAGGAGTCCGACCCCTACAAGGTCCATCCAGCGGAGTGCGGGGTCCAGTCGTATGCGTCCGATCTTCGTAATGAGCCAGGTGGCGAGGGTGATGCCGATGGGTTTGCCCAAGACAAGTGCAGCGACGATTGCGAGAGTGACGGGATTTGCGAACGCGACCTGTATGCCTTCCAGACCCCCGACTGACACACCTGCCGCGAAGAATGCGAACACGGGGACCGCGAAACCAGCCGAGAGCGGCCGGAATCTATGCTCGAACTCTTTGGCTAACCCCGTTCGCTTCTTTTGAGCGTCACTTGAATTGCGTTTGTGGAGCACGGGGATCGTGAACCCGAGTAGCACTCCAGCGATGGTGGCGTGAATGCCGGAGGCGTGCATGAACGCCCACGCCACGATACCGATCGGGAGGAGGATCAGCCACGCTGCGAGGGGGTGTAATCTGAAAAACGCGCGGTAGTGTTGCGCGAGGAATCCATAGACCGCGATCACCGCGAAAGCGATAACGAGTGGAACGATCTCGATGTGGTCAGTGTAGAAAACGGCGATGATACTGATCGCGATGAGGTCGTCGACGACGGCGAGGGTAAGGAGGAAAATGCGCAGGGCAGACGGGAGGCGGGAACCGATGATCGCGAGCACGGCCACCGCGAATGCAATATCCGTGGCAGTCGGGATCGCCCACCCGTGTACTAGATTCTCGTCACCGCGCACTACGAGCACGTAGAAGAGTGCAGGAACGATTACCCCTCCTGCTGCCGCGCCGATGGGCACGATTGCGGTGCTGAATCTGCGGAGATCGCCAGCGACGAATTCTCGTTTGAGTTCGAGGCCGACGAAGAAGAAGAAGATCGCAAGTAGCCCGTCCGCGGCCCAAGCTCCGAGGCTGAGCTTGAGGTGCCAGGGCTCGTAGCCGATTTCAAAGTCGCGAAGTGCGAAGTAGGAGTCGGCCATCGGGGTGTTGGCCCAGACGATCGCGATCGCGGCGGAGAAGGCGAGGAGGACGCCGCCGACTGTCTCTTTGCGGAGGATTTCACCGATACGTCGAGCTTCGGCGTACGTACCATATCGTGGAAACTGTGCGGATGTTTGACGGGTGGGGTCGGTCATGTGGGCTTTCTCTAGGGGATTGAGGCTCGACAGGTATCTGAATGGGTCAAAGTGACTCGCGGGCCCAGGCTTCGAGTAGCGTCGAGTCGACGACGTCGCCCCAAGTGAGCGTGAGATCGCCCCAATTGGTTGGTTCGGTGAGTGCCTCCTCAAGTCGTGCCTGGAGCAGTTCCGGATCATCGCAGTGGGTTACGTCGAGGACGAGGGTGCTCACATAGCGGGCCCGGTCACGTTCGAGGTCGTTATGGAGCCGAGACGCAAGCCCGGCAGGCACTGAAACGATGGCCTGCTGTGGAAAACGTTTCGGTCGTATACAGGCTATGCACAATCGTCGTACTCCTGGCATCCGATCGAACTCTGCTTTTAGCTCGGCGATCGAATTGTGCCAGACGGCACGCGCTTGCTTTCGTGTGGTGCATTCAGTCAGGTCAACACCCCACAGCATGCCATGCGGGTGCTCCTGGCTCGGAGCCTCCGGAAGGTTCGTGAGAGCAGGGAGCGAATCCCCACGTATCAGAAACGGTGCGGTCATAGCGAATGTGCCCTTCGGGTTCTGGTTCATGCAACTTTCGCCGACCAGACTTCCCGGCACACCAGCGCCTTCAGAGTAAATCCCAAGACGGGTTTCCATCCTACGCCGAAAACGGGTCGTCTCGCACGAGACCTGTGCTGATCCGCAGGTTCGCCAGAACATAAGCTCGAGTCACAGCCCTTGTACGCAGTAGTATTGGTTCGGTGCGTCAGAAAGTCTGGTCGATAGTTTGCCTTGAATTAGAGGCAATTTGGCGAACCCGGAGATCAACCAGATGAGTATCGGCTCAGAGATCAGTGTCTTGCAGCGGGTACGGGATCGCGCTATCCAATTGCGAGGGTATGCCCGGCATACGGTCGGTCATGCGCCAGCGAGGATCGCGATTTTGGTCTTCGCTGTCGCTACTGTCTTGTTCACGGGCTTACTCATGCTCCCGGTCGCGTCTGCGGATGGCGCCGGGTCCTCGCTCCCGGATGCAGTGTTCACGGCCGTGTCTGCGATTACGGTAACCGGTCTGACGACAGTTGATACTGGGGAGCACTGGTCGTTCTTCGGCCAGGTTGTAATCCTCGCCGCGATACAGACCGGCGCACTCGGGGTGGTGACGATCGCGCTACTGCTGGCCATGATGGTTACCCGCAAGCTCGGCGTCTCCAGTCGAGTGTTCGCGAAGGAGAGTATCGGCGCGAACGGCATCGGCAGCGTCGGGCAGCTCTTGAAAGTCGTGGTGGCTACCACATTTATGATCGAGGGCATACTGGCCGCTTTCCTGGTTCCAGCATTCGTTGTCGCCGAAGGGGCATTCTGGCCGGGACTCTGGCACGGGGTATTCTACGCAATTTCCGCGTTCGGGAACGCGGGCTTCACACCTCACGTGGGCGGGCTGTCACCATTCGGCGATAATCCGTTTGTGCTCGTCCCGATCACGATTGGGGTGTTTGTTGGGAGTTTCGGCTTCCCCGTCTTCCTCAACCTCATCCGGGCGAAGTGGACTCGGCACAAGTGGTCGCTGCACACCAAGCTCACATTGATCACCACCACACTTTTACTCCTTCTCGGCGCGGCAGCGTGGGCGGGTTTCGAGTGGAACAATCCGGCAACCGTTGGCAACGAACCGTGGTGGCAGAAAATAGGCCTCGCATTCTTCGCCTCGACGATGCTGCGATCGGGCGGGTTCTCCGTCGTCGACATGGAATCCTCTACGGCCACGACGATGCTGCTCAGCGATGCGCTGATGTTCGTCGGGGGTGGCTCCGCCTCTACGGCCGGTGGGATTAAGGTCACTACCCTGGCGGTGCTATTCCTCGCGATTGTCGCTGAGGCAAAAGGTACGCGTCACACGAATGCACTTGGGCGGCGCCTCCCGGATGGGGTGCTCCGTCTCGCAATCAGCGTGTTGTTCCTCGGCGCAACTCTAGTGTTAGTGGCGGCGGCTTTGCTGACAATCGTCAGCGATGCGAAGCTCGATCGGATCCTCTTCGAGGTGATCTCTGCCTTTGCTACCTGTGGATTGTCGGTCGGGATCTCCGCCGAGGTCGGTGCGTTCGGCAAGTACGTCCTTTCTGCGCTCATGCTCATGGGCCGCGTAGGTCCGATAGTGCTCGCCTCAGCGCTTGCGGTCCGGCAGCGAAAGGAACTCTACGCATACCCTACCGAGCGCCCGATCATCGGATAGCCATCTGAGAAGAGAAGGAAGTTTCCATGCCCAAGAGCCACCACTCAACCGGTCCAATGCACCGAATCGCGCAGGCGGATTCCGTCGCGGTGATCGGTCTCGGCCGGTTCGGATCCTCACTCGCACTCGAACTCATGGACACCGGCACCGAAGTTCTCGGCATTGACCTCGACGACTCTATCGTCCAGAGTATGAGCGCACGCCTCACCCAAGCGGTGCGGGCAGACTCCACGAAACACGACGTACTTCAGGAGCTTGGTATCGGCGCATTCGACCGGGTCGTGGTCGCCGTTGGCTCGGATATCAAGGTCTCCATCTTGACCGCCTCACTACTGCTACGGCTCAATGTGCCGGTGGTGTGGGCAAAAGCCGATGATGAGCAGCACGCCCTCATCCTCGAACAACTCGGGGTGCATCGGGTCCTCTCCCCTGAGCGCGACATGGGCCGCCGAGTCGCCCATCTCGTGCGCGGGGCTGCAGCGGACTACGTCGAAATCGACCCAGGCTATGCAATGGTGAAAACCGACGCTCCCGCGGCACTGCATGGCGTGACCCTCAGTGAGACCGGTCTACGCACGACCCATCAGGTCACGGTCGCCGCCTACCGCACTCCTGGGGAGAATTGGCGTAACGCTGAGGCCAACACGATCCTGAATGCGGGTGACACGATGCTCGTCGTCGGCCCGACGAACCGCGTAGAAGCATTCGCCCAATTACGTTGACGCCAGGCACCGGCCGCGATAGCGGAGCGGGGCGAGGACGTCATTTTGATTGGCAGCGTAGGTGCCCTCGCGCGAAGGGCTATCCGAGTACGTCTCGGCGGTAGAGCGCCCAGGCGGCGACACCAATACATACTGCCGTGAGACCCCAGAGTAGACCGAGGCCTGCCCAGTCGAACCCGCCTGACAGGGGGCTGTTGCCGAATGCCCAGTAGTAGGGCGAGAGGTTCCCTAGCCACTCCAGGTCCGTGTTTGTGCCGCCTGCGGCGTCGAGACCGTAGCCGAGCACGGCGATTCCTGCTCCGGCTCCGATCGCCCAGGATCGCCGCCCGGTGAGCGCGCCGACTGCAAGCGCGGTGACGCCGGAGAGCAGGCCCAGGCTCGACCAGGCGAGCGTGCCTGCGAGGAGGTTTATCGCGGTGAGGTCGAGTTCGGCGGGCGTGTTGAGGCCGAGGATCAGCAGGTATGCCGCGGCACCGAGGGCGAGCATCTTAATGATGAGAGCTGCGGCGCTTTCGAGCGCGTACTGGGTGCGTCCGACGGTGTGGGCGATGGTGAGTTCGAGACGCCCGGTCTCCTCGGTGCCCGCGATGAACGCCGCGCCCCAGGAGATACTGGCGATCGCCACGAGGACGAAGCCGAGCAGTCCGAAGAACGTTGCCTGCGTGTAGCCTGCGCCGCTGACGATTTGGTCGAAGCCGAGGGTGCTCATCAGCTCGACCGGCAGGTTGTTGATGAGCTGCGTGAGTTCGGGTGATTGCAGAGAAGGATACAGCGGCAGATACAGTCCGATGACGGCCGCGATGCCGAGTGACCAGCCGATCTGCCCGCGCCAGCCGTCGAGCAGGTTCCGGCGCAAAATCGGCGCGGCCGTCCAGGGAGTGTGGGCGAGTGTTGTAGTGGTCATGATGTGCGCTCCGTTCGCGCGTAGAGTTCGAGGATCGACTCTTCCAGGTCAGGTTCCTCGATCGTCAGGCCCTGCACGGTGAACCGTGCGAGGGCTTTGACGGCCGCATCGGCTTCGCCTCGGATGGTGGTGGTGACCCGTACCAGTCCGCCCGAGGCGGTCGCTTGCGTGTCGAGGTCTTCGAGTACTGGCACCGTGGAGAGCGCGGTCGTCACGGCTTCGGTAGTCGTGTCGGCGAGCACGGCCCGTAGCCGAGAGACACGGGCGAGCCTGAGCGAGGACACATCACCCTTGGCCACGATTCTGCCCTCGGCGAGCACTGCGACATCATCGGCGGTGTGCTGGATCTCGCTGAGGATGTGCGAACTGAGCAGGATCGACTGGCCGGACTCGCGAGCCTCGCGAACCATCGCGACGAATTCGCGCTGCATCAGTGGGTCAAGTCCACTCGTCGGCTCGTCCAGGATCAACAGCTCAGGCTGGTGCATGAACGCCTGGATCAGGCCGAGCTTCTGCCGGTTTCCTTTCGACAAAGTTCGCACCGGGCGTTTCAGGTCAAGCTCCAGGCGTTCGGCCAACGCCTCAATCGTGCCGGGCTGGACTGGGCCGCTGATCTGCGCGAGGTGCCGCAAAAGCGTGCCGCCACGGATGCGCTCCGCCAGCTTCAACTCACCAGGAAGGTAGCCGATCCGACGCCGCAAGGCGGGGCCGGATCGGCGCGGAACCGAGCCCAGCACGGTCAAGTCACCTGCGCTGGGACGAATGATGTCCACCAGCATCCGAAGCACCGTCGTCTTACCCGCCCCGTTCGGCCCAACCAGGCCGAAGACCGAGCCCTGCTCGACACTCAGGTCAATACCGTCCACCGCGAGGTGCGTGCCGTACATCTTCTGTAGCGCGCGTGTCTCGATCACTGCGGTCACGATGCATCCTTTCTGGTTTCTGTGCCCGGTTTGTCCTGCCCTGGCAGGGCGTTCCTCGCCGCGGCGAGGAGGTCGGTGTCGGCGTAGAGGCCGTAGGTGAAGATTTCAAGTGTCGGGAGGGTGAGCCGCGCCGCACCCTCGGCCGAGAACGGGTCGGTACCCAGCACGTTCGCGAAAAGGTCGCGCACGAGGAACTGTGCAACCCCGAAGACTGTCACTAACAGGGCGGTGACATCGGGGTCGCTGGCGGGCTTGATGGAACCCGACTCGCGTCCCTGAGCCAGATTCTGCCTTGTGCTCGCCACGAGCCGGGCGAAGAGTTCGTCGCCTGCCTCACCAGGTTCGGCGAGGAGCCGGGTGAGGTAGTTGAACTTCGGCCCCGCGGCAGACGCCTCAGCCAGAAGCGTCTGCACCAAATCTGCCGACGGGGTATCAACCGACTCGAACCTTTCATCGAGCAACTTCGCGATCACATGCTCGTCACACACACGCCGCAACGCATCCTTCGAACCGTAGTGATGGATTACCAGCCCGGGACTAACCCCGGCGACTTCTGCGATCGCCTTCACACTTGTCCCGCCAAAGCCCTGAGCCGCGAACAGCTCGATCGCTGCGTCGCGGATACGTGCACGCCCGGTGAGATCGGACGGCCCGGAAGCTGAATGCATATATAGAACACTAAATAGTCATTCAGTTTCAGTCAAGATCGCGCTGCGTTCCAAGAGGGAAGGGCACGCCGGCGCGTTCGCAGAGACGCCGGTACGCCCATGCCATGTAAACCGCGTAGCAGAGGATCGCGACCGCACCACCGACACCCGCGACGGCGAAGACCACCAGCCACGACACCTGAGCGTCAAGGGCGAGCACCCCAGCCCCGACATAGCCCCAGGCAAACGGCCACCACGCCGAGTAGAAGACCGCATAAGCGCTCATCATGATCGGAAAGTACATACGGCAAAGGACAGCCGCTCTCGGCCAACAGCGTCCACAAGGTACATGTCGTGCTGGGTGCGATCCTCGACGCTGCTATAGACGACGGGCACCTGACGGTGAACCCGGCGAAGAAGAAGCGCACCGTGAAGCCCCCGAAGTCCAGCGAGGTGCGGGCGCAGAAACCCGAGATCGCGACCTGGACGGCCGAGCAGTTGCAGACCTTCCTCACCTGGAACCGCGACACCCTCGAAGACGAGCTGTTCCCGCTGTGGCGACTCATCGCCTACACAGGCATGCGCCGCTCAGAAGCACTCGCCCTCAAGTGGTCGGACATCAACGCGAAGACGATGCGGGTCAGCATCCGCCGCGCCGTCGATACCGACGACTGGACGAAGACGAAGACCACCAAGACCGGACAAGCCCGCGTCATCGACGTGGACGCCGAAACCCTCAAGGTGCTTGCTTCCTACAAGGTCACCCGCGCTGAGGTGTCGTTCGAGCTGGCGAAGGCCGACGCCTACGTCTTCGGAGACGACGACGGGAAGCTCCGCTCACCCGACGCAATGACCAGCCGGTGGGATCGCCGCCTCAAGTGGGCGACCGCGAAGCTCGACTCCCTGCACCGCGTCACGATCAAGGGCCTGCGTCACACCCACGCAACCCTGCTGCTGGAACTCGTGGAGCATCCCAAGGTCGTGCAGGAGCGGTTGGGGCACTCAACGATCACGACGACGATGAACATCTACTCCCACGTCACCCCAACCATGCAACGCTCGGCAGTAGACCGCTTCGCCGCCCACCTAGGCAAGGCTTAGCACTTTTTCTAGCACTTCCGACGCGAAAGACCCCCAACCCGGAGAACTAAATCCCAGGTCAGAGGCCATTTCATTCGCGTGCGCGAGGGGGGACTTGAACCCCCACGCCCTATGCGGGCACTAGCACCTCAAGCTAGCGCGTCTACCTATTCCGCCACCCGCGCAGAGTGGTGTTCGGTGGTGACCCACCGACGATAGAGATTAGCACGTTCCGGTGGGTGCGCGCAGAAGGGAGGCTCCGGTATCCCACCCGCAGCGGGATAGAATCGCTTGCCGAATGATCACGCCCACCAACGGCATCACTTCTAGCGGAAGCACCTCATGACCCTTATCGAAGCGCTCATCCTTGGCATCGTCCAGGGTCTGACCGAGTTCTTGCCGATCTCCTCCAGCGCGCATCTGCGCATTCTCGGGACAGTGCTGCCCTCGGCGAGCGACCCTGGTGCCGCCTTCACCGCCATCACACAGATCGGCACCGAAGCGGCCGTCGTGGTGTTCTTCTGGCGCGACATCGTGCGCATCATCACGCAGTGGGGTCGTTCGCTCGTCGGCAAAGCGCCACGCAACGACCCCGACGCGCGCATGGGCTGGCTGATCATCCTCGGTTCGATCCCCATCGTTGTGCTGGGTCTTCTCTTCCAAGACCAGATCGAAACCGTGTTCCGCTCGATGTGGGTTGTCGCGATCATGCTCATCGCCTTCGGTCTCCTTCTCGGCGTCGCCGACCATGTCGGCGCCAAACGTCGCAGGCTTGACCAGCTCACCGTGCCGCACGGCATCGCCTACGGTTTCGCCCAGGCGATGGCACTCGTACCTGGCGTTTCCCGTTCGGGTGGCACGATCACGATGGGTCTCTTCCTCGGCTACGAACGCGCGGCCGCGGCGCGCTACGCCTTCCTGCTGGCCATTCCTGCCGTGTTCGGCAGCGGCTTCTACCAACTGGCCAAGAACTGGGGGGAAACCGCGCACTTCACAATGACCGAGACCTTCGCGGCAACCGGTATCGCCTTCATCGTCGCTCTCGGGGTGATCGCCTTCTTCATGAAGTGGATCTCCACACGCAGCTTCTTGCCCTTTGTCATCTACCGTGTGCTCGTGGGCACGACCCTGATCGTGCTGCTCTCGACGGGTGTGATCGCGGCTTGAGCCGCGGTGGTGCACGTGCGCGCGCGGTTCAGCGTCGAGCGTCGCCCGGCGTCTCGCCGCGGCGGCGCAGGTAGCTCTCGAACGCCTGCGCGATGGCATCACCGGACGCTTCGGGGGAGTCCCACGCGTCCCTGGCCCTTTCGAGCTCGCGAATGTATTCGGCCATATCCTCGTCTTCCGCAGCGGCGGCATCGATCGATGCCTCCCAGGCGACCGCGGCCGTGCTGAGCTCGCCCTGCGGGATGTCGATCTCGGTCACCGAGCACAGCCGCTCCAGCAGCGCAAGGGTGGCCTTGGGCGAAGGGGTCGCGGAGCCGACGTAGTGCGGCAGGCTCGCCCACAGGCTCGCGGTGGGGATGCCCGCGCTCTCGGCATAGTGGGAGAGCACGCTGATGATGCCCACCGGCCCCTCATAGAGCGGCTTGTCAAGCCGCAGCTGCTTTCGGGCCTCCTCGTTTTGGCTCGTCGCATAGATCGAGATGGGGCGGGTGTGCGGTACATCCGAGAGCATCGCGCCGAGGGTGACGAAGCCTGTGACATCTTCGCGCAGGGCCGCATCCATGAACTCCCCGGCGAAAGCCTTCCATGCGCGGGCGGGCTCGGCGCCGGTCAGCAGCCAGAGGCGTTGCTCTGCATGGTCGGCGGCAGGACGCCAGAGTGTCGCCTCAGGCCAGCGCAGCTTTCTGCGGCCTGACGCGCTCGTCACAAGCGAAGGACGCGTGTACTGATAGTCGAAGTACAGCTCAGGGTCGATGCGATGGGCCACCTCGTAGTCACCGAGCGTTCGCAATTGCGCGATGACACTGCTGGCGGCATCCCCGGCGTCATTCCACCCGTCAAAGGCGGCGATGACGATGCGATCACCGAGTAGGCCCATCCTTGACGATCCTTTCTGCCTTACATCTCTCAGGCTAGTGCGCGAACGGCGTCCGTGGGCGCCAGCAGGTAGCCTTGAGCGGTGATGCGAATGCCCGACGCCGTTCTCTGGGACATGGACGGAACAATCGTCGACACCGAACCCTTCTGGATGGCTGCGGAGACGCGCCTGGTCGAATCTTTCGGGGGACAGTGGGGGCCGGAGCAGGGCCTCACGCTGGTCGGGCGCGGACTTGAGGATGCCGCTGGCGTGCTCCAGCAGGCCGGGGTGCAACTCGATATCGCCGATATCGTCGACACCCTCACCGATGAGGTGACCCGGATGCTGCACGCTCACACGCCGCCGTTGCGCGCCGGAGTGCTCGAGCTTCTCGCCTCACTTCGCGAATCGGGTGTGCCCACGGGACTTGTCACCATGTCGTTGCGGCGGATGGCTCACGCCGTCGTGGAAGCCCTCCAGCCCCATATCTTCGACGTGATCGTCTCCGGTGACAGCGCACGACAGCCGAAACCTCATCCCGACCCTTATCTGCAAGCCGCTGAGGCCCTTGGCGCGGACATCACCCGCTGCGTAGTCATCGAGGATTCCCCCGGTGGTGTGCGTGCGGGTGTAAGCGCGGGAGCGGTGACAATCGGCGTACCTCACCTTCTCGCGCTCGACGGGCTCGGTGCGCACGCGCTATGGCCGACCTTGGCGGGGCGGGACGCGAGGGCCTTCGCAGAGCTTCTGCACAGCGCGACGGTTGCGGGGGTGAAGCAATGAACAACACCGATCTTCCGCGTGGACCCTTCCGGGTCGGCGATCGCGTGCAGTTGACCGATCCGAAGGGCCGCCTGCACACGACGACCCTTCGGGCCGATGCAGAGTTGCACACCCACAAGGGTGTGCTGCGCCACGCCGACATCATCGGCTGCCCCGATGGCTCGGTCGTCACCAACAGCATGGGGCAGGAGTATCTGGCCCTTCGTCCGCTGCTGCGGGACTTCGCGATGTCGATGCCGCGGGGAGCGGCGATCGTCTATCCGAAGGATGCCGCGCAGATCGTGATGCAAGCCGATGTGTTCCCCGGGGCCGTCGTGGTCGAAGCCGGTGTCGGCTCGGGGGCGCTCTCGCTCGCGCTGCTGCGTGCGGTGGGTGAGGCCGGACGCCTGGTGTCGTTCGAGCGTCGCGAAGAGTTCGCGGATGTCGCGCGCGCAAACGTCGAGACCTTCTTCGGCGCCGTGCCGCCACGGTGGGAGCTCATCGTCGGCGATCTGGCCGAGTCGCTGCCCACGGCGTGCGCGCCGGGCAGTGTAGATCGGGTGGTCCTTGACCTGCTCGCGCCCTGGGAGTGCCTGGATGCCGCCGCAGAGGCACTCACTTCCGGGGGAGTGGTGATCTGTTATGTCGCCACGGCGACCCAACTCTCGCGCACAGCCGAGTTCATGAGGGGTTTGGGATGCTTCACCGAGCCCGAAGCATCCGAAACGCTCGTGCGAGGCTGGCATGTCGAGGGGCTGGCCGTGCGGCCGGATCACCGGATGGTGGCCCATACCGGATTTCTGCTGACGGCCCGTCGCCTCGCGCCCGGCTCGCTTCGCCCTGCGGTGAAGCGGCGTGCATCCAAGAGCAGCTTCAGCGACGAGGACGTGCACCTGTGGACTCCCGGCGCGGTGGGTGACCGGGTCATCACCGACAAGAATCTGCGAAAGCGCGTCAGGGAGGCACAGCGCGCGGCCGAGGGGGTACGTGACGCCGGAGATGAGGGCCAAAACACATAGACTTACGGGGTGCGTAAACTTCCCTCGACCCTCGTCGTTATGGGCCTGATGGCCGCGACACTGACCGCTTGCACGCCGTTGTTCGGGATCGCAGAATGTGAGCGGCCCGCGCAGGGTGATGAGCTGAGTTCCTTGATCACGGTGAACGGCGCGGTCGGTGCCATGCCCACGATCGAGGCGTTCACCCCGATTCGCTCGACGGCTCTGCGCACAAGCGACATCGTTCGCGGCGGGGGAACGGCACTGACGAGCACCGATCAGCTCATGGTGGTAGACATCTCCTTGTTCCGCGGTGAGAACGGTGAGCGCATCATCGGGACGCAATACGACGCGGACTTCGCCCGGGTCTCGAATATGGGCCACTGGTCAAGCCAGGCGCCGGGGCTGGGCAGCGCCTTGCAGTGCGCCACCGAAGGGTCTCGCATTATTGCCGTTCTCGGTCCCGAGCAGATCGGTGCGATAGCGCAGCAGGCGTTCGGTATCTCCGAGAGCGAAAGCGTCATTGCGGTTTACGATCTTCATCAGGTGTACCTCGCACGAGCAGAAGGCACCCGCGTATTCAACTCCGAGCGGGGACTTCCCTCGGTGGTACGTGCACCCGATGGGAGGCCGGGCATCGTCGTTCCCGGTTCTGACGCACCGACGACGCTCGTGACCCAGCTTCTTATCCAGGGTGATGGCGAAACGCTCAGCGAGGACACGGCATTCCGGGCGCACTACACCGGAGTCACCTGGGCAGGGCGGGCCGTATTCGACAGTTCCTGGGGCGAGGCGACTCCGGCACGCTTTACTCTCGACGGTCTGGTTCCGGGAGTGGCGGAGGCGCTGAAGGGCCAGAGAGTCGGTTCGCAGGTGCTCGTGGTCGTGCCGCCGGAGCTGGGATACGGCGACACCCCGCGGCCACGGATCCCGGCCGGGTCCACGCTCGTGTTCGTGTTCGACATTCTCGGAGTCGAGGCGCCGCCGGCGCGATGATGGCTGAGCGTATCCCTCCCGAAGAACGCGTCACGAACCTGGTCGTGGCGCTGATGGCGAGCGATCACGGGCTGACCAAGCAGCAGATTCTTGAGAACGTCTCCGGCTACCGGCAGCGCAGCGAATCGGGGGTCGGCGTCGATGCGCTGGACAAGATGTTCGAGCGCGACAAAGAAGAGCTGCGCAGTCTCGGCATCCCGCTGGAGACCATAGGTGATTTCACCGACCCGAATGACCTGCGTGAGGCGCGCTACCGCATCCCCAAAGCCGAGTACTCGCTGCCCGAAGACATCGAGTTCACGCCAGAGGAGTTCGCGGTGTTGCGCCTGGCCGGAAGCGTGTGGAGCGCGGGATCGATGTCGGATGATGCGCAAGCGGGGGTGCGCAAGATACGTGCACTGGGTATCGACGGCGACGAGGCCATCATCGGCTTTGCACCGCGGCTCACCACGGGTGAGAACGGTTTCGACGCCCTTCGAGACGCTATCGAGCGTTGCGTGACCGTGCGGTTCGACTATCTGAAGCCGGGGGAGGAGTCGGCGCGACAGAGGATGCTCACCCCTCTCGCCCTGGTCGACTATGCGGCACGGTGGCATGTCTTCGGCGTAGACCTTGAGACCGGCCAGGACCGCACCTACTTGCTCAGCCGTGTCACCGGTGACGTCGTGGTCACCTCGAAGCCTTTTGATCCCGCACTGCGCTCGGGCGCGGGGGAGCGGGCGCTGCGGGAACTGGAAGAGCTCGCGGCGCAGAACATCGCGATCGTGCAGATCACACCGGGCACCGAAGCGGCCTTGCGGCTGGGCAGGCGTGCGGAGCGCACCAGCGGCGGGGATCGGGTGTCTTTCGTCGACCTCGACATTTTCGCCGACGAGTTGGCATCCTACGGACCTGAGGTGCGCGTCATCGAGCCGGAGCGACTCCGGAGCGCGGTCATCGAGCGCCTGCACGCGGTGGCCGCCGCGCACGGGAATGCCTCATGAGCACCGCGCGACGCCCGCTTCTGGCATCCGAGCGCGTGCGCCTGTACCTGACGTTGGTGCCCTATCTGCTCGAGCGCCAAACGGTGCCGCTGGATGTCGCGGCCCGCGACTTCGACGTCACCCCATCGCAGATGCGCGCCATGGTCGAAAAACTCACGCTGATCGGCCACCCGGGTGACTCGGGCTACCACCAGATGCCGCACGAACAGTTCGACATCAACTGGGATTTGCTTGATCACGACGATGTCATCGAGTTGACCAACGTGGTCTCGCTCCATCGCGTCCCGCGGTTCACCGCGCGCGAAGCGGCCGCCTTGCTTGCGGGGCTCCAGCTTGTCGCCTCGGTTCCGCAGGTTGCCGAGTCGGGGCTTATCTCGGGTCTGCTGGCAAAGCTCGCCCGAGGTGCGGCATCCGTTCCCGCCGATCTTGTCGTGGCGCCACCGGCCCTCGATGACGTGCGTACGGTTGTGTCGCAGGCGATGAGTGGCAAGGTGGCGATCCAGTTTCGTTATCACGCCCCGGATGCGGAAACGACCCTGCGCACCGTCGATCCGGTACGCGTGATCAACACTCAGGCCGAGTGGTATCTGCAGGCCTGGTGCCACCTGCGCCAGGCCATGCGCACCTTCCACCTTGACCGGGTCAGCGAGGCGACGCTGACCGACATCCCGAACAGTCATCTGGGGGATGCGGCGCCGCCGCTGTTCCAGGGCGGGCCGGAAGACGGTTACGGCGAGATGCGGATGCCGGTGAGCATCGCCGCTCTCATCGCCGACGTATTGAGCCATGCGGACGTCAGCTCGAACGGCGAGCAGCTCACGGCCCGGCTGCCTATGGGAGACCCGCGTTCTCTCAAGCGTCTCGCCGCACGTTTCGGTGGGCGCGTCGAAGTCACCGCCCCCTCGAGTGCAAGGGACGCGACCCGTCAGTGGGCCCAGGCCGGACTCGCCATGTATCACCAGACGATCTAAGGCTTGCTCTGTAGACTGAGCACGACGAAAGGGAGAGATCAATGCCCAGCAATCTGATGGGGTGGCCCACCCTGCTGATCATTCTCGCGGTGATCTTGCTGCTGTTTGGCGCGGCGAAACTTCCCGCGCTGGCCAAGAGCATGGGTCAGTCCGCGCGGGCCTTCAAGGGCGAGATGAAGGCGATGAAAGAGGAGGACGCCGCCGATGCTGCGGCGCGCAACACCGCCGCCACGCACGAGGCCGCATCATCTGCGCCCGAACCGGACGCCCCCGACCGAACACCGTGAGCCGTGGCGCCGCCCGACTCGACTGAGCAGAAGCGACCGCGCCGTGACCGGCGAATGTCGCTCACGGAACATCTGATCGAGTTCCGCAAGAGGCTGCTGATCGCTGCCGCGGGTGTGCTCGTCGGGATGATCGTGGCGTTCATCGTGACTGAGCCGATCATCGAGTTTCTGGCATATCCGATCCGCCTCATCGATCAAGAGCGCGGCGACGCCTTCGTGCAACTGATCTTCACCACCGTCACAGGCCCCTTCGATCTGCGGATGCGCATGGCGCTGTCGATCGGCCTGATCCTTTCGGCACCGGTGTGGTTGTGGCAAATCTGGGCGTATATCGTGCCAGGACTCACCCGCCGGGAGACCCGTTACACGCTGGGCTTCGCGGGGGCAGCCATTCCGCTCTTCTTTCTCGGGGGAGCCGTCGCACTCTGGGTCTCGCCGAACGTCATCCGGGTACTTGCGATGTTCACGCCTCACAACGCATCGAACCTCTTCGAGGCGAGGGAGTACTACGACTTCATCCTGAAGTTCGTCCTCGCCATCGGTGTGGGCTTTGTCCTGCCGGTCTTCCTCGTCGCCCTCAACCTCGCGGGAGTGATGAGCGGCCGCGCGATACTCAAGGCGTGGCGCCCTGCGGTGCTTATCGCAACGCTCTTTGCGGCAATCACGACTCCCGCCGCGGACGCGTTCTCGATGCTGCTTCTGGGGGCGATCCTGGTCACCCTCTACTTTGCCGCGGCCCTGCTATCGCTCCTCTTTGACCGACGCAAGAGCACGCGTGCGAAGGCCGCGAGTGCGACACCACCCCTGTCGGACGCACCGGCATGAGTTCTCCCGCCGAGAGATACGCCGAGGCAGGTGAGGCTCGAAGACATCCTGAGACCTTGCGATTCGCCGCGAAACAGAAGTTCCAGCTCGACCCTTTTCAGATCGCGGGATGCCACGCCCTCGAAGACGGCGATGGCGTGCTGGTGGCAGCCCCCACCGGGGCGGGCAAGACCATCGTGGGGGAGTTCGCGATCCATCTCGCCATGCTCACCACGCGTGAGAAGGCCTTCTACACCACGCCGATGAAGGCGCTGTCGAACCAGAAGTACCGCGAACTGGTCGAGGTCTACGGCAGTGAGAACGTGGGTCTTCTGACGGGAGACACCAGCATCAACAGTTCCGCGCGGATCGTCGTGATGACCACCGAGGTTCTGCGTAACATGCTCTACGCAGACTCGAGGGCGTTGCGTGATCTTCGCTATGTCGTGATGGATGAGGTGCACTACCTCGCCGATCGCTTCCGCGGTGCCGTATGGGAAGAGGTCATCATCCACCTCGCCCGCGCGGTGCGTGTGGTCGCGCTGAGCGCCACGGTGTCAAACGCCGAGGAGTTCGGTGACTGGCTTGACACGGTGCGCGGCGATACCCGGGTCATCGTCTCGGAGCATCGCCCCGTACCGCTGGAACAGCATGTGCTGGTGCGCGGCGATCTGCTCCCGCTCTTCGACGAGCGTGCCGGCACGGCAGCGGCGCACGTGAATCAAGAGCTTATGCGCGTGCGTTCTTTCAAAGGCCAGCTCTTCGAGAACAATCAGCGAACGCACGCCGCGCGAAGTGGCGGGCGAAGGCCCAAACGCTACGAACGGCGTCCGCGAGAAGCGCGTATGGAACGCATCGACCGCCCGGAGGTCGTACAACTCCTGGAGCGGGCGAATCTGCTGCCCGCGATCTTCTTCATCTTCAGCCGCGCGGGATGCGACGCCGCCGTGCAGCAGACGCGACGCGCCGGCGTCCGGTTGACCGATAGCGAGGAACGCAGCGAGATCCGCTCTCTCGTGGAGGAGCGCACGCGCAATCTCGGTGATGAAGACCTGGGGGTGCTGGGCTACCTGGAGTGGAAAGACAATCTCGAACGCGGTATCGCCGCGCACCATGCCGGCCTTCTGCCGGCGTTCAAAGAAGTCGTCGAGGAGCTCTTCCGATGCAAACTCGTCAAAGTCGTCTTCGCCACCGAGACGTTGGCGCTGGGGATCAATATGCCCGCGCGCACCGTGGTGCTCGAGAAGATGGAGAAGTTCAACGGCGAGGCGCGCGTAGCGATCACCTCAGGGGAGTACACGCAACTCACCGGCCGCGCGGGACGACGTGGCATCGACACCGAGGGGCACGCGGTGGTGCAGTGGTCGGAGGGGATGGATCCCCAGGCGGTGGCGGCGCTGGCATCCCGTCGCACCTACCCCTTGAACTCCAGTTTCCGTCCGAGCTACAACATGGCCGTGAACCTCGTCGATCGCTACGGCCGCACGCGGGCCAGAGAGGTGCTCGAGTCGTCTTTCGCGCAGTTCCAGGCCGATCGCGCGGTCGTGGGGCTCGCGCGCAAGGTGCGCGAGGCGGAAGGCTCCCTCGAAGGGTATCTCACGCCCATGGCGTGTGAGCATGGCGACTTCCTGCAGTATTCGCGTCTGCGCCGGGAACTGAGCGATCTGGAGAAGAAGAACCGCTCGGTCGAGGGGAGCCGCAGCGCCCGCGAGAAGCGGCAGAAACGCATCCACGAGCTTCGCACCCAGATGCAGCGCCACGGATGCCACAACTGCCCTGATCGTGAGACTCACGCGCGCTGGGCGGAACGCTACTGGAAGCTCAAGAGCGACATCGATCGGCAGCGCAAGCAGATTGACTCTCGCACGGGAACGGTGGCTCGCCAATTCGATCGGGTTCTGAGCGTGCTCTCCGGGCTTGACTACGTGCGCGGTCAGGGAGAGGAGACCGCACTGACCGATGCCGGTCGCACGATGCGCCGCATTTACGGTGAGCGCGATCTCCTGCTTGCAGAGTCCCTCCGCACGAAGCTCTGGTCGCAACTGGATGCGCCTTCGCTCGCCGCGATGGCAAGCTGCCTGGTCTACGAGCCGCGCCGTGAAGCCGCCGGCACCGGGGAAAGAGGTCTGCCGCGGGGAGCGTTCCGCGAAGCGCTGAGCAGTACCCAGACTCTCTGGGCGCAACTGGATGATCTTGAGCACGACAATGGATTGCCGGTAACCGAACCGCTCGCCACCGGTCTTGCCGGTGCGGTGTATAGCTGGGCCAGAGGGGCATCCCTTGACCGCGCGCTCGATGAAGCCGATCTTCCGGCGGGGGACTTCGTGCGATGGATGAAGCAGACCATCGACCTGCTCGATCAGATCTCGCTCGTGGCCGAGGATGCCGATATGGCAGCCACATCCCGGCGTGCGCTGGAGTCGGTGCGTCGGGGCATCGTTGCCTACTCGGGGCTGTGAGGCGTGGCGATGAGCGAAACAGGGCAGCTCACCGAGGAAGAGGTGACCCAGAAGCCGCTTCTTCCGCTCTGGGCGGCGGTGATCGTGGCGGCGACGGCGGGCGTGCTCATGGACATGGCGTCACCAGCATTAGGGCTCTGGCCGCTGGCGTTCATCGCGGTCGCGCTGGTTCTGCTCTCCGTGATCGGGCGCAGCCTCCCGGCGGCGGCCCTGCTCGGACTCGTGTACGGGGTGCTCTATTACGGCCTGCTGATCTCGTGGACCTCGCGATACCTCGGCCCGCTGCCGTGGGTCGCGTTGACGGCAGCGGAAGCGGCGATCACCGCGGTGCTGTTTGTTCCCCTCGCCCTTGCCTATCGCTGGCTCCCTCGCGCGTTTCCGGGGCTGGTGGCGCGCCTTCTGGTGTTGCCGCTGCTGTTGGCGGCCCTGTGGCTCTTGCGTGAACTGGTCCTCGGCTCGTGGCCCTACGGGGGATTTCCCTGGGCGCGACTGGGGATGACGCAATCCGAGTCGCCGTTGGCGAGCCTTAGCTCATGGCTTGGCGTGAGCGGATTGAGCCTCGTCATGGTCGCGCTCATCGCGGCAGGGATCGAGATCGTGCGCAGCGGGTGTTGGCGCTATCCGATGACGCTGGCGGTGCCGCTGCTGCTGATCGGGGGGTTCGTCGTATTGCCCGCCTATCCGACGACCGTTGTCGGGACGATGACGATCGCGGCGGTGCAGGGGAACGGGCCTACGGGCTACTTCGACGCGCGCGAACCCTACGCGGTCATTCAGGCGCAATCGGATGCTTCGGCACCCTTGATCGGGCAGAACCTTGACCTGGTCGTATGGCCTGAAGGCAGCCTTGACTATGACCCCTTCCGCAGCGCAGAAACGGCCAGAAGGCTGAGCCTGGAAAGCTCTCGCCTCGGCGCACCGCTGCTCGCGAACGCCGCCGTGACAACCCCCAGCGGCATCTACAACACTTCACTGCTGTGGGGCTCGGACATCGGTGTGCAGAGCCATGCGAAACGGCATCCGGTGCCTTTCGGCGAATACATTCCCGACCGCGCCTTCTTCCGTTTGCTCGTGCCTGATCTGGTCGATCTTGTGGAGCGGGAGTATTCGCCGGGGCAGGACCCGCCCCTGATGACAGTCGGGGACGCCACTCTTGGCCTGGCGATCTGTTTCGACGTGATCTACGACGATGTGATCCGCGAGGGGATTCTCGGCGGCGCCGAGGTGCTCGTGTTCCAGACCAACAATGCCGATTTCCGAGGCACGGATGAGAACCTGCAACAACTCGCCTTCGCGCGTATGCGTGCCATCGAGACCGGACGATGGGTGGTGAACGTCTCGACCGTGGGAACGAGTCAGATCATCGCGCACGACGGCACGACCGTTGCCTCTCTGGACTCCGACACAGCCGGTGCGCTCGTCGAACTGGTCGAGAGGCGGGTCGGGATCACGGCGGGGATACTGCTCGGCCCGTGGATCGAGGCGCTGGCCCTGCTCGGAGGGATCGCTTTTCTGATCACCTGCGGCTTTGCGGCCAGAAGGCGCGCTTAGGCGCCGATCTTCTCGCGCGGCTCTCCGGCCCCACGACGCGAACGCAGGAAATCGAGCCTGTCCTTCAGGAGTTCCTCGAGTTCGGCGACCGTGCGCCGCTCAAGCAGCATGTCCCAGTGGGTGCGCGGAACCTTGCTTTCCTCGTCATCGTTCGCCACGAGCTTGCCATCGATCTGCAGCCGTGCTTCTTCGCCGCAACCACGGCACTCCCAGTTGTGCGGGGGCTCGGCATCCGCCGAGAACATCAGCGTGGTGGTGGCCTCGCAGCTCTTGCAGAAGTAGCTTGTCTCGCGCCGTTCCATGAAGACGACACCCTCTTCGCTCTGCAAGCTCTGAGCGCCCAGTCGGATGCCGCGAAGGCTTCGATCTGCCATGGTGTTGTCCTCTCCTTAGAACTAGGTATAGCGCCCTAGCCTGTGCAGATCATCCACGCCGCGACGTTCCCTCTGACATTCACAGAGGAATCCCAGCGGGGGAGGACAGCTGGCTTAGAAAAGTGTCGTGACGGCGAGATCGGCACGATCGGTGACGATGCCATCGACGCCGAGATCGACAAGCTCTCGCATATGCGGGGCGTCGTTGATGGTCCAGATGTGCACCTCGACACCGTGCGTATGGGCCTGGCGAAGGATCCCGTTCGTGAAGATCTTGACCCGACCGTGGCGAAGGGGAATCTGGAGCGCGTCGACGTCGCGAAGAAGACGCGCAACGGCGGGTGAGAGCCGGGCGGCGCTTGTCGCGCAGAGGGTGGCGATCGTCTTCTGACCGGGAGAAATCGCCGGGCGAGTGGTGGCCCCCGCTCGCCGTAATTCCGCCACCGCGCGGCGACGTCGCGCATCGGAGAAGCTTGTCAGGAGCACCCGCTTGGTGTGTGCGCTGACAGCCTTGCCGATAAGGGGGAGCGCGGCATCCGTTTTCACATCGAGGTTGAAACGCACCTCGGGGAACGCCTCCAGCGCCTCGGCGACAGTGAGCAACCCCCCGTGAGCGGCAAAGATCTCGGCGAGCTCATGGTGTGGCACCGCATCGACACGGCGGGTATCCCCGGTGAGCCGGGTCAGCGTCTCATCGTGAAAGAGCACGAGCTCTCCATCGGCAGTGACCTGACAGTCGCTTTCGAGATACTCCACGCCCAGGGCCTGCGCGGCGGCGAACGCGGCTGCGGTGTTCTCCCAGATCTCCGGGGACTCCGGGGGAACGAAACCGCGGTGGGCCAGCACCCGCGGGTAGCGGGTGCCTTCGAAGTAGGGGTGCGTCACGCCTTCGTCGCGCCGCCGGGCGGGCGCGGGGTGAACGCGGTGCCGAGGCCCTTGAGCGCCTCGGTCAGCTCGCTGGGGATGATCCACAGCTTGCTCGACTCGCTATCGGCGATCTTCGGGAGCATCTGCAGGTACTGGTACGCGAGAAGTTTGTCATCCGGGGCACCCTGGTGGATGGCCGCGAAGACGTTCTGGATGGCCTCGGCTTCACCCTGCGCACGAAGTACCGCCGCCTGCTTGTCGCCCTCGGCGCGCAGAATCTCAGCTTGGCGTGCGCCCTCCGCCTCCAGAATCGCGGACTGCTTGGTTCCCTCTGCCGTGAGGATGGCGGCACGACGGTCACGCTCGGCGCGCATCTGCTTCTCCATCGAATCCTGGATCGACAGCGGCGGATCGATCGCCTTGAGCTCCACGCGTCCGACGCGGATGCCCCACTTGCCCGTGGCCTCATCAAGCACCACGCGCAACTGCCCGTTGATCTCATCACGGCTGGTCAGTGCCTCTTCGAGGTTGAGGCCACCGACGACGTTACGCAGGGTCGTGGTGGTGAGCTGTTCTACCGCGCCGAGATAGTTGGCGATCTCGTAGGTCGCCGCCCTCGCGTCGGTCACCTGAAAATAGACGACCGTGTCGATGGAGACCACGAGGTTGTCTTCGGTGATCACCGGTTGCGGGGGAAAGGACACAACCTGCTCGCGCATATCAATCAGCGGGCGGAGGCGGTCGATGAAAGGCACCAGGATGTTCAGTCCCGGGTTCAGTGTCTTGTGGTACTTGCCCAGGCGCTCAACGACGCCGGCCGTGGCCTGCGGGACGATGCGAACCGAACGTGCAACCGTTACGAAGACGAAGATGATGACCGCGATGGCAAGGAGCCAGCCGATGGCCGTGGGCAGAAAGTTCTGTGACAGGGGCATCGGGAACTCCTAGTTGTGGGTAGAGCGGACGACCGCGGTGGCGCCCTCGACGGATTCGACGGCGATGTGCACGCCTTGAGGGATGACGGAGGAGTCGGCGCTGCGCGCCGTCCAGATATCGCCGTTAGTGAGTTTGACCTGACCGGTGATCCCGGAAATCTCGCGCAGCGCGTAGCCCCCGAGGCCGATGAGAGCCTCGACGTTCGACTTTGTCGGGTCCGTACTCCGGTGCAGACGCTTGAGCAACGGCGGCCTGATGAACAGGATGAGCAGTACGGCGGCAACCGCGGCCACGAGGAACTGCAACCACACGGGCGCATCGAACAGGCCAGTGACCAGACCCGCACCGCTACCGACCGACAACATCAAGAAGGTGAAGTCGAGTGTGAGCATCTCGATCACAAGAAAGATGGCGATAAGTACGAGCCAGCCGACCCACGCCCATTCGGTCATGAGGGTGACGATTGCCGAAAAGTCCATGAGTCCTCCTTGGCCAAAACTACCACGGCCAAGACGGGCTGGGTCGGAGTTGGTAGGGTGACAGAGGTCGCACACGCCGTGTTTCGGACATCCTCAAGGAGTTTCCATGAACCAGCCCCTCGCCGCAGGATCGCTCACGGGAAAGGTCGCTCTCGTCACCGGTTCCTCACGCGGAATCGGCGCCGACACTGTTCGCTATTTCGCAGAGGCGGGGGCGGATGTGGTCATCAATTTCCGCAACAAGGCACCCCGGGCTGAGAAGCTCGCCGCCGATCTGCGAGAGGGGGGTAGCCGGGCGCTGGTTATCGGGGCGGATTTGACCGATCCCGCATCGGTGCAGGCGATGTTCGACGCCGTGGCCGCCGAGTACGGCCACCTCGACATCCTGGTGCTCAACGCTTCGGGCGGCATGGAGTCGGGTATGGCTTCTGACTATGCCCTCGCGCTCAATCGTGACGCCCAGGTGGACGTGCTCGAGAGCGCGCTCCCGCTCATGGCTGAGGGGTCACGGGTGGTGTTCGTCACCAGCCACCAGGCGCACTTCATCAGAACGACCCCCACGATGCCCGAGTACGAGGCGGTGGCGACCTCGAAGCGTGCCGGTGAGGACGCGCTCAGGGAGCGCATCCCGAGCCTTGAGGCCCAGGGGATCGGCTTCACCGTCGTCTCGGGCGACATGATCGAGGGCACCATCACCGCGACGCTTCTGGAACGAGCCAACCCGGAGGCGATCGCCGGGCGTCGTGAGTCGGCCGGGAAACTCTACAACGTCTCGGAGTTTGCCGCCGAGGTCGCCCAAGCCGCCGTCGATCCGGTTCCCGCCGACAACACGCGCCTTGTGGGGGACACCAGCGACTTCGTGACCGAGTGACGATGCGCGCCGAGGACATCGAAAAGCTCATTGCCGTCGGGCGGCCCACGATCTCGCGCGACGGCAGCTTCGCCGTCTTTGCCACATCGAAGCCGTCGATCCGCGCCAACCGTGCGGTGGGGCGGCTCTATCGCACCGAGCTGGCCACGCGCACGACGCGTCCCTTCACCCGGGGAATCGCCGATACAGCCCCGCAGATATCACCGGATGATGCGATGGTGGCCTTCCTGCGGGCCGATGCGAAAAAGCGCGCACAGCTCTGGGTCGTGGAAGCATCCGGTGGCGAACCCGTGCAAGTCACCGATATGCCTCTCGGGGTGAGCGCTTTCGCGTGGTCGCCCGATTCCCGGCGACTGGCTTTCGTCGCCGCACAGCCCGAACGAGGGCGCTATGGCACGGTCGAGGGACTGGATCCCGCGGCAGAATCTCCCCGGCACATCACCGGTCTTCGCTGGCACGCGAACGGTGTCGGGTGGACGGAGGACCGGCCATCACAGTTGTTCCTTAGCGACGTCCCCGATCTCGCGGCAGAGCCGCTGGTCGATCCGGCGCCGACTGCGGGCGATGTGCCCGCGGCCATCGATGCCGTAGGCGCTGAAGCACGGCAACTCACCCACGGCACACGGTCTTTCTCCGGCGTCGTGTTCACCTCTTCTGGTGAGGAGGTGCTGTCGGTGGCGAGCGAGGCGAGTTCGAACGAGCGTGATCTCAGCACGGCGATCCTGGCGGTGCGCATCGAGGACGCGACCGTGCGCGACGTCGTCGCGCGGTCCGCGAAACTGGCTATCGGGGATGTCGCCGTCGCCGCCGACGGGATGATTGCCTTCACCGCTGCCGAGGTGGGAGAAGCCGGAGCCGACTTCGTCGCCGCGAATTACTCGCTCTGGATCGTTGATGGGCAGCGGCTCACCGATCCCGAGACCATCGACCTCGGAGAGGTGGGCAGTCACATCACTGCTCTGGCCGAGGACTTCCTCGTGCAGAACCGCACGCGCGGGCGCGTGAGCCTTCTGCGGGTCACGCGCGCTGGAGCCGTGAGCGAGGTGCTTGCTGGTGACATCGAAGTCACCGGGCACGCCGCGTCCCGTGGAGGAAGCATCGTGGCATCGGCGGCGGGAGAGACCTTCTTCGGCGAACTCGTGGATGAGCACGGCGCGGCATATACCGATTTCAGTTCGGCACTACGGGACACGGGCCTGGTGACCCCCCGCGAAATGGTCATCCAAGGCCGCGATGGCTACCCGATCCACGGCTGGGTTGCCACGCCCGAGGGAGAGGGGCCTTTTCCGGTCATCCTGCAGATCCACGGCGGCCCCTACGCGCAGTACGCGATTCATCCCTTCGATGAGACACAGGTGCTGGTGGATGCGGGCTACGCGGTCGTCTACAGCAACCCTCGCGGATCGGCCGGTTACGGCAGCGCACACGGGCGCAGCATCCGTCAGGCGATGGGGACCCTCGATTATCACGATGTGATCGACTTCTTCGAGGCCGCCCTGAGCGAGGATAGGCGCCTCGATGGCGAGCGGCTCGGGATCATGGGTGGTTCCTACGGCGGTTACCTCACCGCGTGGATCATCGCGCACGATCACCGTTTTTCCGGCGCGATCGTGGAACGAGGGTTCCTCGACCCGATCTCCTTCCAGGGCACGAGCGATATCGGGTCTTTCTTCGGTGATGAGTATGTCGGCACGAGCACAGAAGACATCGCGCGGCAAAGCCCGATGGCCGTCGTGGGCGCGGTGACGACGCCGACGCTGGTCCTGCACTCAGAGCAGGACTACCGTTGCCCGCTGGAGCAGGCGACGCGATACTACAGCGCTCTGAAACGCCAGGGGACGGAAGCGGAGATGCTGATCTTTCCTGGCGAGAACCACGAACTGACCCGCAGCGGTCAACCCCGCCACCGCATGGAGCGATTCGCTGCCGTGCTTGACTGGTGGGAGCGCACGATTCCGCCCGCCGGGGCCTGAGACGAGTGACTCATCCCAGGCCCCGCGAGGCGTGGACTACTCGCCGACAGCTTCCTTGATGGCCGCGGCCCCGCCCTTGGCGACCTTGCCGAGAGTGATCGCGCGGGCGATCTGGGTCACACCGAGGATGATCAGCGAGATCCCGAAGATCAGCCACAGCACGAGCGCGCCGCCAAAGACGCTTTCGCCCAGGAACGGCCACAGCAGAAGCACAATACCGCCGAGGATGCTCAGGAAAGCGTAGAGGCGCGTCCAGCCCTTCGATGGGGCGTCCCCGATGAGCGAGAGCGCGACGATGCCATCGAAGATCCACGTGATACCGACCACGATGCTGAGGAATACGGCGATCACGATCGCCGTCGTGTTGAGGTTCACGAAGACGATCACGCCCGCGGCGATGTAGAGAACGCCGAGCGCGAGATGGCCGAGACGCGCCCAGCCGCCCTTGCCTTTCGAAAAAAGACCAAGGCCCAGGTACACAAGACCGGCGACGACGAGGTAGGCACCGATGATGCCCCCGAACATCAGCGCGGCGGTGCGCTCGGGCCAGATGAGAATGACGACACCCGCGACCACGGCGAGGACACCGACGATCGCGAGGGTGATGCGGACAGCCTTGAGGAGCTGGCGCGCCTCGCTGAGAGTTTCGGACATGAAAAGCCTTTCTCGGAAGAACAACGGATGGGTGTTTTCAGGCTAACGCTGAACGTGCCCGCTCGCGCGACTATTTCGATGCGGGGCTCGCATGCCTTGGCGTGGGACGCACCCGGATGGCATGATCGAGGCGTGCCCCCATCCACTGCCGCCCCCGCCGCGCACCCCGCTGACCACCACGACGTCATTCGAGTGCGCGGCGCGCGCGAGAACAATCTGCGCGAGGTGGATGTCGACATCCCGAAGCGCCGGCTCACGGTCTTTACCGGTGTTTCGGGCTCTGGCAAGAGCTCTCTTGTCTTTGACACGATCGCGGCAGAGTCCCGCCGACTCATCGATGAGACCTACAGCGCCTTCGTGCAGGGTTTCATGCCACAGGTTCCGCGGCCCGATGTGGATGTGCTTGCGGGCCTGACGACGGCGATTCTCGTTGACCAGGAGCGCCTCGGGGCAAACCCGCGCTCGACCGTGGGCACGGTGACCGATGCCAACGCGATGCTCCGCATCCTCTTTTCGAAACTGGGGGAGCCGTACATCGGCGGGCCGACCGCCTTCTCCTTCAACATCCCCACACAGAAAGTGGGCGGGGTCTCGGTCTCTGCCACCGGTGAGAAGAAGATCGTCAAGGATGTGGTCTACCTCGGCGGCATGTGCCCGCGCTGCGAGGGGAGAGGCACGGTCTCGGACATCGACCTCAGCAAGGTGGTGGATGAGTCACTGTCGCTCAATGAGGGCGCGATCCTCGTGCCCGGATACACGGCGGATGGATGGATGGTCAAGGGCTTCTCTGAGTCAGGTCTTTACCCCGCCGACAAGCCGATCCGGGACTTCACCGAGAAGCAACGGCACCTTTTCCTTTACGGCGAAGTCACAAAGGTCAAAATCAGCGGGATCAACATGACCTACGAGGGCCTGATCCCGAAGATCACGAAGTCGATGCTTGCCAAAGACCTGGACGCGCTGCAACCGCATATCCGGCGCTTTGTCGAATCGGCCGCGACCTTCACCATCTGTCCTGAGTGCGAGGGAACCCGTCTGACCGCGGGGGCGCTTTCCTCGAGGATCGACGGCGTCAACATCGCCGATCTGTGCCGGATGCAGGTGACCGATCTTGCGAGCTGGGTGCGGGAGCTCACCCGGCCTGAGGCGGGGCCTTTGCTGGCCGCCCTCAGCGCCAATCTCGACGCCTTCGTCACGCTGGGGCTTGGCTATTTGAGTCTGGATCGTCCCTCCGGAACACTCAGCGGGGGAGAGGCGCAGCGCATCAAGATGCTGCGGCACCTGGGCTCCTCGCTGACCGATGTCACCTACGTCTTTGACGAGCCGACCATTGGATTGCATCCGCACGATATTCAGCGGATGAACGAGTTGCTCTTGCAACTGCGGGACAAAGGCAACACGGTGCTTGTCGTCGAGCACAAACCCGAGACCATCGTCATCGCCGATCACGTGGTCGATCTCGGTCCCGGCGCGGGGCACAACGGCGGCACGATCTGCTTTGAAGGATCGGTGAAGGATCTGCGCACGAGCGACACCACGACCGGACGGCATTTCGACGACCGGGCTGAGGTGAAACCCGAACTGCGCTCGGCGCGCGGTGTCTTGGAGGTGCGCGGTGCGAACGCGAACAATCTGCAGAATGTGGATGTCGACATTCCGCTCGGCGTTCTGACCGTCGTGACCGGGGTTGCCGGTTCGGGTAAGAGTTCTCTGGTGCACGGCTCGATCGCTTCGCGCGAGGGGGTCGCCACCGTCGACCAGGGCGCAATCAAAGGCTCGCGTCGCAGCAACCCGGCGACCTACACCGGGATGCTGGAGCCAATTCGCAAGGCCTTCGCAAAGGCTAACAACGTCAAGCCTGCGCTGTTCAGCGCGAACTCCGAAGGCGGTTGCCCTTCGTGCAAGGGCTCGGGGGTCATCGTCACCGAGTTGGGCTTCATGGACACTGTCGAGACCCCCTGTGAGGACTGCGGCGGAAAGAGATTCCAGGCTGGCGTGCTCGAGTACACCCTTGAGGGGCGAAACATCGTCGAGGTCTTTGAGATGCCGGTCTCTGAGGCTCTGGAGTTCTTCTCGCAGGGGGATGCCAGAATCCCCCTCGTGGTCACGATGCTCCGAAGGCTGGCCGATGTCGGCCTCGGGTACCTGACTCTCGGCCAGCCCCTCTCGACGCTGTCCGGGGGAGAGCGTCAGCGAGTCAAGCTCGCGATCCAGATGGGCGAGGACGCCGACATCTACGTCCTGGATGAGCCGACGACGGGACTTCACCTCGCTGATGTGGAGAATCTTCTTCGGCTTCTGGATCGCCTGGTGGACGATGGCAAGACCGTCATCGTCATCGAGCACCACCAAGCGGTGATGGCGCATGCGGACTGGATCATCGACCTCGGCCCGGGCGCGGGACACGACGGTGGCCGGGTCGTCTTCGAAGGCACACCCGCCGAGCTTGTGGCTGGGCGCTCGACCGTGACGGGGGAGCATCTGGCCGCGTACGTCGCGAAGTGATCCTCACGGCGATTGGCTAGGCTGGCCACATGGGAACGTATACCGTGACAGAGCTTGGACCGATGTCCTCATGGGATGCGCTGGAAGGTGCCGCTCCGGGCAAGAAGTTCGTTGAGGGTGATCTTGGCAGTCAGTACATGGGTCTTTCGGTCAATGCGACCCAGCCTGGCGCATCCTCGCCCTTCTGGCATGCGCACTCGAAACTCGAAGAGATCTATGTCTTTCTCGAGGGATCGGGTGAATTGGCCGTAGACGACGACACCGTCCCGGTCGGGGCGGGAACCATCGTGCGGGTCGGCCAGGGCGTGTGGCACGGACTGCGCTGTCTGCCCGATAGCCCCGTCGCCTTGAAGTGGCTCTGTTTCCGCGCCGGTGACGGTGAACTCGCCGCCATAGGCCGTGACGCCGAACTTGACCGTGAGCGCCCGTGGCCCTGGGCCTGAGCTGCGCGGTGCCGACTCCTCAGCCCTTCCGCAATATCGGATAATGTACATTATGTCAGTTCGTCGGAAGCGGCCCACCACGCACTAGCGTGAGAACCCTCACCCGCGTCACCATCGGAGTCATCCTTGCCAGAAACACTCGCCGTCGTCACGACGGTCTGGGGCCTCATCATGGCGCTCGCGCCGCTGCTGCAGATCCGCGTCATCATCAAGAACCGAGACGCCAGCGGCATCTCCGTGACCTGGTTGTTCATCATGTTGATCGGCTTCGGCCTGTGGATGAGCTACGGCATCGTCAATGCGCAACTCCCCCTCGTGATCGCCAATATCGTGGCGGCGATCGTCGCCGTCGGCTTGCTCATCGTCGTGGGTGTGTACCGTCGCCGGAACATCGCTTCACCCGCGCCGCTCGAGCAGCCGTAACGAGCGGTCACGCGCGCGTTTTCTTCTGGGTTGGCGAGGCTCTGCACGGTAGCGTTGAGTCGTGCGCCCGGCATCCGCTCCCCCCACACCCGGCGCACAAGCATGGATCATCTGGTGCGTGGGACTGTGCGCCTACATCACCGCGGTGATCAACCGCACGTCCCTGAGTGCCGTCGGCGTCGACGCAGCCGAGAGATTCGCCGTCGACGCCTCGATCCTGGCACTGTTCGCGGTCATCCAGCTCGCCGTCTACGGCGGGATGCAAGTGCCGATTGGTCTCCTGCTTGATCGCTTCGGCGCACGACCGATCATGGTGATCGGCATGCTCGTCATGGCCACCGGGCAGTTCGCGATGGCGTTCTCCACAAGCATCGGTATCGCTCTGGCGGCACGCGTGCTTCTCGGTGCCGGCGACGCGGCCATCTTCCCTGGCCTTGTGCGCTTGATCGCCCTGTGGTTTCCTGCCCAGCGCGCACCCGTGCTCACCCAGGTCACCGGGATGGTGGGCCAGAGTGGACAGTTGCTCGCACTCGTGCCGCTCGCCGCCTTGCTGCACGCGACGAGCTGGTCGGTGGCTTTCGGCTCGATCACCGGCATCTGCGTGTTCTTCGGCATTCTGGTGTGGCTCGTCATCCGTAACCGCCCCGCCGAACTCACCGCCAACATCACGGTGGACACGCAGACGGGGGTCATTCGCGTCGTGACCTCAGCCATCGACACCCGAGTAGGCATCAGAGCGGCGTGGGCGCATCCCGGCACGCGGCTGGCCTTCTGGTCGCACTTCACGACCTTCTTTCTCGGGATGTCCTTCGCGCTGCTGTGGGGCATGCCGTTTCTCACCGCGGGCGTGGGGCTGAGCATGGCCGAGGCGGGCGCACTGCTGACGCTCCTGGTGCTCACCGGCATCCTTTTCAGTCCCATACTCGGCGAGCTCTCCCGGCGATTTCCGACGCAGCGCTCTCTCGTGATCGTGCTGCCGGTCGTGATCGTGCAGGTGATCGCGTGGCTTGCCGTGATGCTCTGGCAAGGCGCTCCCCCGCTGTGGCTTCTGGTGCTGCTCATGACCGCCCTCGGAACCGGCGGGCCAGCGTCGATGATCGCCTTCGATCACGCGCGCACCTACAACCCGGCGCATAGATTGAGCGTGGCTACCGGTGTCGTGAACTCGGCCGGATACGGCGCCGCACTTCTCTCGATATTCCTCATCGGCCTCACCCTCGACCTGCAGGGTGGGGGTTCTCTCAGTGAGCACTCCCTTGGCGCGTTCCAACTCGCCTTCCTCACTCCCCTGCCGCTATGGGTGATCGGGGTGATCTTCATCCTCATCGAGCGTCGGCACACGCGTATCCGCCTCGGGCTTCGCGAGGCTCGGCGGCGCTGAATCTTCGGGCAGAGCTACCTTGAAGATCGGCAAGAAATACTGGCACAGCGGTCCTATTCCGAGCGCGAAGATGACGGTACCGGCTCCGACGACCCCGCCCAGTACCCAGCCGATGGCCACCACCGAGACCTCCAGGGCCGTGCGAACCATCCAGATCGGGCGTCCTGTGCGGGCGTGAAGTCCGGTCATGAGGCCATCGCGCGGTCCGGGGCCGAACCTGGCACCGATGTACAGGCCGGTGGCAACCCCGATCATGACAAGACCGGCGGCGAAGAAGCAGAGGCGTAGCCACAGCGGCTGACCATCCGGAATGAGCCAGAGGCCGACATCCGCGAACGGCCCGACGAGAAAGGCATTGGCGATCGTACCGATGCCGTAGCGCTGGCGCAGGGGCAACCAGAGCAGCAAGACGATGATGCTGACCAGAACGGTGACGGCCCCGAAGGAGAGGGCGACGTGGCCAGTGATCCCTTGGCTGAGCACATCCCAGGGTGCTGAACCTATCTCAGCGCGCAGAATCAGCGCCACACCGATGCCGAAGAGGAACAGACCTAAGAAAAGCTGGGTAATGCGTCGAGGAAGGCTACGTCCGCGGAACGTCATTCCGGATGCCTCGGCACCCAATCGCTGTACTTGGCGGGATGATCGTCTCCCGAAGACTCTCCGCGTATTCTCCTGCCGATCCACGGGCCCAGATAGGTACGGTAGTAGCGAAGACCGGTTGGTCCCGCCTCGACCATCTCCTGCGCCGTCCACCACGACTCTGCGGGTTGCTCGCCGAGCGCGGATAGCATGCGCGCAGCCACGCGATGGTGACCATAGGCATTCAGATGCAAACGATCGGGTGCCCAATACCTCGGATCGCTCAGCTCGGCATCAGACCAGTTCAGCACCTGCACCACATCGCTTCGGTCACGGAGGCGCTCGGCAACGGCAACGGCCATCTCGTCTCCCCTGCGCTGCGTGATGTTGCCGAGAGGCAGTTGTGCCGAAGGATTCCCACCCGAGAGAACGATCAGCCGCACACCCTCTTCGTCGCAGCGATGCAGGACGCGCGCGTAGGAGTCCGCGAGGTGGTCGATGTCCACTTTCGGCCGGATGAGGTCGTTGCCACCGCCGTTGTAGGCGAGGTGCGTCGGTCCGAGTGCGAGGGCCTCATCCAGTTGCTCCTCGATGATCTGCCAGGCGAGTTTCCCGCGTACGGCGAGGTTGAGGTAGGACACTTCTTCACCGACCGAATTGGCCCAGCCCTGAGCGACGAGATCACCCCAGCCTCGGACATACCCGTCGGGGAGTTCGTCGCCCATGCCCTCGGCGAAGGAGTCGCCGATCACGGCGAAGCGAACTTTAGGCATTGTCCAAGTCTAGATGTCGCCTCGGGCCTTCCCGTGAGGCACACGCTGTCATGCCTCGGCCTTGAGCGGACACCGGTGATGTGGGATGGCTCGCTCGCCTATTTGAGCAGCGCGCTTCGCAAGGTATCCAGGCCCACACCGCCGATGTCGAGGGCGCGCTTGTGGAACTCCTTGATTGAGAAGGCGTCACCTTGCGCGCTCGCATAAGCATCGCGAAGCTGCTCCCAGATGCGCTGACCGACCTTGTACGAGGGTGCCTGGCCCGGCCAGCCAAGGTAGCGTTTGACCTCGAACTGCACGAATTCAGCGGGCATATTGACGTTCTTGCCCATGAAGTCCAGGGCATAGTCGTGATCCCATGTGCCAGAACCGTCCAGGCGATCCTTGCCGAGGTGCACACCGATGTCGAGCACGACACGGGCCGCGCGCATGCGCTGACCGTCGAGCATGCCAAGGCGGTCGGCGGGGTCGTCGAGATACCCCAGTTGTTCCATCAGGCGCTCCGCATAGAGCGCCCAGCCTTCGGCGTGCCCAGAGGAACCGGCAAGCAGACGCCGCCAGGAGTTCAGTTCCGCGCGGTTGTACACGGCCTGCGCGATCTGGAGGTGGTGACCGGGCACACCCTCGTGGTACACGGTGGTGAGCTCTCGCCACGTGTCGAACTCCGTGACGCCTTCGGGCACCGACCACCACATGCGGCCAGGGCGCGAGAAGTCGTCGGTCGGGCCGGTGTAGTAGATCCCACCCTCTTGCGTCGGAGCGATCATGCACTCCAGGGTGCGAATCTGCTCGGGGATATCGAAGTGCGTCTTGCCGAGTTCGGCGACCGCACGGTCGCTGGTGGCCTGCATCCACTTCTGCAGGGCGTCGGTGCCCACAAGCTTGCGCGAGCGGTCATTCTCAAGGTGTGCCACGGCTTCTTCCACCGACGCGCCCGGGAGGATCTCGTTGGCAATGGCGGTCTGCTCGGCAACCATACGGGCAAGCTCTTCGCGACCCCACTCGTAGGTCTCATCCTGGTCGATCACGGCACCCAGGAAGCGGCGGGAATGCAAGGCGTAGAGTTCCCGACCCACCGCATCGACCTCAGAAGACGCGGGTGCCAACTCGTTGCTCAGAAACTCTCGCAACTCCTCATAAGCGGCACGCGCACCCTGCGCACCCGCCGCCAGGTCTTTCGCGAGGGATGCGGGCATCTCGGCATCCGAAGGCGCCGCCCCCGCGACGAAAGAGGTGAAAAAACCATCTTCGGCCGAATAGCGCGCGATCTGAGTCGCCACTTCGGTGACCTGCCGCCGCGCCGGGACAACGCCCTGGGAGATCCCCTCGCGCAGAGTCTCGGCGTAGCCGCGAAGCGTTTCGGGGAGTGCGGCAAGGCGCCGTGCGATCACGCTCCAGTCCTCGACAGTGTCGGTAGGCATGAGGTCAAAGACCTGCCTCGTGTCCTGCGCAGCCGAGGCGATGACGTTGATGTCGCGCAGATGCCAGCGGGCCTCGTGCAACTCCTGATCAAGACGCAGCTCGCCGAGCAGATCCGCCTTCGTGACCTCGTCGATCTCATCGACGGCGTCGAGCGCCTCGAGTTGTGTGATCGTGGAGCGCACCGCCTCGGCAACACGCTCGGTGCCCGCGGGGCTCAGATCGCCATATCGGTCGTTGTACTCATTGCGACCGATATAGGTGCCTAGCGGCGGGTACAGTTCGCAGAGGGTGTCGACCCAGGAGTCGGCGACAGCGTCGATGGGAGTAGATGTACGAGGTTCGTGAGCCATGGAATTAGCCTAGTGCGCCGCGGTGTTCCAGTCATCGCCCCATCCGATCTGAATGTCCAGGGGCACCGAGAGCTCGGCGGCGCTACCCATCCGTTCTCGAAGGATCTCTTCGGTCCGCTCCCCCTCCCCCGGTGCGATCTCGACGACCAGTTCGTCGTGAATCTGCATGAGCACTCGAGAACGCATGCCCTGCGCGATCAGATCGCCGTGGACGCCGAAGAGCGCGATCTTCATGATGTCGGCCGCGCTGCCCTGAATAGGAGCGTTGAGGGCTGCGCGCTCGGCGTTCTCGCGCAGCACCCGGTTGGGGCTCGCGAGGTCCGGGAAAGGACGGCGGCGGCCGAAGATCGTCTCGGTATAACCGTCCTTGCGCGCCCGTTCGACCGAGGCACGCAGGTAGTCGCGCACCGCTCCGAAGCGCGCGAAGTACTCCACCATGAGTTCTCGCGCCTCGGACTGCTCGATCCGCAACTGCTTGGACAGACCGAAGGCGCTGAGCCCGTAGACCAGGCCATAAGACATCGCCTTTACCTTGGTGCGCATTTCGGAGGAGACATCCGCGGGCGACACCCCGAACACGCGGGCGCCGACGAAACGGTGCAGATCCTCGCCGGAGCGGAAAGCTTCGATAAGCCCCTCGTCGCCAGACAGATGCGCCATGATCCGCATCTCGATCTGCGAATAGTCCGCTGTCAGCAGGGTCTCAAAGCCCTCGCCGACGATGAATGCGCTGCGGATGCGACGGGACTCCTCGGTACGCACCGGGATGTTCTGCAGATTCGGATCGGTGCTCGATAGGCGCCCGGTCTGGCTGCCGGTTTGCACATAGGTGGTGTGAACACGTCCGTCCGAGCCGATCGCCGAGTCCAGCGATTCGATGATCTGTCGCAGTTTGGTGGCCTCGCGATGTTCCAGCAGCAGCCCAAGGAAGGGGTGCGGATTGCTCTCCTGCAAGTCGGCGAGCACGGCCGCATCGGTCGAGTAGCCAGTCTTGGTCTTGCGGGTCTTCGGCAGTTGCAGCTCTTCGAACAGAACCTCTTGCAGTTGCTTCGGGGAGCCGAGATTGACCTCGCGGCCGATTGTCTCGTAAGCGCTGCTCGCGATGCGCTGGGCGCGTTCTGCGAGGTCCTTCTCGAAAGATGCCAGCACATCGTGTGAGACGGCAACTCCGGCCATCTCCATGTCTGCGAGGGTCAAGAGGGTGGGCAGTTCGATGTCTGTCAGAACGGATGCCACCGCCTCCGACATCTCCTCGCGCAATGCCGAGGCCGCACGCAGGGTGAACCACGCCTGCTGTGCGGGAGTGGCTCCCTCGGTCTCGGGCAACAACTGGCTGGGATCGGCTTCGGGCATCCTCTCGCCCAGGTAGCGGTCCACCAGATTCGCGAGCGTCTTGTCCGGAAAGCTCGGGCGCAACAGCCACCCCGCCAGCAGCGTGTCGTAGGCGAATCCGCCCAGGCGCACCCCTGCGCGCGCGAGCGCTTTGATCTGGGGCTTGGCGCTGTGCATCGCTTTGGGCGCATCGGAGCTCAGCCACGGTTCGAGCGTCGTGGCGGCAGCATCCGTCCACGGGGTTTCCAGGAGTTCGGTGAGGGATGCCACGCCCAGGCGCGAGGGTTGGTCTCCCTCCAGAAGCAGCGTCACCCCCAGTTCGCCCTCTTGCGTCGCCAGCCACGCGGCCATCTCGCTTGAGGTCGCTTCGCGCGCGGCGGGAAGCTCGACCCTCTCTTCAGCGATGGCATCCTCTCCCCCGCCCATCGTCTCGATGACCCGCGCGAGCAGGGTGCGAAACTCCAGCCGAGCGAAGACATCACGCACCGCCTGCATGTCCATGGCCTGTACGGCCAGATCATCCGGCCCGAGCGGTAGTTCGAGATCACGCAGAAGGTGGTTGAGTTTGCGGTTGCGGCGGACATCGTCGATGTGCTCGCGAAGGTTGCCGCCCACGACGCCGCCGATCTCATCCGCTCGGGCGAGCAGTTCATCGAGCGAGCCAAATTGCGTGAGCCATTTCACGGCAGTCTTCTCGCCGACTTTTGGCACCCCGGGCAGATTGTCGCTGGTCTCGCCGACGAGGGCGGCGACATCCGGATACTGTTCGGGGCGCACCCCGTAACGCTCGATGACGGCGTCAGGGTCATAGCGCTTGAGCTGGGAGACACCCTGCACCGAGGGGTAGAGCAGCGTGACGCGCTCAGTCACGAGTTGGATCGTGTCGCGGTCGCCCGAAACCAGCAGAACGTCATAGCCGGACTCGGCACCTCTGGTGGCGAGGGTAGCGAGTATGTCGTCTGCCTCATAGTCCTCTTTGGTCAAGACCGGGATCGACATGGCCGCGAGTGCCTCATGCAAGAGAGGGATTTGTCCCTTGAACTCCGCCGGGGCCTCCGCGCGCGTTGCCTTGTACTCGGGGTACTCATCGGTGCGAAAGGACTTGCGTGAGGTGTCGAAGGCGATGGCAAGGTGGGTGGGCTTTTCTGCCTTGATCAGGTTGATCAGCATGGACAGGAACCCGTAGATCGCGTTGGTGTGCTGGTTGTCTCTGGTCGTGAAGTTCTCGACCGGCAACGCGAAGAAGGCACGAAAGGCCAGCGAGTGGCCGTCGACGACCATGAGGGTGGGCTTTGCGGTTTCCGTCACCTCCTCAGCGTATCCCTGCCGGGCGACGCGGAGCCAGCGAGATGCGGTGCGACGATAGGCTGGCACGACAGAGTGGCAGCCACAGCGCTTGTTCGGCTACGCACAACAGGAGGAAGACGACGATGACGAAGGACTCGGCTCTGGACTGGGTTACCCAGCGGGGCATGGGAGCACTCGCCGAGCGCATGGGGATGGAGTTCACCGAGTTCACCGTTGACCGTTGCGTGGCAACCATGCCCGTTGAGGGCAATACGCAGCCAGTAGGACTCATGCACGGCGGTGCCTATGTCGTACTCGGTGAGTCTCTCGGGTCGATGGCAGCCAACCTCCACGCCGGCCCCGGCAGGCTCGCGGTGGGCATCGACATCAATGCCACCCACACGCGTTCTGCAACCAGCGGGATCGTCACGGGCGTCTGCACTCCCGTTCATCTCGGTCGTTCGATGACGGTGCATGAAATCGTCGTGTCTGACGATCAGGGGCGACGTTGTTCCACGATTCGCATCACGAACCTCATCAAAGAGCTGCCCGCCTCTTGAGCCCCGGGATGCCGCTCACGCCTTCTTCGGGGCGAGCTGCTCGATGATCGCCTTCGCGACATCCTGCATCGTCAGCCGTCGATCCATTGACGCCTTCTGAATCCAGCGGAAAGCCTCGGGTTCTGTCAGACCCATCTTCTCGTTGAGCAAGCCTTTGGCGCGATCGACGAGTTTGCGGGTCTCGAAGCGCTCGACCATATCGGCGACCTCGGCTTCGAGCGTCAGGATCTGCTCGTGGCGTGCCAAGGCGATCTCAATCGCGGGCAGCAGATCGTTCGGCGTGAAGGGCTTGACGACATAGGCCAGCGCCCCCGCTTCGCTTGCCCGCTCCACGAGCTCTTTCTGACTGAAGGCCGTCAGGAGCACCACCGGTGCGATATTGCCCTTGTGGAGCCGCTCAGCGGCACTGATGCCATCCAGTTGCGGCATCTTCACATCCATGATCACAAGGTCTGGTCGAAGTTCGGTCGCAAGCTGCACCGCCGTCTCACCATCACCCGCCTCACCGACCACTTCGAAGCCGTTGTCACGCAGGATCTCAACGATGTCGAGTCGGATCAGCGACTCGTCCTCGGCAACGACCACGCGCCTCGGAACAGGCGAACTCGTCGAAACAGGCATCTCCGGCTCGGTCACGTAAGAATCCTACGGTAATGTCGGATCGCGCACACTCGCCGGTGTGGCGGAATGGCAGACGCGACCGACTCAAACTCGGTTGCCCGAAAGGGCGTGTGGGTTCGACTCCCACCACCGGCACTTCCCAATGCTTCTAGCTCTTTGCCTGGTAGACCGGAGCCGCGCCACCGACGGCATCCCCCACCGCGTGCACGCGGATGTCGTTGGTCGAGCCGATGATGCCTGGAGGCGAGCCGGAGATGACGACGACCTTGTCGCCCACCGTTGCCAAACCATTGCTCAGCAGATACTCATCGGCCTGCAAGAACATCGCATCGGTGTGTGTCACGCTCTCAGAGAGAGTCGCATGCACGCCCCAGGTCAGCGCTAGGCGACGCCGGATAGCGGGGTCGGGAGTGAAGGCGAGCATCGGGATGCGAGAGCGCAGCCGTGCCAAACGGCGCGCCGAGTCGCCCGACTGCGTAAAGACGCAGAGGTAGGTGGCTTCGACGAATTCGGCCACTTCGAGCGCGGCAAGGGTGATGACTCCCCCTTGTGTGCGCGGCTTGCTCGTGACCGGGGCGATCCGCTCAAGACCGTGCTCTTCGGTGGAATCGATAATGCGGGCCATCGTCTCCACGACCAGCACCGGGTTCACCCCCACGCTCGTCTCCCCGGAGAGCATCACCGCGTCAGCGCCGTCGAGCACAGCGTTCGCGACATCCGAGGTCTCGGCCCGCGTCGGTACCGGGTTTGAGATCATCGACTCCAGCATCTGCGTGGCAACGATCACCGGCTTTGCGTTGCGACGTGCGATCTCCACCGCACGTTTCTGCACGATCGGCACCGCCTCCAGGGGAAGCTCAACACCAAGATCCCCCCGAGCGACCATGATGCCATCGAAGGCCGCGACGATCTCCTCCAGGGCCTCCACGGCCTGTGGCTTTTCGATCTTCGCGATCACGGGGATGCGAAGGCCTTCCTCTTCCATGATCTCGTGGACGCGCGTGACATCTGTGGCGTTGCGCACAAAGGAGAGAGCAATCAGATCGGCGCCCGCGCGCAGACCCCAGCGCAGATCGGCCTCGTCTTTCTCGCTGAGGGCGGGAACGTTCACGGCCACGCCCGGCAGATTGATGCCCTTTTTGTTGGATACGGCACCCGCGACCACGACCCGGGTGGTCACGACCGTTCCCTCGCTTTCGATGACTTCGACGCGCACCTTGCCGTCATCGATCAACAGGAAGTCGCCCGCGGTGACATCCTGCGGAAGACCTGCGAAGCTCGTGCTCGCGATCTCACGGGTTCCGACGACGTCTTCGGTCGTGATCTTGAAGATGTCACCGACGGCCAGTTCGTGCGGCCCGCTCTCAAATGTGCCCAAGCGGATCTTGGGTCCTTGCAGATCGACGAGAACGGCAACCGCTCGTCCGGTCTCCTCGGCGGCGCGACGCACATGGGCAAAACTCTCATCGTGTACCTCGGTGCTGCCATGGCTGAGGTTCAGACGCGCGACGTCGACTCCTGCCTCCACCAGGGCACGAACCGTCTCATAGCTTGCCGTCGCCGGCCCGAGCGTGGCAACGATCTTGGCCCGTCTCACGGCGACTCCCCCGTTGTGACCTCCGGTGCGCTCACATCAACGAAGTCTTCGGCACCGTCGTTCTTCTTCCGCTCCGCCTCCCGCGGCCCGCGCCCCGGCATGTACACCGAGGTCTCTGTGCCAGGGTGTCGGCGCGTCTGAACGATGATGATGAGGATGCCGAGCGCGATGCCAATGATCGCGGTCCAGACGTTGACCCGCAGCCCGAGGATGATCTCGCTCGGGTCGATCCGGATCGACTCCCACACCACTCGCCCGGCGCTGTACCAGATCAGATAGCTCGCGAAGAGCTTGCCCCACTGCACCGTGAAGCGTTTCCCGAGCCAGAGCAGGAAGAACACGCCCAGCAGGTTCCAGATCATCTCATAGAGGAACGTCGGGTGAAACAGGGTGCCCTCTTCGAGCCCCGGCGGGAATGCGGGGTTGCTCGATTCGATCTCCAGGCCCCATGGGAGATCCGTCGGCAGGCCGAACAGCTCGTGGTTGAACCAGTTGCCCAGGCGCCCGATGGCTTGGGCGAGCAGCATCCCGGGGGCCATGGCGTCGGCGAAGCTCCAGAACCGCACGCCGGTCCAGCGACATCCGAGCCACGCGCCGACAGCGCCACCCAGGAGCGCACCAAAGATCGCGATGCCCCCCTCCCAGATCGCCCATACCGAGCCCGGCTGGAAAGGATTCCATGGGTTCTTGTCTTCGCCGAAGTAGTCATTCAGATGGGTGAGCACGTGGTAGCTGCGCGCGCCGACAAAAGCGAAGGGCACAGCCAGAAGCGAGATGTCGATGACGACCCACGGCTCGCCCCCGCGTTGCGTCAGGCGATAGTTCGTCAGAATCACCGCAAGGATCAGCCCCGCCATGATGCACAGGGCGTAGAAGTAGATCCGGAACGGGCCGATTTCGAAGAAGCTCACGGAGGGGCTCGGGATGCTGGCGAGAACACCGTCGATCGCGGAGGCAAAGGCAGGAGACATAGCCCGAGTCTAGTGGGGCGCACATAAGGATCGCCCCCGGAACCGGGACCCGAGGGCCTCGACCGGGGGCGATCACTTTACGAGATTCGGTTTCCGTATCCCGAACCCTTGCGAGCTCTTCGTTCCTGTTTTCACTTCGTAAGTACAAAGATACGCGGCCCTGAGTCTCTGTCAAGGTGGTGAGTCGAAGTCACCTAAAGCTGTAGTTGAGAGTGAACTTCCGGCCGCGGGGCGCAGCACAGCGCCCTTTGCCACGCGCTTCGGCGTCAGTGCGCCTTGGGCGTGAACTTCGGACCCCGGACACCGTAACCGAGCTTCGAGAGCACGCCACCGATGATCCAGCCGACGATCAGCAGCCCGGCAGAGGCATAAACCAGCCATGACATATGCAGGCAGAAGGCGACGGTGCCGATCACCACGGCCACCAGCATGATGATGACAGCGGTCCACGCGGCCGGCGAGTGTCCGTGGCCGGGATCGGCGATCGGGTTCGTCATGGTGCTCCTTGCGGGGAAGTTCGAGGGCTACGGTCAGTCTATCGTTCCGAGCCGGTGGGATCAGCGCCACGCGAGAGCTCGTCCCAGGAGTCGATGGCATCGAGCCGTTCGGATGCGTGGGCCGCCCCCGTGCGGAAACGACGGTCGCTGGCGCGCCAGGCGTGCGCGGTGAATGCGACGAGCCCGCATCCCGCGATGAGCACGAGCCACAGCAGCAGCGACACCGTCGGCCAGGCGGTGGGAAGGATCGCATCCACGAGCCCGGCGAGGGTTGACTCGCCCGCAAGTCCCGTGTGTGCGGTGAGAGTGGACGCCGCAGCCGACAGCGGTGGGTCGATGACAAGCGGAACCGTCGCGATCAGCAGCCAGATGCCGAGCAATGCCGCGAGACCGGCGATGAGATAACGAAACACCAGACCCGCGATCGTCAGCGCGCCCGCGATCGCGAGAACTGTGAGGCTGAGCGGCGCCAGCGTCGGCAGGGCGTTCGCGCCGGGAACCGCGAGCAGCTCGCCGGTTCCCCGCATCCGCACGTGCAACCAGGGTTGCGTGGACGAGAGCACGCCCAGACCGCCGGCGACGATGAGGAGCACGATGCCGAGTGCACGACCGCGTGTGTTCAGCATCCGCGTGCATCCCGCGCGCGCTCGCGCAGCCCGCTGATCGCGGCCTCGACATTCGTCGCACCGAAGATGGCAGAACCCGCGACGAAGGTGTCAGCCCCCGCCTCGGCTGCCTGGGCGATGGTGTCGTCAGTGACTCCCCCATCTACTTGCAGCCAGACCGTCGAACCTCGCTGTTTCGCCGCGGTGCTCAGCCTCGCGAGCTTGGGCATCATCTCAGCCATGAAGCCCTGCCCGCCGAAACCAGGTTCCACGGTCATCACGAGAATCTGGTCGAACTCATCGAGCACATCAAGAAGCGCGTCGATGTCGGTTCCCGGCTTGACCGCGATTCCCGCTCGCGCTCCCCTATCGCGAAGCCTGCGGGCCAGGATGAGAGGTTCTGCCGCGGCCTCGAGATGGAAGGTGACGCTCGCCGCCCCGAGCTCGGCATAGCCGGGAGCCCAGCGATCCGGGTCGGCGATCATCAGATGCACATCCAGCGGAATGGGGCTTGTCTGCTGGATGCGCTCGACCATCTGCGGTCCGAAGGTGAGATTCGGCACGAAGTGGTTGTCCATCACATCGACATGCGCGAAATCCGCCGTCGCGATCCGTGCAAGCTCGCTTTGCATATTGGCGAAATCGGCCGCGAGGATGCTGGGGTTGATGCGCGGGGCAGAAGGAGAGGGCACGCTCTCATTATCCTTGTTTGCCCCGCTCACGATCTGCGCTCCAACAGAGCAAGAAACATCGCGTCGGTGCCGTGGCGGTGCGGCCAGAGCTGCACGAAGCGGCTGTCATCATCGCCGAGGTCGATCGGGCGGCGTGACACCGCGCGAATGGCGGCGCGCGCGTCGAGAAGGGCGATGTCATCCCTGTCACGCAGCAGCTCTTCGACAACGCCCCGTGTTTCGGCAAGATGCGGCGAGCAGGTCACATAGGCGACGATGCCGCCGGGCGCGAGTGCATCGATAGCCCCGCGCAGGAGCCCGCTTTGCAGCGCGACGAGCTGCGGTACATCCTCGGGTGTCTTACGCCATCGCGCCTCGGGCCTGCGTCGGAGTGCGCCCAGGCCCGTGCAGGGCGCATCGACGAGGATGCGGTCAAAGACGCCGGGATTGCTTGCAGTAAAGGCCCGCCCGTCTTGCTCGTGTACCGGCACCTCCAGCGGTACGGCACGAAGCGCCTCGCGCACGAGCCCGGCGCGGGCGGGGCTGATCTCATTGGCTTCCAGAAGTGCGCCGTCACGTAGTGCGCACGCCGCCAGCAGCGCCGTCTTTCCGCCCGGCCCGGCGCAGAGGTCAAGCCAGCGTTCCCCCGGCACGACCGCTCGTGCCGCCAGGAGCGCGAGAGTGACAAGCTGGGATCCTTCGTCCTGCACGCGCACCGTGCCACCGGAAGACGCAATGATCGAGCGAGGATCGCCACCGGGTGAGGCGAACGCCGTCGGCGCGTAAGGGCGTGGGTCTTCCCCTGCGCTGGCAAGACCGGACAGGGCCACGAGCGTCACCTCGGGAGCGCGATTGTCGGCGTCGAGAAGGGCATCGAGTTCGCTCGCGCGCCCTTGCGCGGCGAGCGCCCGACGAAAGGCACGAATGATCCACACCGGGTGCGCGGTGCGAAGTGCGAGAAGCTCGTCATCAGAACGCGCGCCCGCCTCGATGCGCTCTTGCCAATGGCTCGACGACTCACGGGCGATGCGCCGTAGCACGGCGTTGGCAAAGTTCGCCGCGCCGTGCCCCCCTGCTTCTCTGGCGAGGTTCACCGACTCGTTGACCGCGGCGTGAGGCGCGACTCGCGTCGCGAACAGCTGGTGCACCGCAAGGCGCAAGGCCTCTTGTACGGCAGGGTCGATCCGGTCGATAGGGCGCTCGGCGGCTGCCTCGATCACGGCGTCGTATGTGCCGCGGCGGCGGAGGGTTCCGTAGCTCAGCTCGGTGGCGAGCGCGGCATCCTGCGGCGAGAGCTTAGCCTGTTCGATCAGACGGGGAAGCAGCAGATTCGCATAGGCGTCTGAGTCGCTCACAGCCCGCAGCAACTCGAAAGCCACTGTTCGCGCGGCCTGCACGCGCGCGGTAGCGTCTGATCGCCGGTGATCGCTCACGATCCGGCCCTGGGCACGCCTCGGTGCCCACGCCACCAATCGGCGGCGCTCATCGCACCCTTGCCGGCGGGTTGCACCCGCGCAACGTGCAGCGGCGAAGTGAGCGTGCCGATCAGGATGCCGTCGTGCTGCCCGCGTATCTCGCCGGGTGCCAGGGATGCTGTCTCTGGTGCGAGTCGTGCGACAAGAATCTTCAACGGCGTGCCCCCCATCGTCGTGAACGCGCCCGGCTCGGGAGTCACGCCGCGAAAGCGCGCGTACACCCGCTCCCCCGTCTCGGCGAAGTTCAGGCGCCCGTCTTCGCCGCCGAGCTTCGGGGCGAAGGTGGGGATGCCATGCTGCGGCGTGGTCACGGCGAATCCCGCAGCGATCTGTTCGACCACTTCTGCCGTGAGCAGGGCGCCCGCCTCGGCGAGGATGCTCAGCGCCTCCCCCGCCGTGGCATCCGGGGCGACCTCGACTTCTCGGCTTGCGAAGACCGCGCCCGCGTCGAGTTCCGCCACCAACTGAAAGACGCTCATGCCGAGCACTCCGTCTCCGGCGATGAGCGCGTGCTGCACGGGTGCCGCGCCGCGCCAGCTCGGCAGTGTCGAGAAGTGCAGATTGATCCACCCGAGCGTGGGTGTCGAGAGCAGGGGTTCTCGCACGAGCCCGCCGTAGGCGACGATCACGCCGAGTTCCGGGGCGAGTGCGGATATCGTCGCGGTGGCGTCGGCATCCAGCTTCGCCGTCTTGATGAGGGGTACACCGGCATCCGTCGCCGCGACTGCGACCGCAGAGGGGGTGAGCACGCGCCCGCGACCCTGCGGCGCATCGGGACGAGTGACGACCGCGGCGATGTCGTGCGCAGCGTGCAGCGTGTGGAAGGTCGGCACGGCCACGGCGGGCGTTCCGGCAAAGACCAACCGCATCGTGATCACCTCCCTTCGCGCAACGTGTTCACAACTCGGGATCAAGCACGTCGAACCTCACAGCGAGCGTAGTGCGCCCTTCTCCCGGGCGCCTACCGCGGCGCGCGACAGCCTCAGCAATGACGGCGGCCCGAAGCGTTGCCGCAACACGGGCTCCGAGCGCGTAGTCGAAACGCACGAGTGCGCGTACCTTTGCGGGGCCGGAGGAGTTCGACGACGCCAGCGGCACCGGGCCGAGCACCGCATCCGAGGGCAACGGCAACTCTGCCAGAAGCTGCCGGGCGCGCTCAACCGCGGCCGCAGTTCCCTCGATGCGTGCCACACGTACTATCGGTGGCATCCGCAACGGTGCTCGCTCTTGCAACTCTGCACGCGCATGGGCCGCATGCGACCAGCTCGCGAAAGCGCGCGCGACGGGGCCAGACACCCCGACGAGATGGATTGGAGCGCCGGGGGTCGCCAGAGCCGCCGCATTCGACCACCAACGAAGACATGACTCGGCGATGCGGAGCTCTGGCGCGTGTAGCATCCTTGCGCCATCGAGCAGGAGCACGCCGCGGTACCCGCCCTCCGCGCGTGGTTCTGCACCACGCGTCGCCACGACCAGTGCGGGGTGAGCGCTGACCGTGACGACGGGATGCTCCGCGTCCGCCACGATGACCCGAACGCCGGGAAACGCCCGCCCCAACTCTTCGGCGGTGCGCTCACTGCCGGAGGAAGCGAGGCGAAAGGCCGTTGCCTGACAGCGGCTACAGGCCCAGGATGTCGCCGAGCGCGCACACCACCCGCACACGGGCACCGCGCCCCTCCGCGCGGCTCCGAGCGGACCGCCGCACTCCTGGCAGCGCGCCGGGTGTCGGCACTGCCCGCAGATGAGCGAGGGGGCAAAGCCGGGGCGTGCCACCTGTACGAGCACCGGGCCCATTGTCAGCGCCTCTCGTGCCGAACGGAACGCGCTCGGTGTCAGTCGGGTGCCCGGCTGCTCCAACTCCTCCGCCGTGCTGAGTGTGACGCGCGGCAGTACGCGCGGGGTGGCGTGCACCTCGTGCAACCATCCCGCCAAGACGAGACGTTCCGTATCTGTGGTGCGCGTATGGCCGACGAGCAAAAGCGCTGAACCCTCTTGTTCTTGACGCACCAGAGCGGCATCTCGCGCGTGGGCATAGGGCGCAAGAGGTTCGGCGAGAAGGGGGTCGCCGTCGTCCCAGATCGCCACAAGACCCGCGTGCACAGGTGCATAGATAGCCGAGCGGTTTCCGATGACCACGCATGGGGCATCGTCGAGCGTGCGCAGGAACGCCCGGTAACGATCAGCGTTGCTCTGCTGCGAGTCGTTTCGCACGATAATCGACTCCGGCAGAAGGGATGCCAGTGCACGCTGCACCAGCTCGACATCGCGATGATCGGGAACAACGAGGATCGCCGACTCCCCCCGCGCGAATGTTGCCGTGGCAGCGGCAGCCAGAAGTCGCGGCCAGAGGGGTGTGCCGCCCGCATCTGCGCCGCAGATCGCCTCGACCGCAGCACGGCCCCGTGCGCTCAACACATCGGACACGCCACTGTACTGCCGCAGAACCCCTTCGGAGAGCGCAACGGCATCGGCAGAGAGCGGCTCTGCGCGTGAGGGCTGTGTCCATGCCTTCTCCACGCGCACCTGTCTTTTGGGCACGGCGAGTCGCAGCACATCGGATGCTCCGCCCGCTGAGCGATCCGCGACGGCCCGGACCAGACGAAAAAGACGTGCAGGCACGACGGGCACGGGCGAGACGACGCTCTCGATCTCTGACAGCACCCGGCTCTCGTCGTTCTCTTCGGCGATCTCGATGATGAAGCCGTCGAGCACTCGCCCCGCGCTGCGCAGCGGAACACGCACACGAACGCCCACGGTCGCCTCGATGCCGGGCGGAAGCACATAGTCGAACAGACGGTCGAGTTGCGGCAATGGTGAATCCAGCAGCACGCGTGCGACGCGCCGAGACATGGCGGCTATATCCCCGCGGCGCGGCGCAACTCTTCGACTCGGTCGGAGCGCTCCCAGGTGAAGGCAGGCAGCTCTCGACCGAAGTGGCCGTAGACCGAAGTGGCCGCATAGATCGGGCGGCGAAGGTCAAGATCTTCGATGATCCCGGCCGGACGCAGATCGAACACCTCGGTGATCGCCCGTTCGATCACCTCGTCAGCGACGTGCCCGGTGCCGAAAGTCTCGACATACAAACCGACGGGCCTAGCCACACCGATCGCATAGGCGAGCTGCAACTCGAGCCTGTCGGCCAGACCCGCCGCGACCGCGTTCTTCGCCACCCAGCGCATGGCGTAGGCACCAGCGCGATCCACCTTCGTCGGGTCTTTGCCGCTGAAGGCACCGCCGCCGTGGCGCGCAGCGCCACCGTAGGTGTCGATGACGATCTTGCGGCCGGTGAGCCCGGCATCGCCTTTCGGGCCGCCGGTGACAAAGGGACCGGCGGGGTTGATGTGATAGTCGATATCCGGCGAGAGGTCGAGAGCCGTGTCTGCCAGTATCGGGTCGACCACGAATTCGCGCACGGCGGCGACCAGTTCGGCTTGCGACACTTCGGGGTTGTGTTGGGCCGAGACCACGACCGCGTGCACCGATTTCGGTGTGAACCCTTCGTAGCCCAGCGTCACCTGGGTCTTGCCATCCGGGCGCAGAAAGGGCAGAAGCCCCGAGCGGCGCACTTCGGCGAGGCGCTCAGCCATGCGATGCGCCGTCCATGCCGCCATCGGCATAAGCACGGGGGTCTCGGTGGTGGCGAAGCCGAACACGATGCCCTGATCGCCGGCGCCGATCTGATCACGGGGGTCGTTCGAGCCGCCCTCGCGTTGCTCCTTGGCGTTGTCGACACCCGCCGCGATGTCGCTTGACTGCTCCCCCACCGAAACGCTCACGCCGCACGACGAGCCGTCGAACCCCGTGTCGCTCGAGGTGTAGCCGATGCGGTTGACGACATCGCGCACGATGGTGGGAATGTCCACATAGCCTTCGGTGCGAATCTCACCCGCGACATGCACAAGGCCGGTCGTCACCAGGGTCTCGACCGCGACCCGCGCTTCGGGGTCAACAGTGAGCAGACCGTCGAGGATGCTGTCAGAGATCTGGTCGCAGATCTTGTCAGGGTGACCTTCGGTCACTGACTCCGAGGTGAACAGACGCAAAGCGCTCATCGCTACTCCCAGCGGGTTTCAGTCAGTCGAGAAGATGACAGAATCAGTCTGCCGCAAGGATGCGACATCGCGTCATCCGTGACGTAACCCGCGATGTCACTCCGTGTGACGGATGCGCAGCTTGTCTTCGTTGATCTCGTGCAACGCGATGGTGAGCGGCTTGTCCTCCACCGTCGAATCCACGAGCGGGCCGACGTTGTCGAAGAGATTGCCCTCGTGCAGATCAGAGTAGTAGTCGTTGATCTGGCGGGCGCGCTTTGCGGCGAAGTGCACCAACTCGTACTTGGAATCGACACGCTCCAGCAGGTTGTCGATGGGCGGATCGATGATTCCGCGATCGCGCGTGGGCATCGGGGACCTCCTGGGATGCAAGTGTACGTGGACGGCTGTGCCGCAGCCTCCTACTCTACCCTGGTGCAGCGGCGGCGAAGGTTCAGCCCGCCAGGGCGGCGACCTCCGCTGCGGCGCGGTCTACTTCATCGTTGACGACATGGTGGTCGAACTCATCCTGCGCGGCGAGTTCGACGCGGGCGGTGCGCAAGCGACGAGCACGCTCCTCAGCATCCTCAGTGCCGCGCCCCAGCAGGCGTTCGATAAGTGCATCCCAACTCGGTGGCAGCAAGAAGATCAAGTTCGCATCGGGTGCCGAGCGGCGCACTTGGCGCGCACCCTGCAAGTCGATCTCCAACAGTACCGTGCGCCCCTGCGCGAGTGCCGTCTCCACGGGCTGTCGGGGAGTGCCGTAGCGATGCCGATTATGCACCTGCGCCCACTCCAGAAGTTCGCTGCGTGCAACGAGTCGATCAAACTCGGCATCGTCGACGAAGAAATAGTGCACGCCGTCGATCTCCCCCGGTCGCGGCGGGCGCGTTGTCGCCGACACCGAGAGGTGGATCGAAGGGTGATGTTCGCTGATATGTCGCGCCACCGTTCCCTTGCCCACCGCGGTGGGACCGGCGAGAACGAGCAACTGACTGCGCCCGGGGCGGGGCGTTCGCGGGGGGAATCGTTCGTCGAGCCATATCCTCATCGCGCTGCGCTGCCGCACCCCCAGGCCACCGAGCCGCTTTACCGGTGCGATGGCAAGCTCACCCAGGATCCGATCTCGCTTCGACGCGCCGATCGCAGGGAGCGCAAGCAAGAAGTCGCTCACACGCAGGGTGCCCGCAGCCGATGTCGCATCCCGCTCGGCGCGGTCGAGAACCTCTTGCGGTCTCAGCACCCGCGTCGCGAGGTCACGCTTGAGCGCGGCGCGCTCGCGACGGGCAGCAACCGCCCGAACGGAAGCCTGAACCCGATCAACCTCGGGAAGCGTCCGTGAATCAGCCACGACCCCTACGGTACTCCTTCGCCCGGGCGCTCACGGCAGCGGCAAGCTCCCTCGGGCCGACCGACAGGATGCTCCGGCTCTCGTTCGCGAGCACCTGGGGGGCGAGTGCACCGTAGATCGCCGCAAGCTCTTCCGCCGCCGCTCCCTGCACGCCAAAGCCCGGTGCGAGAATCGGCACCCGCCGCAAAAGATCATCGCTGAGACCCATCTCCGAGCGGTCAACGGTGGCACCGATCACCAGGCCCACCGGGCCAAGCAGCTCGCCGGCAAAGGCGTCGCTGCTGTTCAACCCGCTCACATCGCGCGCGACGCGCGCGGCAACCGACTCGCCCTCGCTCGCTGCGACATCCCGTGTTTCGGCGCTCTGCAGAGCGAATGCCTCGACGTTGCTGGTCGCGGCGAGCACGAAGACACCTTTGCCCGCGCGCACGGCGCTCAGGATCGTCTCGCGCAGCGAGTCAGGTCCCAGATAGGGATTCAGGGTGACCGCATCCGCTTCGAGAGGCGCGCCAGGAGTCAGCCACGCGGCGGCGTAGCCCTGCATCGTCGATCCGATGTCGCCACGTTTCGCATCGGCGATAGTGATCAGCTCAGAGGCACGCGCCGCGGCGAGCACCTCTTCGAGCGCAGCGAATCCGGCTGAACCGAAGCGCTCGAAGAAGGCGACCTGAGGTTTGATCGCCGCGAGCTGACCCGCCGCGGCATCCACCACTCTCAGAGCGAAGTCACGCACGCCGCGCGCCGATTGCGAAAGCCCCCAGTCGTCCAGCAGCGCCGGATGCGGGTCGATCCCGACGCACAACTGTCCGTGCCGAGCCATAGCTTCGTGCAGCTGGCGCCCAAAGGAGATCATCGGCGTGCCTCACGTTCGAGCGCATACTCCTGAAGACTCGTCACAGAAAAGCCACGGCGAAGAAGCGGGATCGCCGTCACCGCCGCGCCGAGCACCGCCATGTTCGAGATCAGCGGGCTGTCGCTGCCGACCGCAGCCGCGCGAATCTCGTATCCATCCGCTCGCGCGACGCCTCCCGATGGCGTGTTCACGATCAAATCGATCTCACCGGCCTGAATCAGATCGACGATGTTGCGCTCGCTCGCGTTCTGGCTCGTCGAGACCTTCTGCACGCGGCGAACAGCGATGCCGTTGCGCGCCAGAACCTCAGCGGTGCCCTCGGTAGCGGCGATCTCGAACCCCAACTCCTGAAGGCGGTGCGCGGGCAGGATCACCGCGCGCTTGTCTTCATCGGCGACCGAGATGAACACCGTTCCCTCGGTAGGCATCCCCCCGTATGCGGCCACCTGGCTCTTCGCGAAGGCCGTCGGAAAGTTGCGGTCTATGCCCATCACCTCGCCCGTGGAGCGCATCTCCGGGCCAAGCAGCGAGTCCACCGTGCGCCCCTCGGCGGTGCGGAATCGCTTGAACGGCAGCACGGCCTCTTTCACGGCGATGGGGGCGTCCAAGGGCACGCGCGAGCCGTCTTGGGCGGGCAGCATCCCCTCGACTTTCAAAGCGTCGATCATGGTGCCTGTCATGATCCGCGCGGCGGCTTTGGCTAAGGGAATGCCGAGCGCCTTCGAAACGAAGGGCACCGTGCGACTGGCACGAGGATTGGCTTCGATCACATAGAGCCCGCCCGCGCTGATCGCGAACTGCACATTGAGCAGCCCTCGCACGCCGACGCCCTGCGCGATGGCCAGAGTCGCCGCGCGCACCCGGTCGATCTCGGAACGCCCCAGGGTCACCGGTGGCAGGGTGCAACTGGAATCGCCCGAGTGCACCCCCGCCTCTTCGAGATGCTCCATGACGCCGCCGATATAGAGCTCCTCGCCGTCGTACAGCGCATCGACGTCGATCTCGATCGCGTCATCCAGAAAGCGGTCGACCAGCAAGGGTCGCCCGGGTCCGATGATTGCCTGACCCGCTGTGCGTCTGAAGTAGTCCCGAAGGCTCTCGGGGTCATAGACGATCTCCATCGCGCGCCCGCCCAGCACGAAGCTCGGGCGCACAAGAACCGGGTAGCCGATCTCGGCGGCGACAGCGATGGCACCGTCCACCGCGGTGGCGGTGCCGTGTCGCGGTGCCATGAGCCCCGCCGAGGCGAGGATGCCGCTGAACAGCGCCCGCTCTTCTGCCAGATCGATCGCTTCGGGTGAGGTGCCGAGCACGCGGTATCCCGCCGACTGGATGCCCTTGGCCAGCCCCAGCGGCGTCTGCCCGCCCAACTGACACACGACGCCGACGATCGTGCCGCTGGCCGCTTCGGCATCCAGCACCTCGAGCACGTCTTCGAGAGTGAGCGGTTCGAAGTACAGACGATCGGAGGTGTCGTAGTCGGTCGACACCGTCTCGGGATTGCAGTTCACCATCACGGTCTCATAGCCGGCGTCCGAGAGGGCGAATGAGGCATGCACACAGGAGTAGTCGAACTCGACGCCCTGGCCGATGCGGTTCGGACCCGAGCCGATGATCACGACCTTGGCGCGTTCAGAGGGCAACACCTCGGTCTCCTGGTCATAGCTGGAGTAGTGGTAGGGCGTCAGCGCCGGGAACTCCCCCGCGCAGGTATCGACCGTCTTGAACACCGGGCGGATGCCGAGCCCGTGCCGGATGCCGCGAACGACCGGTTCGGCGATGCCTCTGAGCTCTGCGATCTGCAGATCGCTGAAGCCGTGCTCCTTCGCGTGACGGAGGGTGGTGGCATCCAACTCTGATGCCGTGCGCACGAACTCGGCGACCTCGTTGATGAGCGCGATCTGATCGAGGAACCAGGGATCGATCGCCGTTGCTTCATAGAGCTGCTCGACGGTGGCACCGACTCGCAGCGCCTGCTGCACATGCAAGATGCGCGCTTCGGTGGGGCGGCGTGCGAGTTCCACCAGCTCCTCCGCGGCGAGAGGCTGCTCGCCCCAATGGAAGCTCGTTCCGCGCTTTTCGAGCGAGCGCAGCGCCTTCTGCAGTGCGGTCGTGAAGTTGCGGCCGATGGCCATGGCCTCGCCCACCGACTTCATTGTCGTCGTGAGCGTGGGGTCGGCGGCGGGAAACTTCTCGAAGGCGAACCGCGGCGCCTTGACCACGACGTAGTCGAGCGTCGGCTCGAAGCTCGCCGGGGTGACGCCCGTGATGTCGTTCGGAATCTCATCGAGTCGGTAGCCAATGGCAAGTTTCGCGGCGATCTTCGCGATCGGAAAGCCGGTCGCCTTCGAAGCCAGTGCGCTCGAGCGCGACACGCGCGGGTTCATCTCGATGACGATGACCCTTCCGGTTTCGGGATGCACCGCGAACTGGATGTTGCATCCCCCGGTGTCCACGCCGACCGCCCGAATGATGTCGATGCCGATGTCGCGCAGCTTCTGGAACTCGCGATCGGTCAGCGTGAGCGCGGGAGCAACGGTGATCGAGTCACCGGTGTGCACTCCCACGGGATCGACGTTCTCGATGGAGCACACCACGACCGTGTTGTCGGCAGTGTCGCGCATGAGTTCGAGTTCGTACTCCTTCCACCCGAGAATCGACTCCTCAAGCAGCACTTCTCCGGTGGGCGAGTCGTGCAGTCCCGCCCCCGCGATGCGACGCAGCTCTGTCTCGTCGTAGGCGAAGCCCGAACCAAGACCCCCCATGGTGAAAGAAGGGCGCACGACCAAGGGATAACCGAGCTCCTTCGCAGCCGCCAGCACCTCGGGCATCGAGCGCGCGATGCGGCTTGCCGCGACCTCGGCGCCCGCGGCGATCACCAGGTCTTTGAAGATCTGCCGATCCTCGCCCTTCTCGATCGCTTCGACCCGAGCGCCGATGAGCTCGACGCCGTACTTCTCGAGAACGCCGGCCTTGTGCAACGCCATGGCCGCGTTCAGCGCCGTTTGACCGCCGAGGGTCGGCAGGATCGCATCCGGTCGTTCTTTGGCGATGATGGTCTCGATCACCGCGGGCGTGATCGGCTCGATGTAGGTAGCGTCGGCGAAGTCGGGGTCGGTCATGATGGTGGCGGGGTTGGAGTTGATCAGGATGACCCGCACCCCCTCTTCGCGCAGCACGCGACACGCCTGCGTGCCCGAATAGTCGAACTCGCACGCTTGACCGATGACGATCGGCCCCGAACCGATCACCAGCACAGAGGTGATGTCGTCACGTTTGGGCATTACGCCTCGTCCTTCTGGGTCATGGACTGCGTCACCATTTCGGCGAAGCGATCGAAGAGGTAGTTCGCATCGTGCGGCCCTGCGGCCGCCTCGGGGTGATATTGCACCGAGAAGGCGGGGATATCCAGGGCACGCAGGCCCTCTACGACGTTGTCGTTGAGGCCGATGTGGCTCACCTCGATCCGCCCGTAGCCGTTCGGACTCTCAAAAGGGCCGTCCAGCGGTGCGGCCACCGCGAAACCGTGGTTGTGTGCGGTGATCTCCACTCGTCCCGTCGCCTTGTCGAGCACAGGCTGGTTGATCCCGCGGTGTCCGAAGGGCAGCTTGTAGGTCTCAAGGCCCAGCGCCCGACCGAACAACTGGTTGCCGAAGCAGATGCCGAAGAAGGGCAGTCCGTGATCGAGAACGCCGCGCAGCACGGCGACGTGGGCGTCGGATGCCGCGGGGTCTCCCGGGCCGTTCGAATAGAACACGGCGACAGGTTCGATGGTGAGAATCTCTTTCAGACTCGCCGACTGCGGCAGCACGTGCACCTCGAAGCCGCGTCCGATGAGGTTGTCGAGGGTGGATTGTTTCACGCCCAGATCGAGCACCGCGAGTGCTCCGAGTCGCTCGCCCTGTGCCGGAAGCATCTTCGCCGTGTTCACCGACACCGCAGCAGAAAGATTCTGCCCGGCCATGGCGGGTGCCTCCTTCACGCGACGAAGCTGCTCGCCGGGATCCAGGCTCGCCGCCGTGCCCGAGAAGATGCCGCCGCGCATGCTCCCCTCCGCACGGATGCGACGAGTCACCGCGCGCGTGTCGATGCCGCTGATGCCGACGATCCCGTCTTTCTCCAGGGCTGCACTGAGCGAGGTGCGGGCACGCCAGTTCGACACCACACGCGAGGGGTCGCGCACGATGTAGCCGGATACCCATATCCGGTCTGACTCGGCATCCTCGTCGTTCATGCCTGTGTTGCCGATGTGCGGTGCTGTCTGCAACACGATCTGACCGGCGTAGGAGGGATCGGTGAGCGTCTCTTGATATCCGCTCATGCCGGTGGCGAACACGACCTCGCCGAGTGTGGTTCCCTCGGCGCCGTAACGCCTGCCGAGGTAACGGCTGCCGTCTTCGAGCACGAGCACCGCGTCGCTTTTCGGCTCGAGCTGAGTCTCCGTTCGCGCTGTCATCGCGTGCCCTGACCGTTCTTCGCAGCGCACAATGGTTCGATGGCGGCGATGAGCTCGGCAGTGCGTGTCGATACCGCTCTCACATAGGAGTCCACAACCGTGCCATCGTCGAGCTGCCAGATCGCGCGCACGAGACCGCCCGGCTCGACAACGCGGTCGATGGCCCAGGTGCTCTGCCCCACTCCCAGAAGCCGCTCCGAGGATATGAAGACGGTCGGAGCCCCGTCGAGACTGAGCGCGATACCCCGCGGCGTGATGGCAAGCTCTCCGCGCGCGCGGTACGCCAGGGGTCTGAGCGCGAGGCGTTCCAGCGGCTCATCGTGCCGCGTGGTCGCGACATACAGCACTTCATAACGCGCACCGAACTCGACACCCTCGGGCATGCCTAGGGGTGCCGAATAGCGGGCGTCTCGCCGCATCCTTCGCCGCCACGCATAGGCCATCAGCAGCAACAGAAGAAAGGCGAAGGCGATCGTGATGAGGATGGCGGCTTCTTTGGTCATGCGTCGAGCTCCTTTGCAACTGTTCCCTCGTCGAAAGTGACAATGCCCCGGTGGATTGTCCACACGACCTTTCCTGGCAGTTCCCGCCCCAGATAGGGCGAGTTCACACTGCGACCGTGCAACTCCTCTTTTGTGAAGGTGCCGCCGGATGCCGAGTCATACAGCGTCAACTGTGCCGGTTCCCCCAGAGCGAGGGGCCGTCCGTGGCCCGGCAGCATGCCGATGCGTGCGGGCGTCTCGCTCAGCACTCGCGCGACATCCTTCCAGTCCAGAAGCCCGGTGTCGATCATGCTCGCATGCACGACGCGCAGGGCGCTCTCCAGCCCCACCATTCCGTTCGCGGCGGCCTGCCACTCGCACGAGGTGCTCTCTTCGGGGTGCGGGGCGTGATCGGTGGCCACGATGTCGATCGTGCCGTCGGCGAGACCCTCTCGCACCGCGAGAATATCCTCTTCGCGACGCAGGGGCGGGTTCACCTTGAATCGCGCGTCGTATCCACGGGCCAGATCCTCGGTCAGCAACAGGTGGTGTGGGGTGACTTCGGCGGTGACCGCGATCCCGCGCTTTTTGGCCCAACGGATGATGTCGACGGAGCCCGCCGTCGAGAGATGGCAGACGTGCAGCCGTGATCCGACGTGGTCGGCGAGAAGAACGTCACGCGCGATGATCGACTCCTCCGCCACCGCCGGCCACCCGGCAAGGCCGAGCTCGGCTGACATCGCGCCCTCGTTCATCTGTGCGCCCTCGGTCAGACGCGGCTCTTGCGCGTGCTGAGCGATCACACCACCGAATGACTTCACATACTCCAGTGCCCGGCGCATCACGAGCGGATCCCAGACGCAGAAGCCATCGTCGCTGAACACCCGCACTTTGGCTCGGGATGTCGCCATCGCGCCCAGCTCCGCAAGACGCTCGCCCTTCTGCGCTACGGTCACCGCCCCGATGGGTTGCACCGTCGCGTAGCCGGATTCCTCGCCCAGCCGCAACACCTGCTCGACGACACCGGCGGTGTCGGCCACCGGCGAGGTGTTCGGCATCGCGAAAACCGCGGTGAAGCCACCCGCCGCCGCCGCCTGCGTGCCGCTGCGCACGGTCTCGGAGGCTTCGAAGCCCGGCTCACGCAGATGGGTGTGCAGATCGACGAGACCGGGAAGGGCGATGAGCCCTTCGGCATCGATCACGCGCGCGCCCTTGCGACTGAGGCCCGTGCCGAGCTCGGTGATCACCCCGCGCTCGATCACCAGATCGGCCGCGTCGTGCCCATACAGCCGTGCACCGCGAACAAGAAGGATTTTGCTCATCTCACAGCTCCTCTGGTTCGGCTCTTTCGCCCGCGAGCAGCAGATAGAGCACAGCCATGCGCACCGAGACTCCGTGGGCGACCTGCTCGAGAATCGTCGAGCGTGGTGAGTCTGCGGCGGTCGAGGAGATCTCCAGACCTCGATTCATCGGGCCGGGATGCATCACCATGCTCTGCTCGGGCAGAGCGGCGAAGCGTGCGGCATCCAGACCCCAGAGTCGCGCGTATTCGCGCTCGTTCGGAACGAACGCCGCCTGCATGCGCTCACTCTGAACACGCAGCATCATCACCACATCCGGCCCCTCGGCGAGCGCCTCGTCGAGGTTCCAGCGTATGCGCACCGGCCAGCGAGAGAAGTCTTGCGGCGCGAGGGTGGGCGGGCAGACGAGGGTCACGTCCGCGCCGAGCGTCGTCAGAAGCCAGACATTGGAGCGTGCGACGCGGGAGTGCAGGATGTCGCCGACGATCAGCACGCGAACCCCGCTGAGGTCGTGACCCCTGCTCTGGGTGCCGAGACGACGCTTACGGATCGTGTAGGCATCCAGCAGTGCTTGTGTCGGGTGTTCGTGAGTGCCGTCGCCCGCGTTGATCACGCCCGCGTGGATCCAGCCACTCGTCGCGAGCGTCTGCGGCGCACCGGATGCGCTGTGTCTGATGACCACGGCGTCGGCACCGATCGCCTGCAGCGTCTGTGCCGTGTCTTTCAGGCTCTCGCCTTTCGACACGCTCGACCCTTTTACCGCGAAGTTGATCACATCGGCCGAAAGCCGCTTCGCGGCCGCCTCGAAAGATATGCGCGTGCGGGTGGAGTCTTCGAAGAAGAGGTTCACGACGGTTCTGCCGCGCAACGTGGGCAGCTTCTTCACCTCACGAGACTGCGTCTGGGCCATGTCTTCGGCGACATCGAGAATGCGCAGCGCCTCTTCGCGGCTCAGCGTCTGGGTATCGAGAAGGTGTTTCATGTGCCGACCGTCACCTGCTCAGAGCCGTCGACCTCGCGCAGACGCACATTCACTCGCTCTTCACGCGAGGAGGGGATGTTCTTGCCGACGAAGTCAGGGCGAAGGGGAAGCTCACGGTGCCCGCGATCGACCAGAATCGCCAGGCGCACCGCCGCGGGCCGCCCGATCGCCTGAAGCGCATCGAGCGCGGCGCGAATGCTGCGCCCCGAGAACAGCACATCGTCGACGAGCACCACGGTCTTCTCATCGATTCCGACCGCGGGAATGTCTGTGGGGCGAGGCGATCGTGTGGGCTGCTGTGCGAGATCGTCACGATAGAGCGTGATATCCAGTGCGCCCACGGCTACCGAGGCACCGGAGATGGTGCGGATGTTCTCCGCGAGACGCGTGGCCAGCGTCGCGCCGCGGGTGGGGATGCCCAGAAGCACGAGGCTTCCGACATCGCCCTGAGATTCAAGGATCTCGTGCGCGATGCGCATAAGAGCACGTGAGATGTCGGCCTCGTCAAGCACGGCGCGCGTGCTCATAAACCGCTCCCTTCTCCGCCTCACAGGACGGGGTTAAAGGTTGCTTGCTCTGTGTAGTCTAGCCGGTCGCGGCCGACACGCGAACCGGCTCAGCCCGCGCGCAAGGCTTCTTCGGTGAGGGGGCAGTGTTCAGCCCGGATAGCGTGGCCGCTCGTGGTGAGGCAGCGCCCCGTCTTCAGATCCCACTTCCAGTCGTGCATGCTGCACGTGAGCACGCCTTCATCATTCACCGTGCCCGTACGGGTGAGGTCCGCGCGCAAATGCGGGCAGCGGCGCTGCACCACCCACTCGCCGATCTGGGCATCCTCGGTCTGGTCGGTCTGCTCGGAGTACCAGTTCTCGACGTACTCGATCCGATCGGGTGAGAGGCACTTCAAAAAGGTCGTCAGAAACTCGTTGAACTTGCCGCTGCGACCGACCGAGAACTGCATCGACAAGAAGATCGAGTTCGACCAGTCGATCTCATGCTCGGCGATATTGCTTGACACGAGGTCCGCCGGGATGTCGTACCAGTAGATGCACTCCTCGCCCGAATACTCACTGACCTTCGCCCGCGGAAAGTCGACGACCATATCCAACTCCCCGATACGGAACCGCACGTTGCCGCCGACGCCGAGCCGGATCGTGCGCGACTTCTTCAGCAGCGGTTCCCACCACTGCTTGATCTCCGCGAGCATCTGCTGCGGCGGCAGGATCGCCGCACGCGAGGCTTCCTCGTCGCGGATCTCCTGCTGACGCGAAGCCCGCTGCTGTTCGAGATAGTCCCACTTCTCATCGAATATCCGGTCGATCTCGGCCGGACTGTACAGCGATTGCGAGACGGTGACCTCTCGGCCTTCGATCTGAACCACCGTGCCCGGCACGAAGATATGGCCCGCATAGCGAGGCATCTGCTCTTTCAGAAGAGTCAAAAACTGCTTCTGATCGGTGAAGATCGCGTCGTTCTCGAGGCCGTAGCCGTTATAGCGGAACAGCTCGTCGCGCAGAAACATCGGCGGCCCGGCCATCGGAAAGACATGCGGAGCATCCACTTTCTCGATGTAATACATCGCGCGCTTGTTCTGTGCCTCGCGCTTGAGCCTGGCGAAGTTCTGCTTCGCTTCCTGCGGCAGATCGTAGACCATTGGCCACCAGATCGCACCAGACACCTGCGTGAAATAGGCGTCTGGCGTGCCGAAGTCGAGCAGTTTCTCCAGGTCGAGGGGATGCGAGTCGTTCTGATTCAGGATCGACGCGGTGCCATCATCGACGCTGAGAGAGGAGTCGCCGATCGGCCCGTCGCTCGGTGCGCGCAAAGGGGTCACCATGATCTTCAGCGCGCCGCGCTCGATCACTCCCCCCGCGGGTGCGTAGCTGATGTTGTTGTATCCGAGCGCGCGGATGTCGCGCTCGAGATCGTCGGTCGGGTACTCGGGCAATAGCACCTCGATGTCCTTCGACACATAGCGCTGCAGAAGCTGCGGGTCGAAGTGGTCACGGTGCCGGTGGGAGATATAGAGGAAGTCGGCTTCTCGGCCGAACCGCTCCCAGTCCAGGCCTCTGTTGTCAGGAAAGGGGAACCACGAACCGAAGAACGAGGGACCGATCACCGGGTCACAGATGATGTTTCCCTCGGCTGTCTCTATGAACATCCCGGCGTGCCCGAGCCCGGTAATCCTCACTATTCCCGCTCCCCTTCTGTGTACCGCGCCAGTCTATCGGCGCACGCTGAAGGAATCCCTCGGACAGGCCGTGCAAAAACAGCGTCAGACGGCGCGGGCGATCCTCGCCAGCACACCGTGCACGAAAGAGCCCGACTCTTCGGTCGAGAACTCCTTGACGAGCTCCACCGCCTCGTCGATTGCCACCGCCGTGGGCACCTCTGCATTGTGGAGCAGCTCCCATGTCGCAATCCGCAGTACGGCGCGATCGACCGCCGGCATCCGCTCCAGCTTCCAGTCACGGCTGTGGGTGCGTATCTGCTCGTCGATCTCTTCGCCGTGATCGATCACGCCGTCCACGATCTCACGGGCATAGAGCCAGGATGCTTCGCGGGCCGGCTCCGCGGCCGCGCGCGTGGCCTCTGCCGCGAGGGCCACCGCGACCTCTTCGCCACGCACGTCCGCCGAGAAGAGAATGTCGAGGGCGCGCTTGCGCGCCTTGCTGCGGGCGCTCACGATACGCGGTCGATCAATTCACACGGCCGAGGTAGTCGCCGGTACGGGTGTCCACCTTGACCTTGGTGCCGGTTTCGAGAAACAAGGGCACCTGGATCTCATACCCGGTTTCAACGGTCGCCGGTTTGGTGCCGGCCGAGGAGCGGTCCCCCTGAAGCCCCGGCTCGGTGTAGGTGATCTCGAGCACGACGGACGCCGGCAGGTCGATGTAGAGGGGGCTGCCGTTGTGCAGCGCGATGGTTACCTGCTGGTTCTCCAGAAGGAAGTTCTTGGCGTCGCCCACCTGCTCGGCCGACATCGTCAACTGGTCGTAATCGCTCTGATCCATGAAGACGAAGCCTTCGCCGTCGTTGTAGAGATAGGCGAAGTCACGGCGATCGACGTTCTCGATCTCGATCTTGGCCCCCGCGTTGAAGGTCTTGTCGTTCGTGCGGCCGGTGATGACGTTCTTGAGCTTGGTGCGCACGAACGCGCCACCCTTGCCGGGCTTGACGTGCTGGAACTCCACCACGCTCCAGAGTTGTCCTTCGAGGTTGAGGACGACGCCGTTTCGGATGTCTGCGGTGGATGCCATGCGGGATTCCTTACTCTGCTCAGGCGCCACGCCGTCATAACACTTAGGCGCGGGGACCCCCTGATTCTACGGGATGAGTGCGATCAGTTCTCGAATCGCCCGTGCGTAGCCCTGCACGCCCTCACCCCGCACGCGCACTGCGGCGATGTCGCTCAAATAGGAGTCATGCCGGAACTCCTCGCGGGTGTAGACATCCGAGATATGCACTTCCGCGAAGGGCAGAGCGACCCCCGAGAGTGCGTCGCGCAGCACAACCGAGGTGTGGCCGAGTCCGCCGGGGTTGATGACGATCGCGGCACAGTCCTCGCGTGCGGCGTGGATCGCGTCGATCAGCACACCCTCGTGATTGCTCTGCACCGAGCGCAACTCGTAGCCTGCCGTCGCTGCGGCGCTCGCCGCCAGCCGCTCCACTTCGGCCAGCGTCGCCGTACCGTAGATCTCCGGCTCCCGCGTGCCGAGCAGGTTCAGATTCGGCCCGTTGACCAAGAGAAGGCGAGGGATGCTCACGACGGCACTCTATCGCTATCGCCGGCGTCGCTCAGAGGCCAGCGCATTTCGACCTCGTCGCCGATCACCGAGGTGAAGTTATGCCCGGTCAGGGTGAAACCCGCCCTTCGGTACGCTGCCTGGGCGCGCGCGTTGTCGGCATGCACGTCGAGAAGGAGCGCATCGTCGCCGAGGGATCGTGCCCATGACGCTGCGGCCGCGAGCAGGGCGTTGATGACTCCCCTGCCCCGTGCCGAGGGCCTGACATAGACGCCGACGACATCGCTGCGCGGGTGCGGCAGCATCACGCCGTGATGGTCGATGTGCCCGGCGTCACGTCGCAGCACGGTCGCCGTGCCGAGCCACTCGGCACCCTCTTCGGCAACAAACTGCGCACTCGTGTCACTCGTGGCCGCTCCGACCGTGCGCTCTTGCCAGAATGCTGCGGGTCGCTGGAGTGCGTTGTCGTGCGTATCCAGAAAGGCGATGGCGGCATCCGGGTCTTGCAGCGCATCTAGGCGCAGCTCACGCACGCGCTGCCACTCCTCGGCGCCGACACGACGCACGTGAAGGGTCATTTGGCGATCTCCTGATAGGCGGCAAAGAGAAGCGACTCATCGGGCGCGTGCAGGATGGTGGGCTTGGCGATCTCGTCGAGCACGACGAAGCGCAGCATCCCTCCGCGACTTTTCTTGTCGCGTTGCATGGTCGCAAGAAGCTGATTCCAGGCACCCCCGCGATATTCGGTCGGAAGGCCGAGCGACTGCAGAATCGCACGATGCCGGTTCGCCGTGTCGTCAGCCAACCGCCCCGCTAAACGTGAGAGCTCGGCGGCGAAGACCATGCCGATCGAGACCGCCGCGCCATGGCGCCAACGGTAGCGCTCGGCGTGCTCGATCGCATGGCCGAGAGTGTGGCCGTAGTTGAGCATCTCGCGCTGTCCGCTCTCACGGAAATCCGCCGAGACCACGCGTGCTTTCACCTCGATTGCCCTCTCGACGGCGAGACGGAACTCCGCCGTGCTCGTATCGATCGCGCGCGCGGGATCGCGCTCGATGATCTCGAGAATCTCCGGCGCGGCGATGAATCCCGCCTTCACGACCTCAGCGAAGCCGGCTGTCGCCTCGTGAGAGCTGAGGCTCGCCAGTTCGTCGAGGTCGCCGATCACGGCGCTCGGCGCCCAAAAGGCGCCTACGAGATTCTTGCCCTCGGCGGTGTTGATCGCGGTCTTTCCTCCGATGGACGCATCCACGAGCGCGAGCACGGTCGTCGGCACCTGCACAAGCTGCACTCCGCGCAGCCAGTTCGCGGCGACGAAACCCGCGAGATCGGTCACCGCTCCCCCGCCATAGCCGACCACGGCATCGCTGCGTGTGAAGTCGGCCTGGCCCATCACCTGCCAGCAGAAAGCGGCGACCTCGATGCGCTTGCCCTGCTCGGCATCCGGGATCTCCGCCAGCAGCACTTCGCGCGGCCCGTTGCTGGTGTCGGCACGGAGCCGTTCTCGCAATTGCGCCGCACGCTCGCTCAGGCTGGGCGGATGCACGACGAGCACTTTGCGCACACCCTGAGCCAGTGCCGCAGAGACCTGATCGAGGATGCCGCGAGCCACGAGGATGTCGTAGCTCGCCGTCCCCGTCACACTGATCGTGGTTGTTGCGCTGTTCATCGCATCTGCCCTCTCGCCCATTCCGCGACACGCTCGGCGACACGACGCATCGGACCGTGCGAGGTATCGAAGCTCACATCGGCCACTTCTTCGTACCAGGCACGCCGCTGTTCATAGATGCGCTGCCAGTGCACCAGGGGCTCGTCCTCACCGATCAGCAGGGGTCGCCCGCTACCGCGCAGTCGCGAGGCCACGACCTCGGGCGACACCGAAAGGTAGACCACCGGATGCCCGGCGAGCTTCGCCCGCGTGTGCGGGTCGACAATGGCGCCGCCGCCGAGTGCGAGCACCCCGGGTTCTTCGAGAAGCGCAGCGATCACCGCGCTCTCCACCCTTCGAAAGTGCTCTTCGCCGTGCTCAGCGAAGATGCTCGGGATCGGGCCGTGCACGGCGGCGATCCTTCGATCGCTGTCGCGGAAAGGCAGCCCCAGCATCCGCGCGACCGAACGGCCCACACTGCTTTTTCCCGCCGCCATGGGTCCTACGAGAACCAAGGATCGTTCAGCCTCGATCATGGTCACGATCATTGCTCCGCGCGGCGATGCTCGGGTCAGCGACCGAACTCGAGCGGAGCGTCGCCGGCATCGCGGCCAGATAGCTGTCGAGATTGCGGCGCGTCTCGGCAACGCTGTCGCCGCCGAACTTCTCCAAGACGCTGTCGGCGAGCGTCAGCGCCACGACGGCCTCCGCCACGACCCCCGCGGCGGGCACCGCACACACATCCGAGCGTTGGTGGTGGGCAGTCGCGGTCTCGCCGGTCGAGACATCCACGGTGCGCAAAGCCCGCGGCACCGTCGAAATCGGCTTCATCCCCGCGCGCACGCGCAAGAGAGTGCCGGTCGACATTCCGCCCTCGGTGCCTCCGGCGCGGTCGCTTCCTCGAGTGATTCCGCCCTGCGAGGCGAAGAGCTCGTCGTGCGCGAGTGAGCCACGGCGCCGGGTGGAGGCGAAGCCGTCGCCGATCTCGACACCCTTTATCGCCGGAATGCTCATGAGCGCCTGAGCGAGGCGTCCGTCAAGTTTGCGGTCCCAGTGCACATGCGAGCCGAGGCCGGGGGGAAGCCCGTAAGCCAGCACCTCAACGATGCCGCCAAGGGTGTCGCCACGCGTTTTCGCATCCTCGATCTCTGCGATCATGCGCTCAGAACTCTCGGGATGAAAGCAACGCAGCCGATCCGCATCGAGTGCGGGAACGTCATCCGCCGCGGGCAGCGGTGCACTGGCGGGAACCTCCACAGACCCGATCGACACCGTATGGCTCACAAGTCGGATTCCCAGTTCGCCAAGAAAAGCTCGGGCGAGCGCGCCCAGCGCCACCCGCGCCGCGGTCTCTCTCGCGCTCGCTCTTTCCAGCACCGGTCGTGCGTCGTCAAAGCCGTACTTCTGCATTCCCACGAGATCGGCGTGACCGGGCCGGGGGCGAGTGAGTGGTGCGCCCCTCCCGCTGTCTGCGGAAGAGGGGGCAATCGCCTCGGCACTCATCACCTCTGTCCACTTCGGCCACTCGCTGTTGGCGATGCGCACGGCGATGGGGCTGCCGATACTCAGGCCGTGCCGCACCCCGGCCGAGATGGTGAGTTCATCCTCTTCGAAAGCCATTCGCGCGCCGCGGCCATAGCCGAGACGCCTGCGGGCAAGGTCCGCTGCGATCGCCTGCCGTGAGATCGGCACGCCCGCGGGCATGCCCTCGATGATGGCGACAAGCTCGGGGCCGTGTGACTCACCCGCGGTGAGGATGCGGAGCATCCTCCTAGTCTCCCACGAGCGCTTCACGCATCCGCGTGATCATCAGCGGCTCATCGGGAAGCTCAGCCTCGGGATCACCCTGCACGAAGATCCGCACTTGGCGTACGGCCTGATGCAGCAGCATGTCGATGCCGGAAATGACGGCCCCCGGGCTCCACGCGGCGGCCATGGCCGAGGGCCATGGCGCGTAGGCGACATCCAGGAGCACGCCGCCGAAGGCGGACAGGTGCCGCCCCACCCCCTCGGGCAGCTCCGCGCCCGCGGGAAGCGTCGAAATCGTGGCATCCACACTGCTCAGAGCGCCCTCGAACGATGCGGCAACAACCTCCACACCCCGCGCCTCACCGATGAGCACGTGCGCCGAGGCGCTCTCGGGGCGCCGTGCCCTCAGTTCGATGCGACGCGCGCCCAACTCCGCAGCGGCAACGACTGCAGATGCGGCTGTCGCGCCCGCGCCGAGAATCCGCACGGCGTCGAGGCCGTCTACCCCATGCTCGCGAAATGCGTCGACGATGCCTCCCACATCGCTGTTAAAACCGTGTCGGGCATCACCCCGAAGAAGGGTGTTGACCACTCCGGTGGCGAGAGCGTAGCGGTCGTGCGTATGCGCCACGCGAAAGGCGGCGCGTTTCAACGGCATCGTCAGAGCAAGGCCCCGACACGCGCCATCCAGGGCGTCGAGTGCGGCATTCATCTCGTTCTCGGCCACTTGCCGTCGGGAAAAGCTCCAATCGAGCCCGAGATGCGCGTACGCGGCGCTGTGCAGTGCGGGTGACAAGCTGTGGTCGATGGGGTCGCCCCACACCTCCAGTTTCACCCTCATGTGCTTAGCAGGGGTAATCGGGGTTTGCGCGACACCACTTGCGCCACACATCGACCTGCACGAGGTGCTGGCGATAGGTTTCGGTGAACACGGTCGTTCCGACTTTCGGATCGGTCGTGACAAAGTACAACCACGGCCCGTCGACCGGATGCTTCGCCGCGTCGATCGCGAGGTCGCCGGAGTTCGCGATCGGTCCGATGGGAAGACCCGGATAGCGATAGGTGTTCCAGGGGTTGTCGTCGCGCTGCGCCTTGAGTGACACGTCGAGCGATCCGCTGTCGAGCTCGCCCACACCGTATTTTGCGGTCGAGTCCATCTGCAAAAGCCCGAAGGTCTCTTTGTTGCCCGGTATTAGGCGGTTCTGGATCACCCGCGACACCTTGAAAAAGTCGGTGTCGAATCGTGCCTCACGCTGAATGATCGAGGCGATCGTCAGAATCTCGTGGGCTTCCTCATCCGAAACGCCCGCCTTTGCCAACGACTCCCTTGTGCGAGCCACCATCCGCGCGATCACCTCTTCTGGGGTGACCCCGGGATCGAAGGTGTACATGGCGGGGAAGATCCAGCCCTCCAGCGAGAGCGCATCGACGCCATAGAGCGTCGGGTCAGAGACCGCATGGTGCAGCTCGTTCACATCGAAACCGAGCGCATCGGCGATGATCTCCAGCGAGCGGTTCATTGTGAGACCCTCGCGCAGCAGCACGGAGTATTCGATCTTTCGCGAAGGGTCTTGTAGAAGCTCCAGTGCTTCGGTCGAAGACAAGCGCGCGTACAGCTCGTATACGCCGGGATAGAAATTGACCTCGAGTTGCTCTTTGACCATCATGTTGTAGAAAGCGCGGTCGGTCTTGGTGACTCCCGCTTCAAAGAGCGTCGTGGAAATAGCGCTTCCGGTGTCACCGGCGCGCACCGTCACCAGCACGGGATCGCCCGGCTGTCCCGGCTCCCAGTCCTTGGATTCTGCCCACCCCAGTTCTTCGCGGATGCGCTCGCCGTAGTTGTCCCACACCCACACGCCCGCCGCTGCGGCACCGCCGAGAATGAGCAAGACGATGATGAAGGCGGTGAGGCATCCCCGACGCTTCTTCTTCTTCGGGGGCGCGCCGTGACCTGCATCCGATGCCGCCTGCTTTCGCGAGGTGCCTTCGAAGATGTCGTCCAGACCGCTCGGAGCAACATCCGGCGCGCTCCGCTGCGCGGGCGTGCCTTCCATGGCAGCCTGCGCGCTGACCGGCGTCGCAAACGATGCCCGCGCGTTGATTGGCGCTGACTCGAGCGGTGAACCGGCATCGTACCCCCGGGGGTTCGGTGCCGCCTGCGCTCCCGCCGCTTCGGCAGCGGCCCTGGCGGCCGCCTCCCGCGCCTCGCGCCTCGTCATGGGCGCCGACTGGCTCGCCTGCGCCAGGAGTTCCTGGAACGGATCAGACGTAGTCTGGTCATCTTCGTGATCTGGCTGCAAGTTCTCGGGCATCGTCAGTAGGACTCCTCATCGAGGTGGATGCGCACCCCCGGTGGGATACCGCTGCTCTTCTCTGTGTCGATCGCGTGCTGCAGGAGTACAACCGCAGCCACCTGATCCACAATGTTACGAGACGCACGCTGTGAACGACCAGAACGTCTCAGCGCCGCATGGGCCGAAACGGTGCTGAGACGTTCGTCGACGAGGCGCACGGGGGTGTCGCCGCGTCGCGCGAGCTCGAGAGCAAAGTCGCGGGCGTCGCGCGTGGATGCGGTGTCGACACCGCGCAGGTTCATCGGAAGACCGACGACGATCTCCATTGCCGCGTGTTCGATGCAGAGCGCCACGACGCGCTCCGCGGTGGCCTCGTCGCGCGGAATCGTCTCAACGGGCACCGCGAGAAGACCCTCAGGATCGCACCGGGCGACACCGACGCGTGCCGTTCCGACATCAATGCCGAGCCGCACGCCGCCACGAAAGACACTCACGCGCCGCGCAGCTCCGTTGCGACCGCCTCGAGTGCGGCCGTGAGCGCCGCAGGATCGATGCCGCCGCCTTGCGCGACATCGTCGCGTCCGCCGCCACCCCCACCGAGCACCGTGGCGGCGACAACCGCCAGCGCGCCCGCCTTTGCCCCCGCCGCGCGCGCGGCTTCGTTGCTCGCCACGACGACGAGTGGCCGCTCTTTGACGATGCCTCCGATCACGACGATCGCCGCATCGCTGCCGAGACGCTCGCGCACACTCAGCGCAATCGTGCGGATGTCGTCGGCAGAGGAGACCTCGCCGACGTTGGCGCTCGCCATCCGGTAGTGGCCCTGCATCGCTGCCGAGGCGACGATTGCCGGCACTTCTCCTTCGCGCTGCGCGGACTCCAACTGGGCGATCCGCTTCTGCGCGGCTTTGAGGTTGGCGGCGAGCTCGCCGACGCGTGCCGCGAGCTGCTCCCGCGGAGTTTTCAACGCGGCGGTCAGCTCAGAAACGAGCGCCCGCTCGGCGGCGAAGGAACGGAAGGCCTCGTGCCCCACGAGCGCTTCGATGCGTCTATTCGAGGCGCCGATCGACGACTCGGCGACGACACTGACGAGCCCCACTTCGGCGCTCGAGTCCACATGCGTGCCCGCGCAGAGTTCTCTTGACCACGGGCCGCCGATGTCGACCATGCGCACGAGGTCGCCGTACTTCTCGCCGAAGAGCGCTATCGCACCGGCATCCTTCGCTTCGTCAAGGCTCAACACGCGAGTGGTCACTTCGAGAGCCTCACCCACCGCGCGGTTTGCGATCTCTTCGATCTCAGACCGCGTCTCGGTTGAGAGCGCCTGCCCCCAAGAAAAATCGAAACGAAGATAGCCCGGGCGATTGAGCGAGCCCGCCTGACGCGCCGATGGACCGAGCGTGTCGCGCAAAGCCGCGTGCACGAGGTGCGTGGCCGAGTGCGCCTGACGCGCGGCACGGCGCGATGCCTCATCCACGATCGTCCTCGCAGGATCATCGAGAGCGACCTCACCACGGGTGACCTCGACACTATGGCTGATCAGTCCCGCGACGGGTTTCTGCACATCGAGCACATCAAGCTCGAAGCCGCTGCCCGTGATCGTGCCCTTGTCGGCTACCTGCCCGCCGGACTCGGCATACAGCGTCGTCTCCGCGAGAATCACCTCGGCGAGCTGCCCGGCGACGGCCTTCTTCACGGGCTGACCGTCGACCAGAATACCGAGCACGCGAGACGGCGTTTCGAGCTGCTCATAGCCCAGGAAGACCGTCTCACCGTGCGCGCGGAAGTCTCGGTAGACCGATACGTCCGCCAACTGGCGCTTGCGGCTGCTCGCATCCGCCTTCGCGCGCGAACGCTGCTCCTGCATCAGCGTGTCGAATGCGACACGATCAACGGCGAGCCCCGCCTCTTCGGCGATCTCGAGCGTCAGATCGATCGGAAAGCCATAGGTGTCGTGCAGAAGAAAAGCCTCGGCCCCCGCAAGAGCCGTCGTTCCCGCGGCCTTCGTCTCGGCGAGGGCGAGGTCGAGAATCGTCGAACCCTGGGCGAG
>CAZHIU010000002.1:0-27868 GCA_964532555.1 uncultured Microbacterium sp.
ACTACGAGCACCGCAGTATCCCGATCCCGGCGTTCCTCGTCGGGCTGCTCCGCGCGCAGATCGCCGGGCGCCCGGCCTACGCCCCGGTGTTCTACGGCATCCGCACCGGCACCTGACTTCGCAACCACGTCTACCGGGTCGGCTGGTTCGACACCGCGGCCGAGGCGGTCGGGATCAAGGGCCTCACCCCGCACGAGCTGCGGCACACCGCTGCCTCGCTCGCCGTCAGCGCCGGCGCGAACGTGAAGGCCGTCCAGCGGATGCTCGGGCACGCCTCGGCCGCGGTGACCCTCGACGTGTACGCCGACCTGTTCGATGACGACCTGGACGGTGTTGCCACGGCGCTGAACCTCGCGGCCATGCAATCAGATGTTGCCAATCTGTTGCCAAAAGCGGCATAGCGCCCGTTCGAGCCTTTCGGCAGGAACAAGAAAACCCCCGGCTGACCGGGGGTTTTCTGTTGGTGACCCCAGCGGGATTCGAACCCGCGTTACCGCCGTGAGAGGGCGGCGTACTAGGCCGCTATACGATGGGGCCTCGTACAACCCTCCAAGTATGCCATGTCGCAATAGGCCTCGACAAATCATGCGCGACCGCGGCCGGCTGCGCAGTTTTGTTGCGAGAGAGCCCGCGACGCGGTTGACTCAAGGCATGAAAATCACCCGGCACGAGCACGCCGCGCTGCGCATCGATGCCCACGGCCACACCCTCATCATCGACCCGGGTAGCTTCACTGCTCCCCTGAGTGATGTGCCACACCTCGTCGGCATTGTTGTGACGCACGAACACGGCGACCACTGGACCCCCGCGCATCTTGACAGGCTGCTGGCAGAGGCGCCTGGCATCCCGATTTTCGCACCCGCCGGTGTTGCGCGGGCGGCTGCCGACTATGCGATCACCGAGGTCGCGCCCGGAGACCGGGTCGTCGCGGGCGGGTTCGCATTGCGCTTCTTCGGCGGGCGGCACGAGGTGATTCACTCGTCGATTCCGGTGATCGACAACGTCGGTGTGCTGGTGGATGACACCCTCTACTATCCGGGCGACTCTTATGCCGTGCCCGAGGGGGTGGCCGTCGAGGTCTTGGCCGCGCCGATCGGCGCGCCGTGGTTGCGCATCGGTGACGCGATCGACTTCGTTCTGGCGGTCGCGCCGCGCCAGGCTTTTGGCACGCACGATATGACACTGTCGGATGCCGGGCTCGCCATGCACCACGGGCGTTTAGCGTGGGCGACCGAGCAGGGTGGCGGTCGCTATCACCTTCTCAAGGCCGGCGACAGCATCGAGGTCTGACCGCCGCGTTCGACCGCTGTCAGGCTTTCGTCGCCGTGCTCTTTCGCGCCGCGGAAGCGATCGGCGCTGCGGGCTCGGGCGTTGTCACCTCGGGGCGCCGCAGCACCTCGACGGCCACGGCGAAGACGAGGAACGCCGCCACGATCCCGACAACTCCCCAGAAGGTGATGGGTCTGAGCAGCAGCAGTCCGGAGATGGTGAGTGCGAGGCCAAGTGTGAGGATAACGCCGCGCCACCGCTGCACGACGATTCCGAAGGCACCCGTGCCGAGACCGCGATCGTCGGCGACCGTGCGCGTGGAGGCAAAGCCGCGCTCGAGCGTGGTGCGTGCGGCGGTGGCGCGCCCGCTGGTTCCGGTCAGCCACGCGGCGATCGCGACCAGGGCCGAGAGCACGAGCAGGGCGATGAGGGTGGCGCGCAGATCGGCGGTGACTTGGTTGTAGATGGCGGTGATGGCATCCGGGGGGATGAACAGCGCGCGAAGAGCACCGACGATGACCATCCCGCCGATGGCGATGCCGACAAGAACCACCCCGAGCACGATGGCGGTGGCGATGCCGGTGCGCACGAGCGCGCGGCGTCGGTCGAGGGCGAGCGCGATGCCCGCGCCCATGAGGGCGAGCACGAGCAGCGGCAGCCAGTAGCCGACGGCGGCTGCGGTGTTGTAGGCGGTGCGCACGAGGGTGAGGGCGTCGGCTTGCACGAGGGGGATGCTGCGGCTGACCTCGGGAATGAAGCGCGCGAGGGCCACTCCGCGCTCGGTGAGTGAGGCGCGCACTTCGTCGACGACGAAGCCGACGTCGATGGCGATCACACCGTCGTCGTCGAGGTTCACCAGCCCGGCGTCGCCGCCTTGGATGAGCGAGGTGGTGCGGTGGTGGGTGACGCGCAGCGCGGTTTCGAAGGTGCGGGCAAAGGCTGGGGATGCCACAACGCGGGTGGTGGCGTTGCCGACCAGCGATTCGACGCCCTGCACGGCGAGGCTTTGCAGCGCGATGATCGCGCCCGGAGGCAGGGTGATGCTGCCCGTTCCATCGAAGAGTTCTCCCACCATCGCCTCGATGTCGAGCTTCGCGAGGATAGCATCGGTCGCCTCGTCGGCGATGAGTTCTTGCACGGCGGGGTCGTTGGCAAGAGGCGCGAAGGTCGCCACGAAGCGGTCGGTGTCAACGAGTTGCACGCGCCCCCACGAGGCGAAGGCCGCGACGGGCGTGAGCACGAGGGCGGTGACGATGAGGATGCCCGAGAGGATGCTGCGCCATCGGCGGGGCTCGGTTGTTGCACTGGTCAATTGGCACTCCTTGCGTCCGCTCTATTCTGGCGCACGTGAGGCCGTGGTGGGCGCTGGCTCAGTGGGGTCTCGACGTAGCCCGGTGTCAGAGACATCAGCCCCGCTTGCGACGCTCAGCCAGGAACCGCTCGACGCGCTCCGAGCGGACGAATCCCGCAGGCACGGTGCGACGTTCAAGCTGGGTGGATGCCTTCGTGGAACGTGCGACGGCGCAATGTAGTGCGTCCTTGTTCACAGTGCGGACAGCCACGACTCCCACCTCCTCGGCATTGCTCGGGCCTCTTCTCCTGTCATTCTACCGACACCTCCAATTAGAACCTGGGGACTCTTAACTTCGGCACGGTGAACTGCTACATTCTCAAGAATGACACGCGTTGGTATAATTGGCTGGTTCTGTATTGCGTTAGCTGTGGGATCGTCGGTTGGCATCGCGACGAGCTGGTCTGTCGCGTTTCAGACCAACGTGACTGAGGTGGTCGTGGGCTCCGGGGTTGCAGCAGGCGTAACGGTGACACTGGCTGCTTGCAGCATCCTGGTTGCTATGATCACCTCCGCAGCAACGGACCGGCGTACTCGAATTGAGTTCTTTTTGGAAGTTGCGCGGGTCTTTAAAACCGAAAAGATGCGCGAACAGAGAAAGGCGCTCTACGATCTAGCCGAGCATGGTCGCACGGAGTGTGCAACTTGGGAAGATGATGAAATAGCTGCTATCCGGGACTTTTGCGGCAACCTCGACCTCATTGCTGTGCTCGCCAACGCCCGTCAGGTAGATATGCAAGGGCTGCTTCAGATGTATGGCGACGTGATCTTTCGCACCTTTTACGTAAGTGCTCCGGTCATCCGCATATTAATAGAAGAAGGCAGAGGTCACCACCACCTCGTTCCAATTCGCACCTTTATCCCCACGCTTCACCGCGCATGGGCGAAGGCTGTCAAGTCAGACGCACGTCTACGTGTGATCGGGTTTCCGGACGGCTCTCTCGTGAAGCTCACACCCGAAACCTACTTGGACGACCCCGCCATAAAGGCAGTGATATTCCCTTGAATCTGGGGTGGTTGTTCGCAATCGGCAGGTCGGCGTGCGCGGGTGGTTGCGATGCTGGGATCAAAGAACCTCGACAGCCTTGCGTGTATGGAGCTTGACCCGGTTTTTCGGGCAGCGCCGCGCAAAGCTACTCGATCCGCGTACTCATGCAGTTCTTACGGCACTGGGCGGGATGCCCTCGTGGGGAGTAACTGATCGCTGGGGGCGGCGACTCGAGAACCCGAGTTCCGACAGCGGGTGCGCAAAAGGTCGCCGAATGGAAAGAGCGCTCGAGATGGCGGCGAGGCCCGAGATCTCCGTTGAACCGTCGCGGCTGACCAGACGGAGCGACACACGACGAAGCCACTACCCAGTGACGACCCAGTGCCCGCCTTTGAGCGGCCCCTCGTGGTGCAGGCGCCCCGCCGCCTTGAGCTCGACCATGTGGCGCTCGATCGTGCGTGCGCTCTTGCCAAGCCGCATAGCGATCGCCGCGGCGCTCAGCGTCGGCTCCGCCCGCAGGAGAGCAATGATCGCTTCGCCAGATCTGAGATTATTTCCGACATTACTTCCGACATTTGTTCCGACATCAGCCTTTGCACGTGCCTCATAGTCGATGAGCGACTCGGTGATGATCTCCAGCATGAAGTCGATGAAGACAGCCGCGTCGATCTCGGGATGGCGAGACTCCTGCAGCGCCACGTAGTACCCAGACTGGTGCTTTCGGATGAGCGTCTCCGTCGGCATCCATGCGAACACCGGGCGCCACTTGCTCAGAATGAGCGTCTGCCATAGCCGACCGATGCGACCGTTGCCGTCTCGGAACGGGTGGATATGTTCGATCAGGAAGTGCGCCGCGCTCGACACGACGAGCGGATGATCACTTGAGCTATGAGCCCACTCGAACAACTCCCCCACCAGACGCGGAACCTTCGGCGCAGCCGAGCCGGTGTGCAACACGACCCCGCCGGCTCCCACGATTTCGACATCAATCGTTCGGAACATGCCCGACTCGGAGACGAGCCCGGTTGTGAGCAGGCTGTGGGCGCGCAAAAAGTCGTCCACGCTCCAAGGATCGAGTGAGGGCATCGCATCATAGGCAGCGAGCGCGTTCTCCACCTCTCGCACCGCACGGGGATCGGCAAAGACTGGCGTGCCAACCGCGAGATCCGCCACCTGGCTGAGCGTAAGCGTGTTTCCTTCGATCGCCGCAGAGGAATGCACAGCCCCGATACGGCTCGTGCGACGAAGCTCGAGCCCTCCGTCAGCGAACTCTTCCAGCGCGCTGACACGCCCGAGAAGCTCGATGATCTGCTCGATCCGATCCGACCACTCGGGTCGAGGGGTGAAGAAGTCGGGGATCACGCGGGTTCCTCGCAGACCACAGATCGTCCGCGGTGAGCCGAGCTCGTATGGCTGGGGTACCTGGACTCGAACCAAGAACAACTGAACCAGAATCAGCCGTGTTGCCAATTACACCATACCCCAAGGGCAACAGCCGAAGCCGTGCACCGAGGGTCTAGTCTACCCGACCCGAGCGAGGCTCGCGAAACGTGCGACGCGCGGCGAGAACACCACAAGAACTCCGCCAGAGCCCCGCGAAATCACCACAAGAGCCCGGCGTAGACACGCCGCGAATCAGAAGCGTGAAGCCTCACCGACGCCTCACGCCTCAGCCGCCGAGCTTCTCCCCCAGCGCCCGCAAGCGCGCAAGCGACTGCTCGCGACCAAGCAACTCCATCGATTCGAACAGCGGTGGCGAGACCCGCCTACCGGTGATCGCCACCCGCGGCGGTCCGAAGGCCACGCGAGGTTTCAGCCCCATCCCCTCGACCAGCGCCGATGACAGCACCTCTTGCACCGCGCTGGCCGTGAACGCATCAAGCGACCCCAGAGCCGCCACACACGCCTCCAGCACCTCGCCCGCGTTCTCGGGCAAAGAAGCCAGAGCATCCTCGTCATATGACACCGACGACGCGAACAAGAACCCGACCATGCCCGGCACATCACCCAGCAGCGGCACGCGCTCCTGCACGAGCGGAGCCACCGCCGCCACCAGCGCCTCCTCCGTCGCCGTCATCGGCGAAGAGACGACCCCGGCCGCCTGCAGATAGGGCACGACCCGCGACGCGAACTCAGCGGAAGACAGCATCCGAATGTGATCGCCGTTGATCGACTCGGCCTTCTTCTGATCGAAGCGCGCCGGGTTCGGGTTGACGTCCTCGATATCGAAGGCCGCGACGAACTCGTCGAGCGAGAACACATCGCGATCCGGCCCGATCGACCACCCGAGCAGCGCCAGATAGTTGAGCAGCCCCTCGGGAATCATCCCCCGCTCGCGGTGCAGAAACAGATCAGCCCGAGGGTCGCGCTTCGACAGCTTCTTCGTGCCATCCCCCAACACCAACGGCATATGCCCGAAGCGCGGCACGAACGAGGTCACACCCGCCTCGATCAGCGCGTGATACAGCGCCAACTGCCGCGCGGTCGAGGGCATGAGATCTTCACCTCGCAGCACATGCGTGATGCCCATGAGCGCGTCATCCACGGGATTCACAAAGGTATACAGCGGGACGCCGCCGCCCCGAAAGATCACAAAATCCGGAAACGACCCCGCCGGAAACGTCACCTCGCCGCGAATCAGATCCACATAACTCAGCTCCTGGTCGGGCACACGCACACGCAGCGCCGGCTCGCGCCCCTCGGCCCGGTATGCCGCGCGCTGCTCCTCCGTCAGATCACGGTCGAAATTGTCATAGCCGAGTTGCTTCGCCCGCCCCGCCGCCTCATTGCGCGCATCGATCTCTTCAGCCGTCGAGAAGCTCTCATAGACCAGGCCCGTCGCCATCAGCTTCGCCAGCACCTCGCGATAGATCTCATGGCGCTCCGACTGCCGATAGGGTGCGTGAGGGCCACCCACCTCGACGCCCTCGTCCCAGTCGATTCTGAGCCACCGCAGTGCGTCGAGAAGCTGCGCGTAGCTCTCTTCGCTGTCGCGCGCGGCATCCGTGTCTTCGATGCGGAACACCATCGTGCCGCCGTGGTGACGCGCATAGGCCCAGTTGAACAGGGCCGTGCGCACGAGACCGACATGCGGCAAGCCGGTAGGCGAAGGGCAGAAACGCACGCGCACATCGGGGCCGGTCGCGGTCGTCGTGCGGGGGTCAACGGTAGCCATAGCCCTCTCAGTCTAGAGGCGGGCGTGAACGGTCACTTGCCGCTGCGTGCGAGCGGTGAGAGCACCACGATCAGCACCACGACGACGGATGCCGCAAGCGCAAGCCCGCCGTATCCGAACGAGGCCAGCACCACCCCGGCCAGAGCCGCCCCCACCGCCGCGCTCAGGCTCATCAGCGAGTCGCTGATGCCCTGCCGCTTCGGACGCTGCAGCACCGTCGACGACTCGGTCAGCAGCGTCGCCCCCGCGACGGTGGCCGCGCTCCACCCGAGACCTAGCAGAATCAGCGCGACCATCACGCCGATCTCGTTCTCACCCGCGAAGATCGCCGTCGCGAGCGACGCGGCCAGCACCCCTTGGCCGAGCAGCACCACGCGAACGCGCCCCCAGCGGTCGGCGAGCACACCGAACACCGGCGACAGCGCGTACATCCCGGCGACATGCAGACCGATGGTCATGCCCACCAGCAGCGTCACATCCGTGGTCGTCGTCGCGTGACCGTGACTCGCGTGCACCATATGCGAGAGATGCACGGGAGTCATCGCCATCACCGAAGCCATGACCGCGTGCGATCCGGCCACGGCGAAGATGGCGAAGCGCGCGGCCAGCGGTCGGTCCACACCCACGCCGAGCCCGGTACTCGTGACCGCGCCGCGCGCCACCCGCTGCGCCAGCAGCAGCGGATCGGGGCGCAGCATCACCAGATACAGCACGAGGGCGAGCGACTGCGCGACAAAAGAGAAGAGGAACGAACCGGTCAGCGCCGGCATCCCGATCGCCTGCCCGAGCGCCTCGCCGGGAGTGATCAAGAAGGGGCCAGCTACGCCTCCCACCGTGGTCGACCAGACGACGACCGAAAGATCGCGCCCACGATGACGGTCGCTCGCGAGATCGGTCGCGGCGAAGCGCGATTGCAGATTGCCCGCATTGCCCATGCCGATGAAGACGACGCCCACCAGCAGCAGGGGGAAACTCCCCAGTGCGGCTGAGGCGACGACGACCGTGATACCGACAAGCGCCAGAAAGTTGCCCGCCGTCAAAGACCGCCGACGCCCGAAACGACTCGCGAAGCGCGCGAGCGGGATGGCGGCAAGCGCCGCACCCAGCGTCACGGATGCCGTCGCCAGACCCGAGAGCGCATCATCGCCCGACACCGCGGCCGCCAACAACGCCCCGAGCGACACGGTCGCCCCGAAACCGATACCGCCGAGCACCTGCCCGAGAGCGAGCACCCGCACGGTGCGGCCCTGGAGGCGCACGATCTGCTCGGGAGCAACCGCCTCGCCGCTCACGAGGCGGCTGCCGCGTCGCGCGCGGGGTTGCGCAGAATCCCGATGCCCGAAACCTCTGCCTCCAGCACATCCCCCGCCACGAAGGCACCGACGCCCGCGGGGGTGCCGGTGAGAATCACATCTCCCGGCAGCAGCGTGAACGCCGCCGAGGCGTATTCGATGATCGAGGGCACATCGTGGATCATGTCACTGAGCGGCGCGCTCTGGCGCACCACGCCGTTGACCCGCGAGGTCAGCGTCGCCGAGGCGGACTCGAACTCGGTCTCGATCACCGGCCCCAGCGGGCAGAAGGTGTCAAAGCCCTTGGCGCGCGACCACTGCCCGTCCGAGCGTTGCAGATCGCGGGCGGTCACATCGTTGGCGACGGTGTAGCCGAAGATGTAGTCGGCGGCATCCTGCGCGCGCACGTTCTTCGCGATGCGCCCGATCACGACCGCCAGCTCGCCCTCGAAGTGCGTCTCAGAAGACTGCGGCGGGCGCACGATGGCATCGCCCGGGCCGATCACCGCGGTGTTCGGTTTGAAGAACAGCAGCGGCTCGGCGGGCGCTTCGCCGCCCATCTCGGCAGCGTGCTCGTGAAAGTTCTTGCCCACGCACACGATCTTCGACCTCGGGATGACGGGGGCGAGCAGCGTGACATCCGACAGCGGCACACGCTCGCCCGAGGTGTCGAAACCCGCGAACAGCGGGTCGCCCGCCAGAACGACAAGCTCGCCGTCATCGACGATTCCGTAGCTGATGGCGTCGGCGTGGCTGAACCGTGCGATCTTCACCCCTCAAGCCTAGCGAGGGCACCCCTCATGTCGCCTCGTCATCGTAGGGCACTCGCTCCTCGCCGTCGAAGATCTGCGGGGCGCGGGATGCCGCAGGGGCCGTCGCACTGACCCCTGGGTCATCGAGCAGAGCGTCGCGGATGATGCGGCGCGGGTCGTACTGGCGCGGGTCGAGCTTGCGCCAATCGACGTCGCTGACATCCTCGCCCATTTCTTCGCGCAGACGTTCCCGAGCACCGCGCAGATAGACCCCCGCGCGATGAACCAGGCGCGCGAAGCCCTCAGCCAGACCGGGCAGGCGATCGGGCCCGATGATGATGGCCGCGAGCAAGCCGATCAGCAGCAGCTTGTCCCAGGTGAGGCCGAAGATCATGTCTCCAGGCTACTCGCCACACCTGTCCCTCGCGCTCGTGACAAACGATCAGAACAAAGAAGTACGCTGGGGATTCCACCCCGATTCGGAGGAACCGTGAGCGAGCAGGCAGCCATTTCGCGCTACATCGGCGAAGCCACGGTCGAGCCCGAGGCCATTGCCCGCGCCCGCGTCCGCGCGGAGGAGTTCGGTGCGATGCCGATCAGTGCGGCCCTCGGCGCGCAGATCGCCGTGCTCGCTGCCGCATCCGCCGCAGGCTCGATAATCGAGATCGGCACGGGTGCCGGAGTCTCAGGGCTGTGGATGCTGCACGGCGCCCCGAAGGCCGTGCTCACCACCATCGACAACGAACCCGAGTTTCTCGCCGCCGCGCGCGCCTCGTTCACCGAGGCGAAGATTCCCGCCACGCGCAGCCGCCTCATCACCGGGCGCGCCGCCGAGGTTCTGCCGCGCATGAACGAGGCCAGCTACGACATCGTCTTCATCGACGCCGACCCCGAGAGCGTCATCGAATACCTCGAGCACGGTCTGCGCCTCGTGCGCGCGGGCGGCCTGGTGCTCGTTCCGCGCGTGCTCGCCGGGGGCCGGGTGGCAGACCCGGTGCAGCGGGATGCCGTGACATCGGCCTATCGCACGATCGTGCACGAGACCGCGCAATCGCCCGCGGTGGTCGCCTCGCTCTCGGCGACCGGCGAGGGGCTGCTGCAGCTCGTCAGCCTCGGCACCGCGGGCTGAGCACGCGCTGAGCACCGGCATCCGGCACCCCGAGACGCCAAGCCGAACACGACGAAGGGGCGGCCGGTCCGCAGACCGCACCGCCCCAAATCTCGATCGATCAGGCAGCGTTCACGACGGCGGCAAGCACGCCGTGCAACTCTCTCGCCTCTTCGTCGTTGACCGACACGACCAGACGCCCCCCGCCTTCCAGCGGCACGCGCACGATGATGAGTCGCCCCTCTTTCACGGCTTCCATCGGTCCGTCGCCGGTCCTCGGCTTCATCGCTGCCATCGTGACTCCTTTTCCTGGGTCTATGTGTCTAGTTTATCGTGCGGCTTCGACACCGCAGTTCTCAGGGATGCTGCGGCATCCCCTCGCGCACGCCTCAGGGCACCTGCCAGAAGGTATAGCCGAGCGCGTAGAGCTGCCAGATCCATATCCACTGGAAGAACAGGCACGCGAGCAGAACCGCCCAGCGATACCACGGCCCGCGAGGAAGAGCGACCGCTCCCCACAGCGGCGAGAGCGGCACGAGCAGACGCAGGGTGCTCGACTGCGGAAAGAACACCGCCAGCAGATAGAGGATGTACGCGGCGCTCCAGAGGCGAATGTCAACCCCCAGCGCCCGCACCTGCGGCGACCACAGCAGCGCAGCCGCGACCGCCATCACCAGGATCGCGAGCACCACGACTCCCAGCCACCCCGGCATGCCCCAGAACCGGAACCAGAAGTGGCTCGCTTCGATCCACCCCTCGAAGGGCACAAAGCCTTCTTCACCCGTTCCCCAGTGGCGTCGCCAGGCCAGCTCGGTGGCAAGGTAGGCATCCGCTCTGCCGGTGACCAAAGCCGCGATCACCTGCCATGCGAAACCGGTCGCCGTGGCGAGCGCGCCCAGAAGCAGAATGTGCACGACTTCCGAGCGCCGCAGCGGGTCGTGCTGGCGTCGCATCCAGCGGCTGATGCCGTAGAGCCCCAGAAAGAGTGCGAAAGCGAGGACGCCGGGGCGGGTGAACGCCATCAGCGGCACGAGGAGGTACAGCAGCGCGTAGCGGCCGCGGGCCGTCGCATCCAGCGCCAAGAAGAGCAGCAGCAGAAAGAGCGTCTCGGCATAGCCCACCTGAAAGAGCGCCGCGACCGGACCACAGGCGAAGAAGGCGACGGCCCAGAGAGAGGACTCCTCGTCGATGCGCCAGTGCAGCAGACGATAGAGCGCGAGGCAGGCGAAGTATCCCGCCACGAGCGAGACGATGAACGCCCCTGCCCCATAGGCCCCGAAGGGCAGACCCACCGCCTGCGCGATGTAGGGGAAGACCGGCATGAACGCCCAGGCGTTCTCGGCGACATGCCCCACCTCGTCGATGGGCAGCGTTATGGGATACCCCTGATGGGCGATACGCCAGTACCACTGGGCATCCCACCCCAGAACGAAGTCGGTGATGCTGGGGCTGCGTCCGAATCGCGAAGAGGGGCCGGAAAGGTCAGCGGCCGTCAAGAAGAAGGCGGTGGTGACCAGGCGCGCGGCGAAATAGATCAACCCGATCTTCAGCGCCACCGGCATCGGGTGCCGCGTCGCCGTTAGGGGTTGATCAGCCATGCCCGAAGCCCCCGCTCCACTCTTTCGATCTCGCTCAGCGCGACCCGCTCGTCGTCGTGGTGCGCCAGTTGCGGGTCGCCGGGGCCGTAGTTGACCGCGGGGATGCCGAGCGCGGAGAACCGCGCGACATCCGTCCACCCGTACTTGGGTCGTGCAGTCGCCCCCACCGCGGCGAGAAAACGTTGCGCGATCGGCGCGTCGAGTCCTGGACGTGCGCCTGGTGCGGCATCGGTGACCTCGACCTCGAAATCTGTGAACAGCTCGCGCACATGCTCAGCCGCCTGCGCGGGCGAGGTGTCGGGGGCGAAGCGATAGTTCACCACGATCTCGCAGAGATCCGGGATGACGTTGCCCGCCACCCCACCGCGAATCGCAACCGCGTTGAGGCCCTCGCGGTAGTCGAGCCCATCGACGTGAACGGTGCGCGGCTGATAGCCCTCAAGCCGGCTCAGGATGTCGGCGGCGGCGTGGATGGCATTCGTGCCCACCCAGGATCGCGCACTGTGCGCACGCACGCCCCTCGTGCGCACGGTCGCCTGGAGCGTGCCGTTGCATCCGCCCTCGACCTCGGCGCTTGTGGGTTCGCCGAGGATCGCGAAGTCTGCGACAAGCAGCTCGGGGTGAGCCTCGGCGAGCAGCCCCAGCCCATTGTGCTCGGCTTCGACCTCTTCGTTGTCGTACCAGATCCAGGTGACATCGACGGCGGGGGCGCTGAGCTCTGCGGCAAGTTTCAAATGCACGGCGGCACCGGCTTTCATGTCGACCGTGCCGCGACCCCAGAGGTAGTGTTCGCCGCCCTCGCTCTCGAGGCGTGTGGGCAGGTTGCCGTTGACCGGCACCGTGTCGATGTGCCCCGCGATGATCACGCGCTGCGCACGGCCCAACGTCGTGCGGGCGGCGACCGTGTTGCCGTGCCGGATGATCTCGAGGTGCGGGTGGGCGGCGAGCGCTCTCTCGATCTCGTCGGCGAGCGCTCCCTCTCCACCCGAGACACTCGGGATGTCGCAGATGATCCGGGTCAGCTCGGCCGCGGGCAAGGAGAGGTCGAGCACCATGCCTTCCAGCCTAGGTGCTGTCGCTGTGCGTGCTCGAGCACGCACTCGATGGCATCCCGCAAGGCACACTCTGCGTGACACAGACGAGGCGCAGACAGAACACACAGCCCGCGCGTGCTATGGTCGAGCGACGTCATCACCTCGTGATGCGTCGGCGTCGTCGATACGCTCTTGCACCGGATTCCCGGTTCCTGCTCTTCTCGCACGGCGAAACGATGCGCGATTCCGCGCCGTCGCCCACCTTCCCGCACAGCCACGCGACGCGTGCTGTGCCTGCACAGAAATACAACTATGACTACTTTTATGAATCTTGGTGTGCCCGCACCGCTGGCATCTGTTCTTGCCGCAACGGGCAAGACATCTCCTTTCCCCATTCAGCGTGACACGCTGCCCGACGCTCTCGCCGGTCGCGACCTGCTCGGCCGCGGCCGCACCGGAAGCGGCAAGACGATCGCCTTCGCGATTCCGCTCGTCGCTCGACTCGCCGATCGCGGGATGCAGACGCGCCCCGGGCACCCGCGCGGGCTTGTGCTCGCGCCCACCCGTGAACTGGCCACCCAGATCGCGGCAGAGATCGCGCCCCTCGCCGACGCTGTCGGCCTGAAGGTCGCCACCATCTTCGGCGGGGTCAACCAGAACCCCCAAGAGCGCGCCCTGCGCGCGGGAGTCGACATCATCGTTGCCTGCCCCGGGCGATTGGAAGACCTCATCTCGCAGCGCATCGCGCATCTCGACGCCGTCGAGATCACCGTGCTCGATGAAGCCGACCACATGGCTGACCTCGGGTTCCTGCCCGGAGTCACCAGAATCCTCAAGGCCACACCGGCCACCGGTCAGCGTCTGCTGTTCAGCGCGACGCTCGACAATGGCATCGACACGCTCGCCCAGCGCTTTCTGCGTAATCCGGTCAGCCATGAGGTCGACGAGTCCAGCGTTCCCGCGGGCGAGATGAGCCACCGTGTGCTCACGGTCACTGACCCGACCGCCAAGACCGCGCTCGTGCGCGAACTCGCCTCGGGCACCGGGCGCCGCATTCTGTTCACCCGAACGAAGCACCAGGCCAAGAAGCTCGCCAAACAGCTCACCGCAGCGGGCATCCCGGCCGTGGATCTGCACGGCAATCTCTCGCAGTCGGCACGCGAGCGCAACCTTGGTGCGTTCTCAGCCGACCCCGCTAAGGGGGGCGTGCGCGTGCTCGTGGCCACCGATGTCGCTGCGCGCGGTGTGCATGTGGATGCCGTCGATCTCGTCGTGCACGTCGATCCGCCGGTCGAGCACAAGGCCTATCTGCACCGCTCTGGCCGCACGGCTCGCGCGGGCGCTACCGGAACCGTGGTCACGGTGGTGCTGCCCGAGCAGCGCCAGGATGTCAAGGGACTGCTGCGCAAGGCCCGCATCACCGCCGATCTTGAGCCCGCAGAGGTGGGTGCCGTCGACGCCCTCGTCGGTGAACGCGCCCCGCATGTGCAACCGCTCGCCGTTCCGCCACAGCAGCAGCGACCCCGGTCGAACGCGCACCGCGCGTCGAACCGCAAGCCGGGCACCGCGTCGTCGCGTCGTCGCCCTCGTTCGCATACCCCCGCCCGCTGATTTCCCTCTATCCCTCTCGATAGCTCCCGGCTAGACCTTGTCCGGCGAAGCTCGACGGATGCAGGGGGTTTCTACGGATGCAGGGCGACACGCCGTCATCCGACCCTGCATCCGTTGATCGGCCCTGCATCTGTGGTCGCCACAACGAAAATGCGTCGCCGACTGCCGTCAGTCGCGCCCCGCAGGCGGCACGAGTGACACGTCGATACGTTGCGGCACGCCCGCGCGCCCGAGCGACGGGAGCAGCCTTTCGCGCAGCGCCCCCGGTGCGGCAAGATCGGGATCGTCCACCTCGACCGACACGATGAGCACGCTGCCGCGCAGCTCGTCGGCGTCGGTGCGCACGACGCAATCACGCACTCCGGGCATGGCGAGAATCGCCTCGCGCACCCGCTCGGGCGCCAGCAACTCACCCGCCGAATCGACGAGTCCGTCGGCACGCCCGCCGAGAACGAAGCCGCCACCAACCCGGCGCGCCGTGTCTCCGGTGCGCAGGGGCTTGGCCGCGAAGGGCGAGCGCACCATGAGCATGCCCTGATCGTCGATGCGCACTCGCATCCCGGCGATGGCACGAAAGACGCCCGCACCCTCTCGCACCGCGAAGGTTCCGGTCTCGGTTGTGCCGAGGCAATCGATAACGCTCGCGCCACTTCGCTCGGCCAACCGAGCGGCAAGGGCATCGTCGAGCCGCGAAGAGCCCGAGACGATGCGGGCGAGCGGGGCGTCGTCGAGCAGCCCCGATTCGATCATCGCGTTCAGCCGCAAGGGAACCCCGGTCATCGACGCGGGCGGCCAGGCCGCGATGTCTGCGGCGAGCGCGGCCGGGGTGCGTCCCGCGGCCAGCACCGCCGTTCTTCCCCCGAGCAGCGCCGAGAGCACGGCGCTCAGCCCGTGCCCGTGATCCACCGGCGCGAGCACCAGCACCGGGCCGGGCGGCCAGCCGATTCGGCGATCGAGGTCGCGCAGCGAGCGCAGCACGCGCCGCGACACGCTCCCCCGCGCGTGGGCTCTCGGGATGCCGCTCGTGCCTGTGGTCAGCAGCCCAAGCCTTCCTGGGCGCCGCGTCGACGGCGGCACCTCGGTCGCGTCGGCAACCCGGGCCATCCCGGCCACCCCGGCCATCTCAAAGGCGAGGTCCCTGGCCCGCAGCACGGCGACAAGCCTCTCGCGCGCGATGATGCGCACGACATCCGCCTCGGCCAGGCGTGGGCCGAGCATGACCACGTCGAGCCCCGCCCCGATCGCTGCCGCTGCGAGCACGATCGTGTGGATGCCGTCGTCGGAGCGCACGCCGATGCGCGTACCCGCGGGGTCGCGCTGCTCGCGTCGCACCCGCTCTCGCTGCACGGCCACCGCCAGTTCGTGGCAGGTGATGGTCGCGCCATCGCGCACCAGGGCGACGCGCTCGGGTGTCAGTATCGCCGCCAGGGCAACGGCACCCGCAAGCGTCGCACCGTGGCGGCGCAGCACCCGGGCCGTGGCGAGGGGATGACGCAGCATCCCCCTCCACAGCGCGCCGCTCACCGCTCGATCCGCCGCTCGTGCAGCAAAAGTACGCGGTCAAGCGCGGTGGGCGCGAGCGCGAGCAGCGCTGCCACCGGGCGCAGCCACCACGGGCCGATCACTCGCCTGCCCGTCACCACGGCACGCGCGACCAGTGCCGCGGCATCCACCGGACGCATCGCGGGTGCCTCGCGATAGGCGGGGGTCGCCCCGCTCATGCGCGTGCGCACCAGCGGCAGTCGCACAATCGACACCGACACTTCGGGCGCGACCTCGGGAGCCACGGCGAGAAGCCAGGCATCCATCGCCGTCTTCGACGCGCCGTACACCGACCAACCGGGTGCGGGCATCGCGGTGATCACCGATGACACCGACACGACGCTGCCGCCACCGGCTCGCTGCATCGCGGGGAGCAGCACGCGCAGCAGCGTGACCGGTCCGAGGTAGTTGACCCCGAGCGTGCGGGTCACATCGTGCCCGCGCTCGGCGTATTCCGATAGGGGTCGGTGGATCGAATGCCCGGCGTTCGACACGATCACCGCGGGCACGCCGTGCTCATCCAGAATGCGGCGGGCGGCGTGTTCGACCGCCTCTTCATCGCGCAGATCGACCGGCAGCGCCCAGGCCTCGCCGCCGCTGTCACGGATGCCTGCGGCCACCTCGGCGAGCGCCTCCTCGCCTCGGGCGAGCAGAATCACCCTCGCCCCGGCGCGCGCAAAGCGCCGCGCGCACTCCGCGCCGATACCGCGCGAGGCGCCGGTGACGACCACAAGGCGAGCCGAGACCGCCGCGCGCACCGCGTCACCGCGCGGCGGCAGCGGCCTCATCCCGAAGAGGTGCTCCCACACGCTCATCAACGAGCCACCCTCACGCGATTCAGGGATGCCTCAGCGAACCGGGTACTGCCGCTCGGGCGATCCGACATACAACTGCTGGGGGCGGCCGATCCGCGCCTGCGGGTCGGTCTGCAACTCGCGCCAGTGCGCGATCCAGCCGGGCAGACGCCCGATGGCGAACAGCACGGTGAACATGCGTGTGGGAAAGCCCATCGCCTTGTAGATGACCCCGGTGTAGAAGTCGACGTTGGGGTAGAGGCGACGCTCGATGAAGTATTCGTCGTTGAGGGCGATTTCTTCGAGTTCCTTCGCGAGTTCGAGCATCGGATCGCGCACGCCGAGTTCGGCGAGCACCGCGTCGGCCGACTCTTTCACCAGCTTGGCGCGCGGGTCATAGCTCTTGTACACGCGGTGGCCGAAGCCCATCAGTTTCGTGCCCGCTTCTTTGTTCTTCACTCGATCGACGAAGCGCTTGACCGACTCGCCCGACTCGCGAATCTGGCGCAGCATGTCGAGAACGGCTTCGTTCGCCCCGCCGTGCAGAGGGCCGTAGAGAGCGTTGATGCCGGCGGAGATCGAGGAGTATTGGTTCGCACCGGTAGAGCCGACCAGGCGCACGGTCGAGGTCGAGGCGTTCTGCTCGTGGTCTTCGTGCAGGATGAGCAGACGCTCCAGCGCGCGCGACATCACCGGGTTGAGCTCATAGGGTTCGCTGAACACACCGAAGTTCAACCGCAGAAAGTTGTCGACGAAGCTCATCGAGTTGTCGGGGTAGAGGAACGCCTGCCCCACACTCTTCTTGTGCGCGTAGGCGGCGATCACGGGGAGCTTGGCCAGCATCCGCACCGTGGTCAGCTCGACGTGCTCGGGATTGCGCGGGTCAGACTCGCTCTCGTAATAGGTCGATAAGGCCGACACTGCAGACGACAGCACCGACATGGGGTGCGCCGTGTGGGGCAGCGCCGAGAAGAAGCGCTTCAGATCTTCGTGAAGCAGGGTGTGCCGACGGATGCGCTCGTCGAACTCCGCCAGTTCGGCGGCGGTGGGCAGCTCGCCATAGATGAGCAGCCACGCCACCTCGAGATAGGAGCTGTGCGCGGCCAACTGCTCGATGGGGTAGCCGCGGTAGCGGAGGATTCCGGCATCCCCGTCGATGTAGGTGATCGCCGATTTGGTCGAGGCGGTGTTCACGAAGCCGTAGTCGAGGCTCGTCAGGCCGGTCTGGCGGGTGAGGGTGGAGATGTCAATGCTCGCCGCGCCCTCGGTGCCGTGCAGCACCGGCAGCTCTGCTGTGGTATCCCCCACAGTCAGAATCGCCTTGACCGATTGGTCTCCCGCAGCGCTCACGCGCACCTCCTTGGGCCGTGCCGAGTGCGAGTTCTGCGCCACGGCACGCAAAGGATGCCGCGCGACTCGCCCCTACAGCCTAGTAGCCGTCAACGCCTACTGTGGTCTCCGCCAAAGCCTTGGGCTGTTTGCTCGTCGGATGCTACAAGCACCCGCGCCGCTATTCCGCCTGCGGCGCAAGCGCGGCCACAATCGGGTGGTCGCTGTGGATGACGCCGATCTTCGCCGCCCCGCCCGGAGAGCCGATTTCTTCGAAGAACTCGACGTTGGCCTTGTAGTAGTCCTGCCACTCCTCGGGCAGATCGTCTTCGTAGTAGATCGCCTCGACGGGGCACACCGGTTCGCAGGCGCCGCAGTCCACGCATTCGTCGGGATGGATGTAGAGCATCCGGTCGCCCTCGTAGATGCAATCGACAGGGCACTCGTCCACGCAGGCACGATCTTTGATGTCGACGCACGGGAGTGCGATCACATAGGTCACTCTTCCAGTCTAGGGCTGCGCCGCACCTCGGGGCCGTGCCCCTGTTGGAGTGTTCCGTGACTCAGATCTTCGCCTACCGCGCCCGGAACCGTCTTCGCGCGTGCGCGCGGCCAGAGGGTCACGATGGCTATCGCGGCGACCATCGACCAGGTCCAGATGTGACTTGTGAGTTCGTCGGGCACGAGCACTGAACCCCCGGGGCCGCCGCCCGAGAACAGGAAGAGCATCGCCAGCATCCCCCCGCCCGCGGCGAGAACGACGACGCGGTCACTCGTCAGAGCGCGAATCGCGATGAGCAAGGCGAGACAACTGATGATGGCGACGAGGAGTCCGATCGGAAACTCTCCCCACATCACGGTGTGCGCAACCGTTCCAGCGACCCCGAAGAACGCGCCGACGAAGGCCGCGATGAGCCAGGTGAACACGCGCAGGATCACAGTGGATCGCATCGGTGACCTCCCCGGGTCTCGTCATAAAAAACTTGTTGTGCGCCACAGTCTAGGGCGCGAGACCGTGCACGAGGGCACCAAAGACTGTGCGAGACTGAGGTTCACTTCCCTTGAGTCTCAGTTTCATTACAATGGGGGGCAGGCATCCGACTTAATAGATAGGTTTGATGCACATGATCACACCGCCGTGACCGAAAATTCAAGGGGAGCTATGACGCTGGCCGTGCACAACGTCGAGGTCGTCTATGAAGACGTGATGCTCGTCGTCAAGGGAGCGAGCATCCGCGTTCCCCGCGACAGCATCGTGGCCCTTCTCGGCGCCAACGGCGCCGGAAAGACCTCTCTTCTGCGTGCCATGTCAGGGCTTCTGGATGTGCATCGCGGGCGTATCACGCGCGGTCACGTCTCTATCGACGATGTCGAGATCGACACGCGCAACGCCTCGAACGTCGTGCGCGCGGGCGTTTCGCAGGTCATGGAGGGCCGCCGGGTCTTCATCGAGTTCACGGTCGAAGAGAATCTGCGCGTGGGTGCCTACACCCGCACCCGCGCCGACCTCGCCCAGAAGCTCGACCGGGTCTACACGATGTTCCCCGTGCTCGGTGCCCGCAAGACACAGCACGCCGGTTATCTTTCTGGCGGTGAGCAACAGATGCTCGCGATCGGTCGGGCGCTCATGGCTGAGCCCAAATACATCCTGCTCGATGAACCGAGCCTGGGACTCGCGCCGCAGATCGTCGAGCAGATCCGCGACCTTATCGTCGACATCCGCAAGAGCGGCACGGGCGTGCTGCTGGTCGAACAGAACGCCGCGATGGCGCTGTCGATCGCCGACCACGGCTATGTGATGGAAAACGGCAAGATCGTGATGGATGCTCCGGCTCAAGCTTTGCGCGACGACGACGATATTCGCGAGTTCTACCTCGGCACCGGCGCCGCGGTGGCAAGTCTGAGAGATGTCAAACACTACAAGCGGCGCAAAAGGTGGTTGTCATGAGCGCACTTCTGGAAGCTCGCGACCTCACCCTTCGCTTCGGCGGCGCGGTCACCCTCGACGGCATCAGTTTCGATGTGAACCATGGTGAGCTCTTCGCGATCATCGGCCCCAACGGCGCCGGCAAGACCTCGACCTTCAACTGCATCTCCGGGGTGTACCGCCCGCAAGAGGGCGAGGTGACCCTCGAGGGCGAGTCGCTGCTCGGCCAATCGCCCGATGAGATCGCCCGCCGCGGCGTCGCTCGCACCTTCCAGAACGTCGAGCTCTTCGACAACCTCTCGGTGCTCGACAACCTGCTGCTGGGCCGCCACCAGAAGACCTCGTACTCCTGGCCTGAGGCTCTGGTCTGGTTCGGACGTGCGCGCACACAAGAGCTGGCGTCTCGTCGACGTATCGAAGACCTGATCGAGTTTCTCGGACTCGCCGCCGTGCGGCACATGCCGGTGGGCATCCTCCCCTACGGCGTGAAGAAGCGCGTCGAACTCGGGCGCGCTCTCGCGATGGAGCCGCTTCTGCTGCTGCTCGACGAACCCGTGGCCGGCATGAACTCGGAAGAGACCGAAGACATGGCCCGCTTCATCCTCGACATCCGCACCGAGCTCGGCACCTCGATGATCATGGTCGAACACGACATGCGCCTGGTCATGGACCTCGCCGACCGCGTCATGGTGATCGACTTCGGCAAGCGCATCGCCCTCGGCACCCCCGAAGAGGTGCAGCGCGACCCCGCCGTCATCGCCGCGTATCTGGGCGGAGCGACCGAAGCCGTCGCCGCCGAGATCGTCGCCGAGCTGGAGTTGGGGGGTGAGCCGCGATGAGTGACCCCGTCTACATGAATCACCTCTTGCGTGCCGCCGCCGTGGAGATTCCGGATCAGACGGCGTTGCGCGCCAAGCAGTCGGGTATCTGGCAGGACATCACTTGGAGCGACTATCAGGCATCCGTCGAGGCGATGGCTTACGGATTCGCCGCGCTCGGCGTCGGCGCGGGCGACCGCGTTGCGATCCAATCGGAGAACCGCCCGGAGTGGCTCTTCGCCGACCTTGCCGCGACGAGTCTGCGGGCGGCCATCGTGGGCTTCTACCCCACCAACCCCGTCGCCGAGGTCAGCTACCTGCTCACCGACAGCGGCGCGCGCGTGCTCATCGCCGAAGACCAGGAGCAGGTAGACAAGGCCCTCGAGGCACAGGCTTCTGCCCCCGAACTCGCCTGGATCGTCTATCTGGATGGCCGAGGACTCGCCTCTTATGACGACCCCAAGCTGCTCTCGATCGACGAGTTGATCGACCGCGGCGCGGCGTACCGCGAAGAGCATCCCGGTCTTCTCGAAGAGTATGACGCCGCGCGCACGCCGGATGACATCGTCACCCTCATCTATACCTCGGGCACGACCGGCCCGCCCAAGGGCGTGATGCTGAGCGCCCGCAACGTCGGCTTCGCCTCGGAGATTCTTTCGCTCGATGACGGCATCCTCGGCACGCGCCCGAGTCCCCAAGACACGCTGCTGAGCTACCTGCCTCTCTCGCACGTCGTCGAGCGCGGTATCTCGATCTGGGCGAATCTGACCACGCGCACCGTGGTGCACTTCGCCGAGTCGATCGACACCGTGACCTCCGACCTTGCCGAAGTGCAGCCGACCATTCTCTTCGCCGTTCCCCGCATCTGGGAGAAGATTCAGGCCACCGTCGCCATCAAGATGGCACAGGCCTCCCCGCTGAAGCGCGGCGTCTACGGGATCGCGATGCGCTGGAGTCAGCGCATCGCCGCCGACCGGGTCGCCAACCGCGGCGACTTCACCCCCCGCGCGCGCATGCTCTACGCCATCGGCTACTGGCCCCTGTACCGGCCCCTGCGCAAGCGCCTGGGTCTGCTGCATGTGCGCCACGCAGTGTCGGGGGCAGCCCCCATCTCACCCGAGGTGCTGTCGTTCTTTCTCGGAATCGGTGTCGCACTCTTCGAGGCCTATGGCATGACCGAGAACTCCGCAATCGGCACGACCAACCGTCGTGGACGCATGATCGTCGGCACGGTCGGCGAGGCACAGCCCGGTGCCGAGGTCTCACTCGACGAGGCCACGGGCGAGGTGCTGACGCGGCATCCCGGTAATTTCGTCGGCTACTGGGGCAAGCCCGAAGCGACCGCGAGCGCCTACACGGCCGATGGCTGGCTGCGCACGGGAGACGTAGGCGAATGGGTCGACGGCACACATCTGCGCATCATCGACCGCATCAAAGACATCATCATCACCGCGGGCGGCAAGAACATCTCCCCCAGCGAGATCGAGAACGCGCTCAAGGCCTCGCCCTTCATCAAGGAGGCCGTCATCATCGGTGACCAGCGCCCCTACCTCACCGCGCTCATCGGCATCGAGTTCGACACGGTCGCCGACTGGGCATCGCGCAAGAAGATCGAGTTCACCACCTACCGCGACCTCTCCACCAAAGACGAGGTCGTCGCGCTCGTCGGCGGTATCGTGCGCGACACGAACACGCGCTTCGCGCGGGTCGAGTCGATCCGCAAGTTCCGGATGCTCGTCAAAGAGCTCGATCACGAAGACGGCGAGTTGACCGCGACCCAGAAGCTCAAGCGTTCCGCTTTCGCCGCGACCGTGCCGCATCTGGTCGACGATATGTACGCCGACACCACCGCCTACGCCGGTGCCGACCTGGGGAGGAACGGATGAACGAGTTTGTCTCCGCACTCGTCGTAGGCCTCGGCCAGGGTGGCGTCTACGCCCTCGTGGCCGTCAGCTTCGTGATCATCTTCCGGGCCACCGGGGTGCTGAACTTCGCCCAGCCCTCACTCCTCATCCTCGGCGCTTTTGCGACGAGCGTCTTCGCCGTCGATATGGGTGTGCCTTTCTGGTTGGCGGTCCTGCTGGCGATGGCGGTGCTCTCGGCGTTCGCTATCGGGGTGGAGCGCATCGCCATCCGCCCGATGGTCGGTCGGCCGCCGTTCTCTGCTGCGATCGTGACCGTGGGGCTCTTCATCATCCTGCTGATTCTGGCCTTCCGCCTCTTCGACTCGCACCCGCGCACGGTCAACGACCCCTGGCAGTTGAACAGTTGGTGCCTCGGCGGCGAGCAGATCGTCACCGAGTGGAGCGTCATCTGCATGGGCGGCGCGCAGGTACCGCACAATGCGGTGGCGCGATTCGTCATCGCCATGCTCGTCATCGGCCTGCTCGGTTGGTGGCTGGCTCGATCGAAAATCGGTCTTGCCATGCGGGCAACGGCTTTCGACCAAGAGGTCGCGCTTGCCCAGGGCATCAACGTCGGGCGTATGTTCTCGATCTCCTGGGGCATCTCGGGCGCGATGGTCGCCCTCGCCGGTGCGCTCTTTGCCTCCAACGGCGCGGTGATTCAGGCCACGGATGCACTCTTCACCCTCGTCGCGCTGCCGGCGATCATCATCGGCGGTCTTGACTCTCTCAAGGGCGCGGTCATCGGTGGCCTTGTCGTTGGCATCTCGATGAGTCTCACCAAGGCCTTCCAGCCGTTGCACGCGCCCTGGCTCGGCACGAACTTTGAACTCGTGGTGCCCTACCTCATCATGCTGGTGGTGCTGCTGATCAGGCCCTACGGTCTGTACGGAACCAAGGAGGTGCAACGCGTATGAGCCTTCTTGACGATCGACGAGCGGCCCGGCTGACTGGACACTCTCAGCGACTCAACTTCGAGAACTCGCGGGGGAAGGTGACCCCCCAGGTTCGCCGCGGGCGCGCGGGTCTCTACACGAGCTACGCGGCAAACCAGGCGATCTGGAACACCCCGGCCAAGCTCTGGTGGACTATCGGCCTCGTCGTGCTCGTGGCCGCCGCTCCCTTCGTGATCGCCGCCGACCTCACCTATCTGCTGACGATGGCGATCATCTACGCGATCGGTGGCATCGGGCTGAACATCCTCTCCGGCTACGCCGGCCAGGTATCGCTCGGCCACGCCTTCTTCCTCGGCATCGGGGCCTACACCGCCGCGATCGTCGGCGGCACGCCCGGCACCCTGACCTGGGGACTCGAACTCGACCTCGCGCTGGCCCTGCCCGCGGCGGCCCTCGTCGCGGGTGTGCTGGGGCTCATCGTCGCCCCTCTGGCCACGCGCGTGCGCGGTTTGTATCTGGCGATCCTCACTCTCGGTCTGCTGATGATCGGTGAGCACCTGTTCAAGATCATGGTGCCGGTCACCGGCGGTCAGGGAATGGGGCGCAGCGTCGCCAACCGCACGCTGTTCGGCGTGGACATGAACCAGACCTATGCGCTCGGACCCCTTCACATCACCAAGGAAATCTCGCTGTTTCTGCTGAGCCTGGTGCTGCTGATCGTGCTCGGCATCGCCGCGCGCAACCTCGCGCGGGGCCGTTTCGGCCGCGCCTTCGCCGCCGTGCGCGACCGTGACATCGCCGCCGAGGTGATGGGGGTGAATCTGCTGCGCACGAAGACCCTGGCTTTCGCACTGTCGTCGGCCTACGCGGGCATCGCGGGAGCTTTGCTGTCGATGCTGATCGGGCGCATCAACCCCGAGGCCTGGAACCTGCTGCTGTCGATCGACTTTCTCGCGGTCGTCGTCATCGGTGGCATCGCGACGATCTCGGGCACGATCATCGGCGCCTGCTTCGTCGTGCTCATTCCTCGCCTCCTGCAGGAGTTCACCAACTGGATCCCCTGGATCTCCTCTTCGAGCGGCGGACTCATCAACGTCTTCCAGCTCAAGACCATTCTCTTCGGCGTGCTGATCATCCTGTTCATCACGCTGGAACCGCGAGGACTGTACGGCCTGTGGTTGCGCGTGCGCAACTACTTCAAGGCCTGGCCGTTCTCGTATTAACCGAAAAACTGAATATCGTCCACCAAACCAAGGAGCAACACATGACCACGCGTCGTCGCAGCCAGGTGCTTATCGCCCTGGCCGCAGCAGGCTTGCTTGCACTGACCGCTTGTACCCCGGTCACGCCCACCGACCCACCGACCGGCCCCCCGGCCGAGATCAAGACCGGTCAGGGCATCACCACCGAGCCGTGCCCGGCAGCCGTCAACCCCAGTAACGGCTGCATCTACCTCGGTGTTCTCTCGGATCTCACCGTTGGTCCCTTTGCCGCCCTCGCTGGCCCGATCACCGATGCTCAGGAGCTGTTCTGGGCGAAGGTCAACAAGGATGGCGGCATCGGCGGCTTCGACATCGACACCTCCGCCTACAAGAGGGACACCGAGTACAACGCGCAGAAGCACTCTGCCGAGTACGCACAGATCGCCGGCAGCATCGCCGCGATCTCGCAGTCGCTCGGAACGGTGAACACCGAAGCGGTGCTGCCGGATATGATCGACCGCAGCCTCGTGACCGTGCCCACCTCATGGTGGTCGGGTTACGCCTTCGATGACTACGACAACGGCATCGTCCTTGAGACCGGCTACTCCTACTGCACGGAGTCGATTGTGGGCCTTGACTGGTTCGCGGAGAACTACGCCGCTCCCACGACCGTTCAGGCCGTCGGATACCCGGGTGACTACGGTGGGGACTCGGCTGAGGGCGTGAACCGCTGGGCCGCGCTCAACGGTGCTACCGCTCTCGCGCCGATCGGCACTGGCCCCAACCAGGTCGTCGGTGACCAGAGTGCGGTCATCGCTGCCGTCATGCAGCGCAGCCCGGACGTCGTTGTTCTGGCTGTCGGCCCGGCAGAGACCGCGCAGATCGTCGGTGGCCTCGCCCAGGCTGGTTTCCAGGGTCGCTTCCTCGGCTCGCTTCCCACCTGGAACCACGCGCTTCTCGGTAGTGCTGCGGCTCCCGCACTGGTCGCCCTCTACAACCACATGACGCCGTACCAGAACTGGGGCTCGAGCAGCGCCGGTATGTCGGCTCTGGCTGAGGCGCTTGGCGCCGATGGTCCGCCCAACGGTGGTTCCATCATCGGTTGGGTCATCGGTTACCCGATGAAGGCCGCTCTTGAGGCTGCTGCCGCCAAGGGCGACCTCACCCCGCAGGGTATTGCCGCGATCGTCAACGGTCTGACCGTTGACTTCGAGGGCATGATCCCGAACCACACCTACGGTGGCGACCCGAAGGCGACGGCTGCACAGGCTGTCACCATCGGCCAGCCCGACGCGAACGTGGAACTCGGCATGAAGACCATCGCGGACTTCTACACCGGTTCGACCTTCAACCAGACCGACTACACCAGCGCCTGCGTCGCAAGCAGCTAGTGAGTTGATCCCGAAGAGGGGGTGTCGCTTCGGCGGCGCCCCCTCTTTCTTGCGTCGGCGAGGGCGCGGTCGATTCAGGGGATGCCGGCCGAGATGAGTAGCGTTCGGCTGCGCGCCTAGACCGCCCAGCCGAGCATCCGCAGCACCGCCGCGGTGAGCGCCGCGGCGAAGACCACAACAAGAAACGACTGACGCAGCCACAAGAGCCCCGCGGCGACCAGCACGGCGGGCACACGCGCGTCAACGACGACGGACTGCCCCTCCCCCAAGCTCTGCACGGCCACGAGGGCCGCGAGCAAGGCCACGGTGAGCAGATCCGCGATCCGTGCCGGGCGCGGTGCTTCGAGCAGGCTCGCCGGCACGAGGTAGCCGAAACTCTTCCACGCGACACAGATGATCGCGGCGATCAGGATGGCGCTCCACAGGCTCACGGTGACACCCCCGCGGGGCGGGCATCGAACCAGTTGAACCAGCCGACGACGAGGGCGACGACCGCGGCGATCAGCACCGGCATCCCCGGCATCACCCAGGGCGTCACGGCCGCGGCGACAATGGCGGCCGCGATGCCGACGACGATGGCTTGGCGCTGCTTGAGCCGCGGCCACAGCAGAGCCAAGAAAGCGGCGGCGGCCGCCGCATCCAGCCCATAGCTCTTCGGATCGCCCAACACGTCGCCGAGCAGCGCGCCGAGCAGCGTCGTGAGGTTCCACCCGAGAAAGACCCCGACACCGGTCACCCAAAAGCCCAGGCGCTTCATCGTCAGCTCTGGCTGAGCGAGGCCGACAGCGATGGATTCGTCAATGGTGATGTGGGCCGCAGTCGCGCGAAGCAAAAAGCCGCGACCGATCACGGGCGACATCCGGATGCCGTAGGCCATGTTCCGCACGCCCAGAAGCGCCGCCGAGGCGATTGCCGCCGGTAGCGCCGCCATCCCGCCCGCACCGAAGACGCCGATGAAGGCGAACTGCGAACCTCCCGTGAACATCAAAAGACTGAGCACGCAGGCCTGCCAGATATCGAGCCCGGATGCCACCGCCAGCGCTCCGAAAGAGATGCCGTAGGCGCTCGTGGCGAAGGCGACGGCCAGCCCCTCGCGCCACACGGCGCGACGATCCCGCGCCGCTCCCCCGGCGGCTGGCGTCGAGGCGGTCTCGTTCACGGCGAAACCGCTCAGGCGTTCGCGTCTTGGCGCTTGAGTCGCGAGGTCTCGCGGGCGCGGATCGTCTGATCGAGGATCACCTTGCGGATGCGCACCTTCTCGGGCGTCACCTCGACGCACTCGTCCTCGCGAGCGAACTCCAGGCTCTCTTCGAGCGAGAGCTGACGCGGTGGGGTGAGGCGCTCGAGCTCATCAGCGGTGGACGAGCGCATATTGGTGAGCTTCTTCTCTTTGGTGATGTTGACATCCATGTCATCAGCGCGTGTGTTCTCGCCGACGACCATACCCTCGTAGACCTCTTCGGTGGGCTGCACGAAGAAGCTCATGCGCTCTTGCAGGGCCATCATGGCAAAGGGCGTGACCACTCCCGCGCGATCGGCGACGATCGAGCCGGATGCACGGGCGACGATGTGCCCCGCCCAATCGTCGTAGCCGTGCGAGATCGCGTTGGCGATGCCCGTGCCGCGCGTGACCGAGAGAAACTCCGTGCGAAAGCCGATGAGCCCGCGCGAGGGAACGATGAACTCCATGCGCACCCAGCCGGTGCCGTGGTTGGTCATTCCCTCCATCCGGCCCTTGCGCGCGGCGAGCAGTTGCGTGATCGAACCCAGGTGCTCCTCGGGTGCGTCGATGGTGAGGTGCTCGAAAGGCTCTTTGACCTTGCCGTCCGCACCCTTGCGGGTGACGACCTGGGGTTTGCCGACGGTCAACTCGAAACCCTCGCGGCG
>CAZHIU010000002.1:27878-59431 GCA_964532555.1 uncultured Microbacterium sp.
TGCCGATCAGCTCACGATCAAGGCGATCTTTCACCATGCGCGCGGTGAGCTTGTGGCCCTTGACCTTGCCGACCAGGGGCGAGGTGTTCGTGCCGATCGTCATCGAGATCGCCGGTTCATCGACCGAGATCGCCGGTAGCGGGCGGATGTCTTCGGGATCGGCGATGGTCTCACCGATGGTGATCTCTTCGATTCCGGCGATGGCAACGATATCCCCCGGCCCGGCAGAGTCGGCCGGATAGCGCTCCAGCGCACGGGTTTTCAGCAGCTCGGTGATCCGCGCCGTCGTGTGGCTGCCGTCGTGGCGCACCCAGGCGACCGTCTGCCCCTTCTTCAGCGTGCCGTTGAACACGCGCAGCAGAGCAAGACGCCCGAGAAACGGCGAGGAGTCCAGGTTCGTGACCCATGCTTGCAGCGGTGCCTCATCGTCGTAGGAAGGCGCCGGAACATGCTTCAGAATCGCCTCGAAAAGCGGTTCGAGGTCGTCGTTGTCGGGCAGTTCGCCGTTCGCCGGGCGCGTGCGGGATGCGGCACCCGCGCGGCCCGAGGCATAGACCACCGGCACGTCCAGAAGCGCATCGACGTCGAGGTCGGGCACATCGTCGTGCAGATCGGATGCCAGCCCCAGCAGCAGATCGTGTGCCTCTTCTTCGACCTCGGCGATGCGCGCGTCGGGGCGGTCGGTCTTGTTCACCACGAGGATGACGGGAAGCTTCGCCTCCAGCGCCTTGCGCAGCACGAAACGGGTCTGCGGCAGGGGGCCTTCGCTGGCATCCACCAGCAGCACCACCCCATCCACCATCGACAGCCCGCGCTCGACCTCGCCGCCGAAGTCGGCGTGGCCGGGCGTGTCGATGACGTTGATCGTCACCGGAACAGTGCTGTGCGCGCCGGAGTAGGTGATCGCGGTGTTCTTCGCGAGGATCGTGATGCCCTTTTCGCGCTCGAGGTCGTTCGAGTCCATCACCCTTTCGTCGACCGTGCCGTGCTCGCTGAAGGAGCCGGTTTGACGCAACATGGCATCAACGAGGGTGGTTTTGCCGTGGTCGACGTGCGCGACAATCGCGACATTTCGGAGGTCTGAACGAAGGGCGTGCGCCATGAAGCTAACTCTCGAATGGGGGATGCGTCGGGATGCCGACACACTATTCTACAAGCGCGCACCGCGCAGCCCGTGCGAGCCGTGCGCTCAGCCGTCTTCCACGGTGCGCAGAACGGTGACCAGCGATGTGGTGCGGGCGCTGAGCACACCGCCGAACACGGCGACAATGAGCGCGACGACCACCGTGGCGATGAGAGAAGCGGTGAGCGCCGGATCGACCGTGAGCCCCGGTTGGGTGACGCCACCGGTGAAGGGCCGAAGATCAATCGACACCAGAACCAGCAGGGGCAGCACGACGCCAAGCACGAGACCGCCCACGAGCGCCGAGGCGCCGAGCGGCGCGAACTCCCAGCTCACGATGCCGCGGCCATTGCGACGAGACATCCCCATTGTGCGCAGCATGGCGATCACGCGCGAGCGCGCGTCACGCGAGACCCCGGCAACGAGCAGGATGGCGATCACCGACAGCACGACGGCCAACACGAGCGCGGCAAGCAGCGCCGCCCGCAGAGCGGTGATCGCGGGTGAGGACTGGATCACCTGCGCACGGGCGCTCAAACTCTGAATCGCGTGCGCCGTGTCGATCTGCGCGCTGATCGAGGCTGCAACGGCATCCGGATCGGCACCGTCGCTCACGGCGACAACGAGGGTGCGGGGAAAGAAGCCTCGATTGCTTGCCGCCGCGAAGTCTCGATGATCCATCACGAGAAAGTCCATCCCGACACTGGATCCTGCGAGAGTCGGCAGCACATCAACGATGTTCACACCGCCAAACGGTTCGGTGAGACCCTCGATGCCGAGCTGCTCTGCCAGCGCCGTCGAGGCGACAAGCTGGGGCGGGTTCTGCCCCAGCGTGATTCGCGAGGCCTCGAAACCGCCGGAGATCCGTGACTGCACGGCAGCCAGTTCGGTGACGTCGGTCACCACGAGCGCGACCACGACGCGGCCCTGCGGGCTCATCACCGGCACCCGATCAGCGAAGAAGATGCCGGTGATGTGGTCGATTCCTTCGATGGCGCGTAGCTCTTCGATCTTGTCGAGGGTGAAAGAGGGGCCGGAGACACTCAGTTCGCCGCCGATGGCGCGCTCGGCGGCGTTGACGGCGCCTCGGTCGACCGTGGCGAGCACAATCGACGAGAACACGGCGATGGCGACCGCCACGAGCATCGCCAGAACAGCCGTGGTGCTCGCCGTCGGGTCACGCAGGCTGCGCGCCGCTCCCACGAGCGGAACGACTTTCTTTCCGCGCTGCGCTCCGCGAAGAACGACCGCGAGCCACAGCGGGTGGATACGCACCGCGATCAGCCCGAGGGCGACGGTGGCAAGCATCGGTGCCACGATCACGAGCGGGTCCACGGTGGATGTCGCAGAACCCACCCCACGGAAGATCAGCATCGTCACCGCGATCCCCGCGATCACGAGCACGAGAAGCTCGACGAGCACCATCCACCGGTTGCGCACGGGTGCGTCCAGATCGGCGCGGCCACCCTCCAGCGTGCGCGCGCGCAACACCGCGACGAGGGCCAGAGCAGGCACCAGACCGATCAGAACCGCGAGCGTCGGTGGCAGGATCCCCGCATCCTCGGGCAGAAGCATCTGCGCGGCGAGTGTCGCCGCCACCGCGGGGATCACTCCCACAAGCAGCCCCTCAAGCAGCAGCACGCGACGCAGGCGCACCAGGGGGGTGCCTCGTGCATACATCAACGACAGATCGCCGCGTCGGCGACGGATGATCAGACTCGCGGCCAGCACGATCAGCGCCACGCTCACCGCGACGGGGCCGACCGCCGCCACGGCGAGCGTCGCGGTGGTGGCGTATGCCCGGGCGATGGCGGTCGCCAGCACCGAGACCACACCGGATTCGAAACGTGCCCGCACCTCGAAGTCCGCGTCGATGGTGATCGATTGGGCGGTCAGCTCCCGCATCCCCTGGAGGAGTTCGGCGGGGTCTTGCTCGTCGACTCTCGGGGCGCTGACGGGGTACGCCATCATCAGGTACTGATTGGGGGTTAGGCCGTACCCGCCCGCTTCAGGCCTCCCCGGAAAGCGGTCGTAGCTCAGTGAGCGGGTGGCGTGACGGATCTCCGGCCAGGATGCCGGGTCAATCCATGCCCCGCCGGTCGCTCGGGGGCGCGCATTGCCGTCGTCGAAATACATGCCCTTCAGCGTCGAGAGAGGGTGATGCACCCAGCGGTCGGCTTCGGGGGCTTTCGCCTCGACGAGCCCGACAAGGATCACTTCTCGTTCTTTTCCCAGCGCCCGCACCTCGCCGACCGACCACACGATCATTTCCGCAGCCTGCGGGGTGAGCACGAGCGGGATGGGACCTTCGCTCTGCGAAGTCCACGACCCCGGCCATTCACCCTCGACCAGGGTGAGGTGATGCCGATACTCGGGGTCCATCAGGAACTGGACCTCGCCCACCGGAAAAGTCGCCGGCCAGGGCGAGGGGCGATTCTCTATCGCGCTCGTGTATACGAAGAACGAGCCCTGCGAGGTGATCGCCTGCACGGTTTCGGCGGTTCCCGTGCGAATCTCCTCCAAGCGATCCGCGAGCGCACCGTACATCTCCGCGGTTCCCGGCATCCAGTCCGCGGTGAGCGATGCGTCGACACCCGCGCCGAAGGTGAGCGGAAAGTTGTCTCTGACCGTCGCGGTGAGGTCTCGACTCACTGTCGAAAGCTGGCCCACCTGAAACGCAGCCTCTGCCCGAAGCACGCCCACAAGGGCGCGTGGCGCGGCGGCGATGAGGAACGCGGCAAGCAGCGTGAGCGCCACGATGACCAGCGCCGCGCTGCGCGGCGTGGCGAAGCGGCGGCGGCTGAGAGCAATCAGCCCCGGTGAGCGAGCCACTCCGCGTGCCATGATCAAAGGCTACGCGGCGGCGCGTGCACGGCGATACGCTTCACGCGATTGCTCCCTCGCACCACCGGCTACGCGGCCTCGGCGACGGCTTTCTCCTGCAACCGCCCGTCATGAATCTCCAGCACCCGGTCAGCCCGGTCCATCACCGAGGGATCGTGGGTCGAGAGCAACACGGCAAGACCGTCGTTGTGCGCGATCCCCGCGATCAGGTCGATCATGGCTGTGGCCGTTGCCGAGTCGAGTTGACCGGTCGGTTCGTCGGCGAGAAGAACGCGAGGGTTGCCCGCGAGCGCTCGTGCGATGCCGACGCGCTGCTGCTGGCCTCCCGAGAGCTCATTGGGGCGCTGGGATGCGTGTTCGCCGAGTCCGACGCGCTCAAGAAGGGATGTCGTCTGCTCATCGCGGGCACTGGCGGGAGCACCCTGGATGCGCAGCGGAATCTCCACATTCTCGCGGGCCGAGAGCGCACCGATCAGGCCGAACGATTGAAAGATGTAGCCGATCTGATCGCGGCGTACGCGGTCGATCTCGCTCTCTTTTGCCGAGGTGACCTCGACATCCCCGACCCGAACCGTACCGGTGGTCGCTTTCTGAATGCCGCCGAGAACGTGCAGCAGTGTGGTCTTGCCCGCGCCCGATGGCCCCACCAGCACGACGAACTCTCCGGCCTTGAGCTGAAGAGTCGCCTCTCGCAGGGCGGTCACGGGGCCGGCGGGCGTCTTGTGCACAACCGAGAGTCCGGATGCTTCCAGCACGATGTCGCTCATTGGCCTTGCTCCTTCCGCTGGCGACGAGTCAGATGCTCGTCGCTGTGGGTGCTCGCTTCGCTCGCCGCTTCTGCTGCGGCATCCGGTGCGCTCTGGCCGGCTTTGCGCGCAGAAGAACCCTTCGGCGGCGTGACCGCGTTGCGGTCTCCGGCGAACACACCCACATGATCATCTTCCAGGGTGAGGCGCACGCGCTCGCGCAGCGAGAGCTGGTCCATGTACTCCATCGGCAACTGCAAGCGGCCCACACGGTCGAGCACCGCGAACTCCTCGGCCATCGCGTGCTCGCGACCCTCTTCGTCGGTGTGGGTCCAGCGCAGCACCTCGGTCGCCGTGCGACCGTCACGAATCTGCACCGTGCGCTGCACATGCTCTGACACGGTGGAGTCGTGCGTCACGATCAACGCGGTCGTGCCGAGTTCACGGTTCGCCGCCTCGAAAGTGCGCAACACCTCGACCGAGGCATGCTCGTCGAGGTCACCTGTGGGTTCGTCGGCAAGGAGCACGCGCGGCTGATTCGCGAGGGCCACCGCGATAGCGACGCGCTGCTGCTGCCCACCGGAAAGCTCTGCCGGGCGGCGGCGCGCGAAGTCCGCGGCCCCCACGAGATCGAGCAGTTCGGCCGCACGCTGCGGATCCTTGCGGTTGCCGCCGATCGCGCGAGCGAGCTGCACGTTCTCCAGAGCCGAAAGATAGGGCAGAAGGTTCTTTGCCGTCTGCTGCCAGACGAAGCCGACCACCTCACGCCGGTAGCGCACGCGCTCACGCGGCGTCAGCGAGGGCAGGTCACGCCCCGCCACAGTCGCCTGACCGGCGGTCGGAGCGTCAAGCGCCGACAGAATCGACAACAGGGTCGACTTGCCCGAGCCCGAGGCACCGACGAGCGCGACAAGCTCGCCTTGCTCGACCACAAGGTCAAGACCTTGCAGGGCCTGCACCTCGATGTCGGCCACGGTGAAGATGCGCACGAGCCCGCGACATTCGATATCGGGGCCGTCCGCCGCGGCAATACCGGCAGGTGCGGTAGCGGTTCGAGTATTCATCGATCCTCCTCTGTGCGCAGCACGGTTACGAGGGATGTGGTGCGAGCGCTGAGCACACCACCGAAAACAGCAATGACGAGCGCCACGATGACAGCCCCGATGAGCGCGGCGGTCAGCAAGGGGTCAACGGTGAGACCGGGCTGCACGACGCCACCGGTGAACGATCGCAGATCAATCGACAGCAACACCAGCAGGGGCAGCGCGATGCCGAGCACCAGGCCACCCACGAGCGCCGAGGCGCCGAGCGGCGCGAACTCCCAGGTCACCACCCCGCGGCCGTTGCGACGACGCATCCCCATCGTGCGCAGCAGAGCGATCACCCGGGAGCGGGCATCGCGCGACACACCGGCAACGAGCAGGATCGCGACCACCGACAACAGCACCGCCAGCACGAGCGCCGCCAGCAGCGCCATCCGCAGCGCACTCACCGCGGGTGAGGACTGGATCGCCTGCGTGCGCGCATCGAGGCTCTGGATCGCGTGTGCCGTGTCGATCTGTGCGCTGATCGCGGCGGCGACCACAGCGGCATCCGCTCCTTCAGCAACATCGACCAGGAGCGTGCGCGGGAAGAACCCTCGCTCGGTTGCCGCAATGTAGTCCCGGTAGTCCATCAGCAAGAAGTTCGCACCGGCACTGGACCCGGAAATGGTCGTCATGGTGGCGGCGACCGTCACACCAGTGAACGGTTCGGACGGCGTGTCGGTATCGATCACCGCAGCAACCGCCGTCGAGACGATGACCTCGGGCGGGTTCTTGCCAGGCTCGAGCCACGAGGCATCGAAACCCTCCGAGAGCGCCGACTGCACCGCCCCGAGCTCGGCGGTGTCTGTCAGCACGAGAGCCGCGACAAGGCGGCCCCCCGGTCCGACAACCGAAACCCGATCAACGGCATAAAGCCCTGCGATGTGCTCGACCCCGTCGATCGTGCGCAGCGCCTCGATCTTGTCGAGGGTGAAGTGGGGGCCGGAGACACTCAGATCGCCACCGATGGCGCGTTCGGCCGCGCTCACCGCGCCACGGTCGACCGTGGCGAGCACAATAGACGAGAACACCGCAATGGCGACCGCGACGAGCATCGCCAGAACGGCGGTGGTGCTCGCCGCGGGGTCACGCAGGCTGCGCGCGGAACCCACGAGGGGAACGACTTTCTTGCCGCGCTGCGCACCGCGAAGAACCACCGCAAGCCACACGGGGTGAATGCGCACCGCGATCAGCCCCAGGGCGACCGTGGCGAGCATCGGCGCGACAATCACCAAGGGATCGACACTGGATGTCGCAGATCCCACTCCACGGAAGATCAGCATCGTCACCGCGATCCCCGCGACCACCAGCACCAAAAGTTCGACGAGCACCATCCACCGGTTGCGCACCGGTGCGTCCAGATCGGCGCGACCACCCTCCAGCGTGCGCGTGCGCAACACGCCCGCAAGAGCCGCCGCGGGTACAAATCCCACAAGGATCGCGAGCGCGGGTGGCAGGATTCCCGCATCCTCGGGCAGAAGCATGGTGGCCGCCACCGTGGCCGCCACCGCGGGGGGGATGCCCAGCAGTAGCCCCTCGAACAAAAGCAAACGGCGCAGACGCACAAGGGGCGTACCGCGCGCCGAGAGCAACAGCAGATCGCTGCGACGGCGGCGGATGATCAGACTCGCAGCCAGCACGATCAACGCCACACTCACCGCGATGGGGCCGACCGCCGCGACCGCGAGCGTCGCGCTCGTTGCGTTCGCCCGCGCCATGGCCGTTGCCAGCACCGATACCACGCCGGTCTCGAATCGCGCGCGCAGATCCCATCCATCGCCGTCGTAGATCAACATGGACTGCGCGGTCATCTCGCGAAGCCCCGCGAGCAACTCGTCAGGGTCTTGAGCGGCAACAGCATTCGAATCGAAGGCGTACCACAGCGTCAGCTCGGTGCTGGGGTACGTTGCCGCGACAACGTTTCTCCAGGATGCCGGATCGACCCATGCCCCGCCTGTCGCCCGCGGTCGATTGTTGCCGTCGTCAAAGTACGTTCCCGTCAGCGTCGAGGGGGGAAAGTGCATCCAGCGATCATCGTCGGGGTTCGTAGCCTCGACGAGCCCGACCAGAACAAGTTCTCTGCCCGTCGAATGCGTGCGCACTTCACCCACGGGCCAGACGATGAGCGCGGCCGCCCTCGGCGTGAGCACGATAGGGATGGGAGTGCTCTCCTCCAGAACCGTCCAGGTCCACTCGCCCGGCCACGCGCCTTCGACCAGCGTGAGATGATTCTGGTACTCGGGGTCCATGAGCAGTTGGACTTCACCCACGGGCGAGGTCGCGGGGAAGGGATCGATATCCACTCTCTGCGCATCGCCGCTTATCGCAAACACACCCGGAGAGATGACCTCTTGCACTGAGGCGCGTGCGCCCTGGCGAATCTCCTCTAGACGGTCGGCAAGTGCGCCGAAGTACTCCGCGGTGCCCGGTGCCCAACTCGCGGTCAAGGTCTCATCGACGCCGGGACCGAACATCTGCGGCACATTCGTCGCAGTGGCGGTGAGGTCTCGACTCGCCGCGGAGAGCTGGTCTACCTGGAACGCCACCTCTGAGCGCAGCACGCCCACGAGCGCGCGGGGAGCAGCAGCGATAAGAAAGGCGGCAAGCAGGGTGAGCGCCACGATCACCAGCGCCGCGCTGGGCGGGGTCGCGAAGCGGCGGCGGGTCAGGGCGACAAGACCCGGTGAAGAACTCACTCTGCCTCCCGCAACACAGGGGCAAGCGACGACGGCACCCTTACGGTGGCGGCGATGAAGATGAACACCGCAGCGGCCACGGCGAGCGCGGCGGCCAGAACCCCGGGGGCGACGATAAGTGCGATGGGGAACGACTCCGACATTCCGACATAGGCGGCGCGCGTCAGACTCGGTACCGTCAAGTAGGCCACCAGGAATCCGGCTGCGATTCCGCCGAGAACGCCGAGCACGATCGCGAAGGAGTCTTCCAGCGCGCGCACGCGCGCGGCGCGACCCCGGCCGAGGCCCATGATTGCCAGGAGTCCGAGCTCGCGAGCCGCTCCGTCGCCGCGAGAGCGGCGCAGAACGAGCACAACGATGGCGAGCAGCACGGCGCCGGCGGCGGCCAACAAGAAGGAATACGCGGTTTCGGCGGCTTTGGCGGCAGACTCCGGATCCGTTACCGCAACTCTCGCACCCCCCACAGCGGCATCAGCGGCCTCAGCAACGTCAAGAGGGCTGCCGGTGGACATCCACATCTCACTCGCGATAATGGGTTCGCTCGTACTCAACCATAAGGCGCTCAGGCTCATCAGTGCCGACTGATCATTGGTCACACCGGGGAGGATCGGCACGAGTCCGACGATCTCGACATCGACCGTGAAATTGAACGATGACATCCGCAACGACATCTGTGTTCCGACATCGACGCCCATAGACGAGGCGAGCGCCTCTGTGAAGATCACGGGAAAGCGCGTGGGCAAACCGGGCATCGACGCCCTCGTGATCACCGGGTTGAAAGCACGCCAACCCGGCGTCTCAAGGTGCATCTGGATACCACGCTCCACGACGGTCACCATGTCGCGGGGTCCGCGCGCTTCGGAGAGATCGACGATTTCGCCGTCCATCAACAACTCGACCTCGATCTCGATATCCACGGGGCTGGCTACCCTACTGTAACCGACGTTCTGAGAGGCGTCGATGGAGATCATCGACCAGCCTTCTCCTTCGGGAAGCGGCAGGGTTGAGGTGGCTTCGACGAAGGACTCGATGCTCATCCATGTGTCCCCGTTCTCAAACTCCTCGAAAGTGACTTCCGTATTCGAGAAACTCTGGGTGTACACCCGCCCGTCAACGTTGAGGTAGTTCACCGTCACCGTGATCCCCTGTGGATCGAAGAACACGATGTCACCGTAGAAGTCGATGTAGTACTCCGGCTCGGTGAGCAGTCGAATCGTCGCGGTGAGGTTCTCTGCGTCGCGCGGGATCGCTAGTCCCATCGGGGGCTGCGTGAGCAGTTGCGCGAGGGCGTCAGGATCGATGAGCCCATCAGCGTCGTGCATGACCTCGCCGAGGGTGGATGCTTGCACAGCAAGGATCGGGATCGTCGAGTCCGAACCACGAGCGGTGATCATTCGGGCAGGCATCGCCGCGTCCACACCCGGGATGCTGCTCAGCACCGCCCGATCCGTATCATCCGGGATCGAGGTGACCCGCACATCCGCACCCACACGCAACTCTTCCGGGGTATCCCCCAAGCCGTTGAGGGTGCCCATATACACCAGTGCCACCGTGATCGTGGCGGCCGCGAAAGCCACAGTTCCGGTCGTCAAAGCGTGCCTGCCCGTGCGGCGAGCAGCCAAGCGCAGCGGCACCACCGGAGTCATCCCTCGACTGCGCCGCAGAAGCCCCGCGAACACCGCCGCGACCGGCCCGGACAGCACCACCGCGATCAGCGCGAACAGCGCCATCACCAAAGCCGGAGCAATCGCGATCAAAGGATCAACGGCAACATTGCCGTTGCTCTGCACGATCACGGGCGACCCGGCCTCCCAGAACTGCCACGCGGCAAGCGCCGTCGCCACCGCCAACAGCACAATCGCCGCGATACCGGTGAGCACATCCGCACGGCCGGAACGTCGATCCACCCCGCGCACCGTTGCCACGGCGACAACGCCCGCACCCACGATGGCGAGCGCCCCCGCGATCGTGGCGACAAGTGGCCACTCCATGATCGTGCCGCTCCACAACCAGGTCACCACCGCACCCAGCCCCGCCCCGAGCGCTGCACTCAGCAACAGCACGGGAGCCGATTCGATCAGCGCGATGCGCGCCAGACGCGGTTTAGACACCCCTCGTGCCCGCAACAGTGCCCGCTCTGCCAGGCGCGTTCGCACCGGTTCCACCGCCGCTGAGGCCACGACCACCGCCGTCAACAGGCCCACGATGCCCAGGGCAACACCCGTAGGCCCGCGACGTGACTGCACCGCCTCGTTGATCGACAACAAGGTCGCCCGCAAACCGCCGGAAACCTGCACCTGCTCGCCCGATTGTGCACGCACCGCGCGCTGCAGATCGGGCAGAGTCGTGATAACGAAAGGCGCCGCGTCGACCGTGAACCGCGCCGGATCGGGTCGATAGATCACTCTCGGCCCTTCGACCTCGCCCTTCAGCACGCGGTCAAGGCCCAACTGCTCCATCGAGCGATCGACCGCAGCCACCTGCTCGGCCGAGAGTGTATCGGTGCCCTCGAAACGCACGATCACCATGCCGCGGTCGTGCGGAGTCTGTGCTATCGAATCGACGACAGTGGCCGTCTCAATCGCCCGAACCGCCCCGACGATGCCCGTCACCAGGGTCGCCGCGATCATCACGATCAGGCCAAGCGCGACGAGCACACCCGCACCCGAGCGGGCGCGAGCACGAGAAAAACCAACCCCCCGAAAACCCATAATCAGAATCCGAGCGACCTAAGAGCAAACACCTCGTCAACGTCCAAGAGTTTGCTCCCGTAGGCGGCGGCGTTCGAGCTGCTCCGCCGGGTCGGGAACGGGCACGGCAGCGATAAGACGCTGCGTGTACGGGTCTTGCGGGTTGCGAAGAATCTGATCCCTGGTGCCCTGCTCGACGAGCTTGCCGTTGTGCATCACCGCGATGCGGTCGGCGAGCTGGTCCACCACCGCGAGGTCGTGCGTGACGAAGAGGCAACCGAAGCCAAACTGGCGTTGCAGCTCTTTGAAAAGCTCCAGCACGCGCGCCTGCACAGAGACGTCGAGGGCACTCGTCGGCTCATCCGCCACGAGCAATTGGGGCTTGAGCGCGAGCGCACGGGCGATACCGACGCGCTGACGCTGACCACCCGAAAGCTCGTGCGGGTAGCGGTTGCGCATTGCGCGAGGCAGCTCAACGGCATCCAGAAGCTCTTCGACACGACGGTTCATCTCGACCGCGTCGTGCTCGCCCGCCAGCAGCAGCGGCTCGGCGATCGACTCGCCGATCGGGATGCGGGGGTTCAGCGAAGAACCCGGGTCTTGGAACACGATGCCGATATCGCGACGGACCTGACGCAACTGGGAGGAGGATACGCCCACCATGCTGCGCCCCGCGACCGAGAGCTCGCCGGAGTGCACGGGCAGAAGCCCTACCGCGGCACGACCGATGGTGGTCTTGCCCGAACCCGACTCGCCCACGAGCCCGACGACCTCACCCCGACGAATCTCGAGGTCGACGCCATCGACGGCTCGGAACGCCGGCACCCGCCCGCGCTTCGGGTACTCGATCACGAGGTCTTTCATGGTCAGCACCGTTTCGGTGCCGATGTGGCTCGCGGCCTGCTCTTCTTCGCTCTTGCCCATGCCGAGGTGCGGCACGGCGGCGAGCAGGGCTTGTGTATAGGGATGCTTCGGCGCGGCGAAGACCTGCGTGGCGGTGCCGTGCTCGACCAGCGCACCGTCTTTCATCACGATGACCTGGTCGGCAAGGTCTGCCACCACCCCGAGGTCGTGGGTGATGAGCACGATCGCCGAGCCCATCTCGGTGTGAAGGCGACGCATGAGGTCGAGGATCTCGGCTTGCACCGTCACGTCGAGAGCCGTCGTAGGCTCATCGGCGATCAGCAGCTTCGGGTCGTTCGCCATCGCCTGCGCGATCATGGCACGCTGGCGCTGACCACCCGAGAGCTGATGCGGGAAAGAGTCGTAGGCCTTGCGCGGATCGGGCATCTCGACCTGTGTCAGCAGTTCAAGCACACGCTGGGTCGCCTGCTTCTTGCGCATCAGCGGGTGGTGCACCTGCAACGCTTCGACGATCTGAAAACCAATCGTGTACACCGGGTTCAACGCCGTCATCGGCTCTTGGAAGATCACCGAGATGCCCTGACCGCGCACCTTGCGCAGTTTGCTGACAGGAGCCCCGATGAGCTCTTCACCGGCAAGCTTCGCCGAGCCCGTGGCCCGACCGTTGGCAGGGAGAAGCCCCAGAACGCCCATCGCGCTCGTGCTCTTGCCCGAACCGGACTCACCGACGACGGCGAGCACATCGCCGGGGTTCAGCGTGAAGTTGATGTTCTTGGCGGCAGAAACCCACTCCCCTTCGACCCAGAAGTCGACCGAGAGATCGCGGACCTCGAGTACCGGTGTTGTTCCGGTAGGCGTCTTGTTCACGAGCTGTGGCCTTTCAGGAATGCTGTCGTCACATCTGCGACGATAGGAGGGTGAGTGAAGAGCATGTGATTCGACCCCGCTTCGGCCGGGCCTTGACTGTCGGCGTTGCGGTGGTCTGCGCGGTTGCCGCCGTGCTCATCGTGGTGCAAGCACCCAATGACTCCTGGCGTCTTCTGCCGCTGCCCGCCCTTTTCGCCTTCGTCACCTGGGCGGCCTATTGGCAGCCGAGCGTGCGCGTGGGTGACGAGGGCGTCACCGTCAGCAACGTCTTTCGCACGATTCGCGTGCCCTGGGGTCAGATCAAACGCATCGATACGCGCTACGCGCTGACTCTGGACACCACGCACGGCCGCGTCACCGCATGGTCGGCGCCCGCCCCCGGGCGCCACTCGCTGCTCTTCGCGGAACGTTCGCAGGGCAAGCACCTGCCAGAGTCCAGCTACATCGCGGGCACCGTGCGACCGGGCGACCTCACCTCGAGCGAGTCGGGCGCGGCGGCGTACATCGTGCGCCGTCGCTGGGAAGCGCTGCGGGATGCCGAACAACTCATCGATGACGGCTCGCCCCGAGACGTGCGCGTGCACACGGCGATCATTGCGACCACCCTGGTTCTCATCGGCGCGGTTGCTGTGGGCGTGCTCGTCTAACAGCATCCCGATCACTCCTGCCGAACCTCTTCGGTGCGACCAGCGCGGCGCGACTCCCACCAGCCACGCAGTTCTTGCCTTGGGCCGTTGAAGTTGGGCACATGCTTCTGGCGTGGATCGAAGGCATCGCGCAAACCATCGCCGACGAAGTTGATCGTGAGCGCGATGACGATGATGAAGATGCCTGGCCACCAGAACAACCACGGCCTCGTCGCAAAGGCACCCTGATACTCGTTGATGAGCTGGCCGAGCGAGATGTCGGGGGTGCGGATGCCGAAGCCGAGGAAGCTCAAGCCCACCTCCGTCAGAATCGCCGCACTCATCAGCAGCGTCGCGTTGACCACGATCACCGCGACCGCGTTCGGCAGGATGTGCTTGAAGATGATGCGCGCGTCACTCGCACCGGCAACTCGGGCCGCATCGACGAACTCTCGTTCTCGAAGAGCGAGGAACTCCGCGCGCACCAGACGCGCAAGGCCCACCCAGGCGAGGGCGCCGAGCAGCACACCGATCGTGACGGCGTTGCCACCGAAGGTCAGTGCGAGCACCGCGGCGAGCACGAGGCCCGGGATGATGATGATGACGTCGGTGAATCGCATGATCACCGAGTCGACGAAGCCGCGGTAGAAGCCCGAGACGGCGCCGAGCACGGTGCCGATGATCGTCGCGATGATGCCCGCGAGGAACACCACCAGCAAGGACTGCTGGGTGCCACGCATGACGCGGGCGAACATGTCTTTACCCAGGTCGTCTTGACCGAAGGGATGCTCACCGATCGAGAATGGCCAGAGCGTCATGGTGGGCTGTCGCTCGTTGACGATGTCGAAGCGCGACCACCAATCCTTGTCCCACCAGCCCGGGATGCGCCAGCCGTCCATGACGAGCTGGTTGGTCGCGGGGTCGATGACATAGCGTCCGTTGCCGCCGAGCACGACACCGACGGAGGTGAAGGCGAGCACCACCAGCACGCCGAAGATGATCAGCGAGGCCACGGCGGCGCGGTGGGCGAAGAAGCGACGGCGGACGATCGTGCCCTGGCTCAGACCCACGGTGGTGCGCTGCTCAATCGACAGCTCACGCCCGCGTGACTCGTGAAGTTCCTCGAGAACCTCGTCAGCGTTCGGCTCGACGGGAGGATTCGGAGTGCTCATATCAGCTCACCCTGATTCGTGGGTCAAGCGCCGAATACATGAGGTCGGCGACGATGTTGAAGAGAACGGCGAGTGCGCCGGTGACAAGGAAGAAGCCCATCATGAGGTTGACATCGACACGGTTGAGCGCATCGACGAACACCGAGCCCATCCCCTTCCATGCGAATACCGTCTCGGTGATCACCGCCCCGCCGATAAGCCCACCGAAGTCGAAAGCGACAATCGTGGCAATCGGGATCATGGCGTTGCGGAAGGCGTGGCGCATCACCACGACGCGCTCGGAAAGACCCTTCGCGCGTGCGGTGCGCACGTAGTCCTGGTTCATGACCTCGAGCAGGCTCGCACGAGAGTACCGCGTGTAGGCCGCGAGCGAGATGATCATGAGCGTCGCGGTCGGCAACAGCAGGTGCGTGGCCGAGTCCAACATCCGAAGCCAGTAGTCCGGCTCGCGGTCGATTCTCGGTGTCGTCGCACCGATGGTCGAGATCACCACGTTGCCCGGGGTGAGCTTGACGAAGTCACCCCAGCGCTGGAACATCTGGTCCATGACCAGGGGCAGGGTGCTGAGGGCCGCTGCCACGCCGACAAGTCGCGAAAGGTACACTTTGCGGTCACCGCCGAGCACATATCCCACCACGGCGCCGATGGCCCCGAGAATGAGCGCGACGACGATGATCGTCCACCCCGCATTGCCGAAGTAGAAGATGTTCAAGAACGGGTAGTACAGCGCGAGCGGCATGATCACGGCGGCGATGCCAAAGGCGATCAGCGCCATCCGATCCCGAAGACCCGTCGTCAGGCTCGCCACGATCAGGCTCGTAGCGATCGTGAACATCGTGATGCCGATCAGGCCCATCGAAGGCTCTTTGAACCAATTGGTGAGGTCCATGAGAAGAAGCAGCCCACCGGATCCGAGACCCGTGAAGATGAACGTCTTGATGCGTGTTTCTAGCCCACCACCGACGATCGACATGAAGATGAATCCGCCGACGAACACGAAGGCGATGAACATCCACCACGGTATATAGGGGTCGATGAGGAACTCGTTGAACATGATCGCCCCGTACTGCTTGAGCAGCACGGCCAGCCAGAATACCGGCAAGGAGTAGAACACGAAGGTAGCGAAGGTGACCACGTAGTCGTATCCGCTGTACTGGCGAAGGGCGGTGGTCATACCGATGGCGATACCGAAGAGGATCGCGAGCACGGTTGCTGCCACCACGAGTTGAAGCGTGGATCCCATCGCCGAGGAAATGACCTCGGTCACTTGCTGTTCACCGCGGGCGATGGAGATTCCGAGATCACACTGCCCGATAAGGCATCCGGCAGCGCCGCCGAGCCAAGTGAAGTAGCGAAGAACAGGCGGGATATTGAGTTGCAGCTTCTCGATGCGGTCAGCGATCAGAAACTGAGCGTTCGGATCGCGACTGCCTTTGAGATCGATAAGAGGATCACCCGAGTTGGCGGTCAAGACGTAGACGACGAAAGACGCAACAAGGAGAACGATGAGGGTGGCGATGAGTCGCCGGACGACGAATGAGAGCACCTGGATTCCTTAGGGGTGGGTACTACAGACCGGTCGGCCGGATGCAAAGCATCCGGCCGACCGGCTGATGCAGGAACCGGTATTACTTACTGGGCCGCTGCTCCGCTAACCGGAGCCCACTCCCAGAAGTTCCAGAAGTAGTACGGAACCAGAGGTGCCGGCGAGATACCAGCAACTTCCTTGTTCCACGCGGTCAGACCGGGGAACTGGAAGATGGTGGTGCCGTAGCCGTCGTGCCACAGCTCCTTCTCGACGTCAAGCTGCATCTGCGTCTGGACGGCCGGGTCGAGCTCGGTCTCCAGGTCGCGCAGGATGCGGTCAACAGTCGAGTTTGAGTAGCCACCGAAGTTCGAGGGCTGACCCGTTCCGAGGAACTGGTCGCTACCGGTGAGCGCGAGGCTCGTCGATGCCCAAGCGAACAACACCGCGTCGTGCGGGTTGATCGGGAACGCCGTCGTGTCAGTGAACTCCCAGTTGGGCTCGGAGTCGTCGATCACGTTGAAGCCGGCAAGAGCAGCCGACGTCGCGATGAGCTCGTACTGAGCGGCACGACGTGCGTTGCCCTCGGGGTACCAGAACTTCACGTCGATCGGACCCTCGACACCAGCCTGAGCAAGAAGCTCACGTGCGCGGTCGATGTTGACATCTGCGAAGTCGGCCGAACCGTTACCCGCAGTGATCGGACCGTAGGCCGGCGAACCCGGGATAGCAAGGATCGAGTTACGAACCGTTGCGTTGGGGTTCAGCGGGTGGATCAGCTTCTCGACGATCTCTTCACGCGGGATCGTGAGCAAGAAGGCGATACGCACGAGGCGTGCCTTCTCAGCGTCGCCACCGTAGCTAGCCGGGTCGAACGGACCACCGTTGTTGAAGGTGAGGTCGACGTGCTCGTAAGTAGCCTCGTCACCCGTGTGGTAGTCAGCCGAAGCGGTGCCCTGAACCATAGCGAGCACGTCCGGAGTCGGCTGGCCAGAAGCCACCTCGACGTCACCGGCCTGCAGCGCCTGGACCTGAGCGGTCGCGTTAGCGATCTGACGGATGGTGATCCGCTCGTACTTCGGCGAGGGGCCCCACTCGAACTTGTCGTTCGCGACCAGGGTCACGTAGTCCTCTTCGACGAGAGTCTCGACCTTGTAAGGACCGTACGACAGCGTCACAAGCGGGTTCTCCGGCGTGTTGGCGTGCTGGTAGCCGCTTTCCCACATCTGAGCAACCGGCGTCAGCCATGCGGTGTCACCGTTCTGGATGGCCTCGACAAGCTTGTCCTTGGCCTCCTGCGGGTCCTCGATCTCGGGGTAGGTCATCTGCACAACAGCGTGTGCGGCGACGCTACCGAGACCGTAGGTGAGCTCCCAGTCGACGTATGCCTTGTCGTAGACCAGCGTCAGTTCGCGGTCGCCGATCTCAGGCATGGCCGATGCGAGGTCCGAACGGGGGTTGGCGTAGTTGAAGAGAGGTGCGCCGGCCGAGCTCTTCGCACCAGCGAAGATGTAGGTCCACGCGAGGAGCATGTCCGCCTCGTCAACCGCGACGCCATCCGACCAGACGACGTTGTCGTTGATCTTGTAGACAACCGTCAGCGGGTCGTCGCTCGTCTTCTCATAAGTACCGAAGTCGGTGTTCTTGATGAGAGCGGGCGAGTCATCGTAGTAAAGCCAACCGCTGGTCGTCATGTAAGTGACGAGGCCGTTGGCAACGTTGTTGCCCGAGGTGCTGCTGCTGTTGAAATTGTCGATAATGTCATTCCAGCTCACCGTGATTTCGGTGCCCTCGATGACCTCCGACTGATACGGGTTCGAGCATCCGGCAAGGACCAAAGCCCCAGCGGCAACCATGCCCACTCCCGCAGTCAAACGTGTGATTTTCACGCGATTTCCTCCTGTACAGGGTGTTGCGCACATGCACTCTTGAGAAGTACACGGGCGCGATTACTCACACTCTAGGCAAGTAACGGGCCGACTTCCAACAACCCGCCGATATCGTTACCGAGCCTTAACTCATCGGCGGGAAGGTGTGAGACGCTGGCAGCATGCACCCTTTCGCGGCCGCGCCATCCCCCGAGGCGCACGATTCGGATGCCGCTGTGCGCGAGACAGCGCGGCGTCGACGCCGACTGTGGTGGGAGATCGGCATCGTGCTCGCCCTCTCGATCGGACGCTACGCGGTGTACTCGGTGCTCGCGCTCGTGCAGGCGCTCACCAGAGAAGAACCGCTCGGTTCTCAGACAACGCCGATCAACCCCGGCGCGAACGCGCAGCAGTTCTGGGATGTGCTCTATCAGTTCCTCGCGCACTTCTTCGCCCTGGCACCGATCGCGCTCGCGATCTATCTGTTGTGGGAGCCGGGGCGCAACGCATTCCGCGCGATAGGGCTCGACTTCCGCCGCTTCGGGCGCGATATCGGCGGCGGCGTGCTGCTGGTTCTGATCGTCGGCATCCCGGGGCTGGGTCTCTATGCGCTCGGCCGCGCGCTCGGCATCACCGTGCACGTGAACGCCGCACCTCTTGACCCCTCGTGGTGGACCGTGCCGCTGCTGCTCATGGCAGCGCTGCGCGCGGGGCTGACCGAAGAAGTGATCATGATCGGCTACCTCTTCGATCGCCTGCGCAGGCTCGGCTGGGGGTGGTGGACGATCATTCTCTCGACGGCGGCGCTGCGCGGCGTGTATCACGCCTATCAGGGCATCGGCCCGATCATCGGCAACTTCGCGATGGGTGTGCTCTTCGGATGGGTCTACACCCGCACCCGGCGCGTGATGCCGCTCGTGATCGCACACGTGCTGATCGACGTGATCGCCTTTGTGGGCTATCCGCTCGCCGTGGCCTGGTGGCCGGCGCTGTTCGCCCTGCCGAGCTAGCGGTTCGCCCGCTTTCCCCTAGGCGAAGGCTTCGGGCGGCGGGCAGGCGCAGACGAGGTTGCGGTCACCGTAGGCCTGGTCGATCCGGCGCACCGGCGGCCAGTACTTGCCCGCCACGAGCGAGCGCACCGGATAGGCGGCCTCTTCGCGCGTGTAGGCATGGTTCCACTCCCCCACCAGCAGCGAGACCGCGGTGTGCGGGGCGTTCACGAGCGGGTTATCATCGGCGGGCCAGGTGCCGGATGCCACGGCATCGGCCTCCTGCTTGATCCGAATCATCGCCTCGATGAAACGCTCGATCTCGGCCAGATCCTCCGACTCAGTCGGTTCGACCATGAGGGTTCCTGGAACCGGGAACGACATCGTCGGCGCGTGGAAGCCGTAGTCGATGAGACGCTTGGCGACATCGTCGACCGTGACGCCCGTGGCCTCCCTGAGCGGGCGGAGGTCAAGGATGCACTCGTGCGCAACGCGCCCGCCCTTGCCCGTGTACAGCACGGGGTAGTGCTCACCCAAGCGCCCGGCGACATAGTTGGCCGCCAGCACGGCGGCCGCGGTCGCATCCCGAAGTCCCTCGGCACCCATCATGCGCACATAGGCCCACGAGATCGGCAGAACCCCCGCCGAACCATAGGGAGCCGCAGAGATCGGGCCGCCGTCGAAGACAAAGCCACCGGCGTGCGCCGCGTGCTGCGCGAGCGGATGCGAGGGAAGGAAGGGGGCGAGATGCGCTTTCGCCGCCACCGGCCCCACACCCGGACCCCCGCCCCCGTGCGGGATCGCGAAGGTCTTGTGCAGGTTCAGGTGCGAGACATCTCCCCCCAGGTCGCCGAAGCGGGCGTAGCCGAGCAGGGCGTTGAGGTTCGCGCCATCCACATAGACCTGTCCGCCCGCCGCGTGCACGGCAGAGGTGATCTCAAGAACGTCCTCCTCGTACACGCCGTGCGTCGAGGGATAGGTGATCATGAGCGCGGCCAGCGTCTCGGCGTGCTCGGCGATCTTTTCCCGCAGATCGGCGAGATCGACATTGCCGAGATCGTCACAGGCGACGACGACGACCTTCAAACCGGCAAGAACGGCCGAGGCCGCATTCGTGCCGTGCGCCGAGGAGGGGATGAGGCACACCACGCGATCGAGGTCGCCGTTGGCACGGTGGAAGCCGCGAATCGCCAGAAGCCCGGCAAGCTCGCCTTGCGAACCCGCGTTCGGCTGCAAAGAGACGGCGTCGTATCCGGTCACCTCGGCCAGCCACGCCTCAAGCTGCTCGATGAGCTCAAGGTAGCCGCGCACATCCGACTCGGGGGCGAAGGGGTGGATGCTGGCGAACTCCGGCCAGCTCACCGCCGCCATCTCGCTTGCCGCGTTGAGCTTCATCGTGCACGAGCCGAGCGGGATCATCCCGCGGTCGAGAGCGTAGTCGCGGTCGGCGAGCGTCTTGAGATAGCGCATCATGGCGGTCTCGGAGCGGTGGCTGTGAAATACCGGATGCGTCAGATACTCGTCGTCGCGCAGAAGCCCCGCCGGTAGCGCGTGGGCCTCATCGAGCAGACCGAAAGCGCGTGTCTCCGGCCCGCCGAAAAGACGCGCGACGGCGTGAAGATCGCTGATCGTCGTCGTCTCGTCGACCGAGATGCCGACGGTGGTGGCATCGGCCCGGTGCAACAGGATGCCGTGCTCCTCGTGAGCGCGCGCCACCAGAGCTGCGGCATCGCTCGTGCGCACCCGAAGCGTGTCGAAGAAGGCATCGTGCACGGGCTCGGCACCGGCCTCCACGAGCCAATCGCGCAGCAGACGCGTGTGCGCGGCGACGCGTGAGGCGATCGCGCGCAGACCCTCCGGGCCGTGGTAGACGGCGTACATCGAGGCCATCACGGCCAGCAGCACCTGGGCGGTGCAGATGTTCGAGGTCGCCTTCTCGCGGCGGATGTGCTGCTCGCGCGTCTGCAAGGCGAGGCGATAGGCGGGTGCGCCGACGGCATCTACCGAGACGCCGACCAGGCGCCCGGGCAACTGCCTTTCGAGCCCGGCGCGCACCGCCATGTATCCGGCGTGCGGGCCGCCGAAGCCCATCGGCACGCCGAAGCGCTGAGTCGTGCCGACGGCGACATCGGCACCGAGCGAACCCGGCGAGCGCAAGAGCGTGAGGGCGAGCAGGTCGGCGCTGACGACGACGAGTCCTCCCGCGGCCTGCACTGCGGCGATCGCCTCCGAAGGGTCCCACACGCGACCGGACGCACCGGGGTACTGAATGAAAGCACCGAAGACATCGATGTCACTCGGCGGCGGCGAGGCGTCGTAGGCGGTCTCATGCAACTGGATCCCGAGGGCCTCCGCCCGGTGCGCGAGCAGGGCCTTCGTCTGCGGCAGAGCGTCGGCGTCGATGAGGAACACGGGCGAGGTGGATTTTGACGCACGACGGGCCAGCAGCATCCCTTCGACGACCGCTGTCGCCTCGTCGAGCATCGAGGAGTTCGCGGTGGCGAGCCCGGTGAGCTCGGCGACCATCGTCTGGAAGTTGATGAGTGCCTCGAGCCGCCCTTGCGAGATCTCGGGCTGATAGGGCGTATAGGCGGTGTACCACGAGGGGTTCTCGAGCACATTGCGCTGGATGACCGCGGGGGTGATCGTGTTGTAGTAGCCCAGACCGATCATCGCGGTGTTGACCCGGTTGCGCCGCGCGAAGGAGCGCAGCTCGCTCAGGGCCTCAGACTCCGTCGCGGCGGGGGGAATCGAGCTGAAAGCGGCCGCCTCAGCATCCGGTTCGATGTAAATGGATGCCGGAACGGCCTCGCGCATCAGCGTCTCGAGCGCCGACTCGCCGTTGCTGCCGACGATGCCGAGCGCGTCGAGCATCTGGCTACGTGCGTCGTGCGTTGTTCCGATATGACGATCGGCGAAAGCGGTCAACGCCTAACCCTCCGTGTGCGCGAGGTAGCCTGCGCGGTCCAGCAGACCGGCAGTGGCGTCGGGGGCGACGAGCACCTTGATGAGCCACGCCTCGTCGAACGGCGAGGTGTTCAGCAGAGCGGGGTCATCGACCACGGCACCATTGACCTCGACGACCGTGCCGTCAACGGGCGAGTAGAGCTCGGAGACCGACTTGATCGACTCGGCCTCGCCGAAGACGGAACCGCGCGTGAGCACGGCCCCGACCGCGGGCAGTTCGACAAAGACGATGTCGCCGAGAGCATCGGCGGCGAAGTCGGTGATACCCACGGTCGCGGTGTCGCCGTCGAGGGCGACCCACTCGTGCTCTTCGCTGTAGTGCAGCGTATTCAGATCGGTCATTTCTTCTCACTCCGGTAGAAGGGCAGGGCGGTGACGGTCGCGGGGATCCGCGTGCCGCGTACGTCAAGGAACACCGAGGTCCCCACCTCGGCAAACGTCGGGTCGATGAAGGCCATCGCGATGGGGTGGCCGAGCGTGGGGCTGAGGGTGCCGCTGGTGATCTCGCCGAGAACGGTGCCTGCTTCATCGACGACGGCGTAGCCGGCGCGGCCGGCGCGGCGACCTTCGGCGACGAGACCCACGAGCACGCGAGCGCCCGCGGCAGGAGCCGTGCCCTTGCCGACGAAGGATTCCTTGTCGGCGACGATGACTTTGCCGAGCCCCGCCTGGGCGGGGTGGATGTCACGGGTGAGCTCATGGCCGTAGAGCGGCATCCCCGCTTCGAGACGCAGCGTGTCACGGGCGGCAAGGCCTGCGGGGATGAGTCCGTGCGACTGCCCGGCGACCATCACGGCATCCCAGAGGGCGGGGCCGTCAGCGGAGCGCACGAGCAGCTCGAAGCCATCTTCTCCCGTGTAGCCGGTGCGGGCGATCAGAAGGGGGGCACCGGCGAAGTGAGCGCTCGCCCAGGCGTAGTAGCGCTGCTCGGCCCAGGGGATGCTGACCGCCTCGATCCCCGCGGTCTGCGCGAGAATCCGCTCGGCAGCGGGGCCTTGAACGGCCAACAGGGCGTAGTCGTCGGTGACATCGCTCAGTGCGATCTCGAAGCCGCCCGCCCGCGCCTGAAGAGCGGTGAAGGCGGCATCGCGGTTTCCGGCGTTGGCGATCACGAGGTATTCCTCTTCGGCCAGGCGATAGACGATGACGTCGTCGATGACGCCGCCGGTGTCCGAAAGGATCAGCGAATACTTGGCCTTGCCCACGGCAATAGCCGACAGCCGCCCCGCGAGCGCGAAGTCGAGGAAAGCGCCGACACCCGGCCCTTGGATGCGGAACTCGGCCATGTGCGAGATGTCGAAGAGCCCTGCCGCCTCGCGCACGGCGGCGTGCTCGGCGATGTCAGAGCCGTAGCGAACCGGCATCTGCCAGCCGCCGAAGTCGGTGAACGACGCGCCCAGCGCCTCGTGGCGTTCGCGCAGCACGGTGAAGCGCGGCGCGGCATCCTGGTTCTCGGGCTGCGTCGTTGCTTCTGACATGGAGTTCTCCCGCTTCGGGGGGACACGCGGAGGGCGCGTATCCGGGAACTCCCCCTCTGTCATGGGCCTGAGAGTTTCGCCACTGCCTGGGCAGGGCTTTCACCGTCGGCGGATCACGCGGGTGATCGCTTTTCAGAGCGGCCGGGCCTGCGCGGTACTCGGTACCTGAGAGATTGGCGGGGAGGCTTGCTCCTTCGGTGTCCGGCTGCGATCGCCGGAACTCTCCCGCACAGGTCGTGGGGCCAGTCTTCAGTTGTCGAGTTCACTGTACCGTGTCGCAGGGCGCTTGGCGAACAAGGATCCAGGCTCGGACCCCGCGAAACTCGTAGACTCGGCCCGTGCCCTCTTCCGCCCCGCTCATCACGATGATCGTGCCCGGGCGCGACATCGCGAGCTTCGCGAACGATGCCATCCGCTCGCTCCAGGCGCAGAGCGAGCCCCGCTGGCGCGCGATCCTCATCGACGACGGCTCGCGCGACGAAACGGGTGCGGTGTTTCAGGCCGCGGCGGCATCCGACTCACGATTCTCTGTCGTCTCGCACCCTGAACCGCTCGGTGTGGGTGCGGTGCGCAATACGGGGCTCGCCCTGGTCGACACCCCCTACCTCGGCTTTCTCGACGGGGATGACGAGATGACCCCCCGTGCCCTCGAACGCATGCTCGGCACCCTGCACACAAGCGGCAGCGACTTCGTCGTCGCCGCCTATGTGCGCTCGCGCCTCGTCGATGGCCGCTATGTGCCCGGTCGCGTGCAACCGTGGGTAGCCGCGGCTACCTCCCCCGAGCGGCACCGCACGAATCTGGCGGAACACCCCCACGCCTGCGGCAACATCGTGGCCTGCGCGAAGCTCAGTCGCAGCGAATTCTGGCAGGAACGGCGCTTTCCCGAGGGCGTGGCCTTCGAGGATCAACGCATCGCGCAAGAAATGTATACGCAGGCGCGCGCCTTCGATGTCATACCGGATGTCGTCGTGCACTGGCGACTGCGGGGCGACGGCAGCTCGATCACCCAGAGCACGGCACGCATCGAAGTGCTGCGCGACTATCTGGCGGCGCTGCACGCGGGGATCGAGGTGCTGCGCACGGCGGGGTTTGGGGATGCCGTCACCGCGCGCCTAAGCCTCATCCTCTCGATGGATATCCCGCCGCTCGAACTGATCGCGCAGAGCCATCCCGAGCCGGACTACGCCCTGGCGCTCGAGGCCTTTCTCAGCGAAGTGCGCGCGCTGCCGGAGTTCGCCGCCGCCCGGCCCGACCCCACGCTGCGCGAGGCGCTGGCCTGGTAGGGCGCTGGCACGCCGAGGCGGTGGAGGCCAGAAGCGCCCCTGCGCGGCTGCCGTTATGCGCCCTGTGATCCCACGCTCGGGGATGCCCCGTCGATGTGGGCGGCGGCCAGTTGCTGGGCGGCGAGTTCCGCATAGAGGCCGCCGCTGGCGAGCAACTGTTGGTGCGTTCCCGATTCGACGATACGGCCCGCCTCGATCACATGGATCGTGTCGGCGTCGATCACCGTCGAGAGGCGATGCGCGATCGAGAGGGTCGTGCGGCCTCGTGCTGCAGCATCCAGAGCCTCTTGCACAACCCGCTCTGAGACCGTATCGAGCGCCGAGGTCGCCTCGTCGAGCAACAACACGGGCGGGTCTTTCAAGAGCACCCGCGCGATGGCGATGCGCTGCTTCTCACCGCCCGAGAGCCGATAGCCGCGCTCGCCTACAACGGTGTCATAGCCCTGCTCGAAGCTGGTGATGACGTGATGGATGTTCGCGGCCCTGCACGCCGCGGTCATCTCTTCTTCGCTGGCCTCGGGTTTCGCGTACAGCAGGTTCTCGCGAATCGTCGCGTGGAAGAGATAGGTCTCCTGCGAGACGATGCCGATGTGGTCGATGATCGACTCCTGCGTCAGCTTGCGCACATCCACACCCGAGAAGAGCACCGTGCCGCCCGAGGCTTCGTACAGCCGCGGCGCAAGGTAGAGCACGGTGGTCTTTCCCGCGCCCGAAGGCCCGACGAAGGCGACGTGCTCGCCAGGGCGAGCAGTGAACGACACATCCTGCAGGGTCGCGCGGGCATCGGCGGAAGAATCGGGATAGCGGAAGACGACATCCCGAAACTCGATCTGCCCGAGCGGGCCGGGAGCATCATCGACAGCGATCGCGTCGGGAGCGTCTTTGATCGCGGGGGTGAGGTCGAGATATTCGAAGATGCGCGCAAACAGCGCCCTCGAGGTTTGCAGATCAAGCGCCACCCGCATAAGCCCCATGAGCGGTTGCAGCAACCGTGCCTGCACGGTGGTGAAGGCGACCACGGTGCCCGCCGTGATCGCACCGGTGTTGCCCGCGACGAGGTAACCGGCAACGAGGTAGATGATCGCGGGAACGGATGCCATGAGCACCTGCACCACCGCGAAGAAGCCCTGGCCGCTCATCGCCCGGCGCACCTGAAGCTTCACCTGGTTGCGGTTCTCGTCTTGATAGCGCGCTGACTCGGTGCGCTGCCGGTTGAACACCTTCGACAGCAGTACCCCTGAAACGCTGAGGGTCTCTTGCGTGATCGCGGTGAGCTCAGACAAGGACTCCTGCGTCTCGCCCGCGATGCGCGCGCGCACCTGACCGACCTTTCGCTGCACGAAGATCAGAAAGGGCATCAGCACCACGGCGATGATCGTCAGACGCCAGTCGATGAGAATCATCGCCACGAGCGAGGCGATGACCGTCACCACATTGCCGAGGATGCTCGTCACGGTGTTGGTCAGCACGCCCGCAACACCGCCCACATCGTTCTGCAGGCGAGATTGGATGACGCCGGTCTTGGTGCGTGTGAAAAAACCCAGTTCCATGGCCTGCAGATGCTCAAAGAGCTTCACCCGCAGATCGCCCGTCACGCTGTTGCCGACGGTCGAGGTGAGCCAGGTCTGCACGACACCGAGCCCCGCCGACAGCAGGAACATGCCGATCATCACCAGCACGAGCACCAGCAGGAGTTGTTGATTCGGGCCGCCCCCGGCAATGGGGAACAGCGCGTCGTCGAAGATCCGTTGCACGATCAGCGGGGGGATGACGGCAATCGCCGCACTCACCACGACGATCACGCAGGTGAAGAGGATGCGCGCGCGATAGGGCGCAAAGAGGCCGACCACCCGACGACCAAGGTTCTCGATGCGCGGAGCCTGAGCGTTGACACGCTTCTGCGCGGCTTCATCCACGCCGCGGAATCCACCGCCGCGCCCGCCACCACCGCCGCCCATGCTCACCGGGCAAGTCTAACGAGCCTGCTGACACCCCAGACGGGTTATGCTGGGTCGCTTGCCCTCTTGGGCATCGTAGGCAGCAGGAGTGCAATGACTTCTTCCGAGGACTTTTCGGACAACACATCGACCTCGAACACCGACGCCCACCCGAAGACCGGATCAACCGGGCTCACCGCTCGCGAGACCCGGGTGGTGTGGTTGCTCTTGAGCGCCGCCTTCGTGGCGATTCTGAACGAGACCACGATGGGGATCGCCATCCCGCATCTCATCGGCGATCTCGGCATCACCGCGGATGCGGCCCAGTGGATAACGACGGCGTTCATGCTGACGATGGCGGTCGTGATCCCGATCACCGGCTTTCTGCTGCAGCGCTTCACCACACGACAGGTGTTCGTCGCGGCGATGTCGCTGTTTTCGACCGGAACCCTTATCGCCATGCTCGCGCCGGGCTACGAGGTGCTGCTGGTCGCACGGGTCGTGCAAGCATCCGGAACCGCGATCATGATGCCTCTTCTGATGACGACGCTCATGACGGTCGTGCCCCCGCACAAGCGGGGCCGGATGATGGGGCGCGTCAGCATTGTGATGGCGCTTGCCCCCGCGATCGGCCCGACCCTGTCGGGCCTGTTGCTTGACACCGTGGGCTGGCGCTGGATCTTCGGTGTCGTGCTGCCGATCGCCCTTCTCTCGCTCGCGGCCGGATTCACCTGGATTCAGAACCTTGGCGAGTCGCGGCATGTGCCGATTGACGCGATCTCTGTGGTGCTTTCGGCGTTCGGCTTCGGTGGGATCGTCTATGGCCTGAGCCAGATCGGCGCCGCCGCGCAGAGCAGCGGAGACACGGCCGCCGCAGGAGTCACGATGATGGTGGCGCTGAGCGTCGGCATCCTCTCACTCGGACTCTTTCTCTGGCGACAAGTGCACCTTCAGAAGCTCGATCGGGCGCTGCTGGATCTTCGCGTCTTCCGCTCCCGCAACTTCTCGATCACCGTCGCGCACCTTGCCCTGATGAGTCTGGCCTTCTTCGGTGCGCTCAATGTCTTGCCGCTGTACCTGCAAAGGGTGCTGGGGTACCCGGCGCTCGAAGCGGGGCTGGCCATGCTCCCGGGTTCGCTCTTGATGGGCCTGCTCGGTCCTATCATCGGTCGCATCTACGACGCACGCGGCACGCGGTTGCTGCTCGTGCCCGGCGCCGTCATCGTGATCGGGATGCTGTGGTTCTACTCGACCTTCGGCGAATACACCCCGATCTGGCTCATCGCCTGCGCGCAAACCGTGCTCGCCTTTGGCCTTGCCCTATCGTTCACGCCGCTGTTCACCTCGGCCTTGGGCTCGCTGGACCGACGCTTCTATTCCTATGGCAGCGCGGTCGTCGGCACCGTGCAGCAGGTGGCCGGGGCCGCGGGGGTCGCCCTCATGATCACGGTGATGTCGGCGGTCGCGGCGGATGCTGCGGCGGGCGGCGCGACGGCGCGAGCCGCGGGCACCGCGGGCGCTCAAGCAGCTTTCACGATCTCGGCGATCATCGCGATCCCGCTGCTCGTGGGGGCGTTCCTGATTCGCAAGCCCGCCGACAGCGCGGGGCCGCCGCCCGCGCACTGACCGGGCGCTCCTGCGCGACGACCTACGATCGATGCGGAACTAGCCGCAGCAGTTGCTGCCGCCGCAACAGCTCGCGCCCTCGACGGGCGCGAGAAGGTTCTTGTCGTCGGCCACCGGCTCGAGGGGCGTAATGGTGACGGGTGCGTTCACGGTGCTCATAGCTCTATGGTATGCCTGGACAGCTCAGTCGTCGAAACTCAGCGCGTGATCCCGGTGTGTTCGCCAGGTCATCGGAACCCCAGGAAGTCGTGAAGCCAGCGGTCGACGTCGTCCATCGTCGCCCGGTCAACCACACCGGCTGCGCGCACGAGACGGTCTCGCGTAATGGTTCGCGGCTGTTCGGTCATCGCGAAGGTGAGCGCCGGAAGGCTCAACTCCGGCCCGCGCAGTGGAACGTGATTGGGCCACCCGCGGTCCGATGTCGTGGCGGGCACGATGATCGCGAGTGTGTCGGCTTGCTCCAGATATACATCGCTCGCGACGAGCAGAACGGGCCTTCGCCCCGCCTGCTCGCGCCCGCGCGCGGGATCGAGATCGGCCCACATGACCATGCCGCGGCGGAGTTCGCTCGCCATCTCGTCAGTCGCTGAGCGCGACATCCCAATCGCCGAACTCGTCCCAGTAACTCGCGTCGGCGCTGCGGAAGGCCTCACCGAACGCCGCCATCCGCTGCCGTCGTTCGTATCCGTCGAGCAGCCCCTCGATGAGACCGGCCGCGGTCAGCCCGCGCGCCTGCGCATCGCGATTGATCCGATCGCGCAATTCTTCGGAGACTTTGATGGTCGTCGCCATGAGACGAGTATACCGAATGGTAGCCTGCGGCATCTGATCCTCAGCACCCTGGTCCGCCGAAGAGACAGGGGCGGGCCACGGTGCGCCTTCGCCACTCACGTCATGAACGTCGTAGCCGATTCCCATAGAAGAGATACTGGCGCACCGCCCCATACGCCCGACGGCCCGGGACGAATCTGTGGATAACGCGCGGTCTCAATCCCAGTCGAGATACTCCTCGATCACGACCGCGGTCTCGATCGGATGGCTCAGCGGAAAGTCGTGGCCCGCGCCGTCGATCATCTTCACGCTTGCGCGTTCGGGTGCCATCGCCCGCACACTCTCGCCGTTCTTCGGGGGCGTCACCTCGTCATCCGCGCCCTGAATGATCAAGACCGGGATGAGCGGTGCGAGCGGTGTTTCGTGCTCTTCGACCCCGAGAAGCAAGAGCCCGAGAACGCGTTCGGGATGCTCGGCGGCGAAGGCGCGCGCGATCGTGCCGCCGCCTCCGTGGCCGCCGACCCAGCTCGTGCTGAGAGACAGGTGGTCGAGCACGGCTGCCGCGTCATCCGCGCGCTCCCGAGGCGTCGCATCCGCAACACCCACCCGCGCGCCGATCCGGATGACGCGGAACCCCGCTTCTTCGGCAAGGTAGTGCGCGACCACGCCGACACCGTCGCTTTCGAGACCGCCACCCGCGATCAGCACGAGCGAGACAGGCCCCTCGCCCTCGTCGACGAAGGCAATCCCGCGGCCGTCAGGCTCGAAGGTCCGGGTCTCGGTCACGATGCGTCCTCTCGACGGTGGCATCCGCGCGGCTTTCTCGCCGTTCGGGATGCCGAAGCTCCCTTCCAGTCAACCATGCGTGGCCGCTGTCACGACAGCCGGTCAATGAGCCGCGTCGAACTCGCGGCGCAGATATTGCGGCGCCTGCACACGCCATGCCTCGGTCACGAGTTCGGCGAAATGCTCGGGGTCGATGCGGGCCATCCGAAGAGCGATCTTCGGCTCGCCCCACCGGGTCGTCGTCTGCAGGAAGACCTCGGGTTCCATCTCCCTCAACGCCTGCGCGTCAAGCGGGTCACCGAGCTTCACGCCGACGACGAGTTCGCTCGCGATGATCGCACGCATGTCTTCGGGGATGCTGGGCCACGGGTGGCACTCCCAGGCGTAGAGCTTGTTGCGCACGAACCACGCGACACCGCCGGTCATCATCCGCTCTTCGCTGCCCGGCAAGCTCGCCGCGATGCGGCTCAGATCATCGAGCGTAGGCATGCCTCGAGCCTATGTCGCATCCCGCGCCGCGTCGCAACGCGGTCAAGACTCGCCTTGCCGGTCAGTGCCGATCCCGTGCCGATCGCTGAGCGCAACGTTGTCATCCGGATCTTTGGAAGTCGCGGGCGTTACTCGGCTAAGACGTTGCGCGCCATTGCGAGCCGATCATCTCGACGACGTGGCATCGTGTGCCAGTAGTACGACATCGCGCCTAGCGCGATCCCGAGTGCCCATGCACGCCCCCGCAGCCATTCAGCTTCGCCCACACCCAGCCGGTGTGCAAACGCCTCGCGAGCGGGAGCATCCAGAATCTCCCATGCCCCATGAAGATCGACAGTCGGGTCACCAACAGATGCCGCCCCAAAGTCGAGTACTGCGACGAGTCGCCCGCCCGCGGTCAGAAGGTTCTCGGCGACAAGATCACCGTGGTACCAACGGTCGGGGCCGGGCACGTCCGCTCCCGGGAGGGTCAAGGCCTGATCCCACAGCGCCTCCGCCTTGTGGAGGTCAAGGTCGACACCGTCGATCTGGCGGCAACGCTCCAGAGAACGACGCACTGATGGGTCAAAGTCTCGGAGTGCCCCACCCCGGTACCCGCGCAGTTCTTGGCCGATCTCTTCTGGAATCTCGATTGCACGCAGCGCGAGTATGACGTCGGCAAGATCCTCGGCGAGCGCCAATCGTTCGTTCCTTGGAGGATCTTCCCCCAGAACGGGTGAAGGATGAACGCCCTCGATCCACCGGGCCACAGACCATTCTTCGGGGTATCCGAATCCGGGATCGCCCACGACAACGATTTCGGGGGTTGCGACCGCCAGCGCGGCACCCAGCTTTGGGGTCCAGCGCGCCTCTTTGGCAATGTCCTTTCCGCCGCCTCGCTGGCGCGGAAGGCGAACCACATAACGATCCCCCAGCCGAAAAAGCGCGTTCGTCGAACCCGATGATGCCAGTGGTTGCAGCGAGAGGTCTGCGAGATCAGGGGCATCCCTCGCGAGCAGAGACTCAACGATTGCGCTGTCGATCGTCAGTTCGTCGTCACGCAGCACAACGCCTCGATCCGCAGCAGAACTGTCGCGCCGCAGGGTGGTTACCGATGAACACGATCCGCTGTCTCCCGA
>CAZHIU010000002.1:59531-79425 GCA_964532555.1 uncultured Microbacterium sp.
CGAGCCCATGCCCGAACATGTGCATGTGCGGGATGCGAAGCAACAAGCAACGGCACGGCAACGCTCGTGTCAACGGCGAACCACACTAGCGCCGCACCGCGTCGATCAGGGCGAACATGTCGTCGTCGGTGACAACCGTCGTACTGACGGCAACGAGATTGTCGTCAGCGTCGCGGTGCAGACGTGCCGTTCTGCCCCCGGGCGTCACTTGCAGGCCGTTGCCATAGGGCGAGATGTCAACCTTTGCACCCGGCACCAGACCGAGGGCCTCACGCAGGCTCTTCGGCAGCAGAATTCGCCCGCCGGAGTCGATGGTCGCTTCCATGGGATTATGCTACCAGCCCAATCCCATTCGCGGGGTGACGATATGTTGAAGCGGAACTCCACGGGCTCGCGTCAGCGTTTGCGGTGTGGGTCAGCGTCATGTTCGTCGAGAAGAGGGATGTCGTCGAATGACGGGGACGGGTCCCATACCATCCGCCCGTACGTATCGACGTCGATCCGTCGCCCATCGACGAGGAACTTCTCGCGCTCGGTTCCCTCTTTCACGAATCCTGCATGTCTCGCGACCGCACCTGACGCGGGATTGTCCACCCTGTGCCCAAGTTCCAGGCGCTCCAGCCCTCGTATCGTGAGCGCCCACTGCGCGACGGTCGCCGCCGCCCGCGCCGTCAAACCGCGACCTCGTGCGATAGCTGCCATCCAGTACCAGAACCAGCCGTTGCGGTTCGTTTCATCGACGGACACGCAGACGAGGCCGACGAGCGAATCGAGCTCGACAACAGCCCATGCCTCGTGCGATGACTCCGCCGAGATCAGCCGATCCACGTACTGCTCAGCCTCGGCCAGTGTCGATACGTCGCCTTGACGCGCCATATCCGCATGTGACAGGAACGCCGAGAGCACAGCAGGAGCATCCGTACGACGAAGTCGACGCAGCGCTACCGTCAACGAACGGCCCCGCTCTGAGAATCGTTCACCGAGCCAGGGGCGATGACATCGAGTCCCGCGGCCCTCGCTGCGTTACCAAGCCTGTGGTCGTAGGTAAGGATGGCATTGACGTCGAGACGCATGGCCGCCTCCAGATGCAGCGCATCTAGGGTACGCAGGTATGCCATCGGCAGGAACCCCGCGGACCGATAGGTGGCTCGGTCCATCGCTGCGAGCGACACACCGTCGAGAATCGCGCTGACCTTCGCCTGATCACGCCCTTCCCTGACCGCCATGCGACGTAACTCGGTTTCGAGCAGGTCGCTCGAAACGAGCCTGGCGGGTGTCTGGTCCAGCCAGTTCACCAGAGCACGCGTTTCCGGCTGTGCGACCAACAAAGCTCCGAATGCGGACGTGTCCGCATAGACGAGTGGGATCTCCTTCATACCCGATCCTCGCGCAGTTCATCAAGGATCTGCTCCATCGAACGGTCGCCCTCTGACGGCGCGGCGGCAAGCGCCGCCCAGCCAGCAACACGCTTGGCGGGCCGAACTATCGGCAACGTGGGCGCGGGGGCGTCAAGAGGGACAATACGACCGACAGGGACACCGCGGTTGGTCAGCACGAAGGACTGTCCTTCCCCGACCGCGCGAAGAACCCGCCCAGATTCGTTACGCAGTTCGCGCTGGGAAAGACTCTCAACGTGCTGCTTGCCCATGCTCATGCGGCAAGTGTAGCATGCGCGCTACACGTTGAAGCGGAACTCCACCACATTACGTTGCGGATAGGCATTTTCCGGCGCGTGGGTGACGCTATGGATACTAATTGCGATTTAGCCCGTGTGGAACGCGGCTGTCTAGTGCCAACTTGTAGTGTCCTTCCGAATCGTTGATCTCAGCGGTTGGCGTGGACGGGTCGAACACGCGCAGGAGTGAGTACCGGAACGTGCTTGGGTCGAGGCCGCGTAGTTCGGCGTTGCCTCCGTGTCCGTTGGCCGCGTAGGCGTTCCAACGCTGTCGGATGCTTTCCAGCCCATCCGCTTTGCCTACGTAGTGGCGACCGTCGCGAGTGTCGGTGATCAGGTATACGCCCTTCACCGATGACAGTGCGGTGCGCCAAGTGGCGTACCGGGGCTCACGCATCACCGCTTGGAGTCGAGGGTAACTGAGCACGAGCTTGTCGAATCCGGGGAACGGGATCGGCTCTGAATCCGCAATGCCATTGACGGGATAGCTCGCGGCTGTGGCTCCTCGCATCCACCAGGTTCGGGGCGACCGCCAGCCGATCACGAGCCGGTTCCGAAGCTCTGGCATGTGATCAGTACGAGCGACATCGAATCCTCTGCGAGTGCCGTCATTCCATACCTCGCCCCGGTTCTCCACTACTGACCACAGGCGAGCTTCCGCTCCACCTTCCCGGATGAACACGATCCAGTGCTTCGGGGGCACAGCAGGGAACTTTACGGCAACCGCTGATTGTTCAGCCGTGTAGGCGAGGATGTCGTCAGCGGTCGAGTCCGCGTGTATGCCACCAGCGTCTGTCGTGTACGCATGACGGATCGCGATTGCCTGGTTGAGGTCGATACCCGCGTCGGCCAAGATCGGGCCAAGTGTTAGCGCCATACACCCTCACTCTCGGCATCACCGAAGCGCACTCGGAGCAACTCACTTCGCATCCGCACACATTGGAGATGTGACTCATAGTCCGTGGACTCATAGTCACCTTACCGCGAGCGTTGATAGGTGCCCGTTCCTCCCCACCGCACCGCGTTTGGTGTGCGCGTTCGCGAACTCAGGACAGGACGCGGCTGGTCGCAAGAGGACTTCGCCCATCGCGCAGAACTCGACCGCACCTACGTTTCCGGCATCGAGCGCGGAACCCGGAACCCGGCGCTCGACGTCATCCATAAGCTGGCAGTCACGCTCGACGTACCAGCGGCCGATCTCGTCGCACAGTAGGGATCTCCCCTGTCATCGCTGAGGTCTCCGCTGGCTCGCCAACACCGCACCTGTTACCACAGCACATGACAAGAGACCCCCGGCGATACCAGGGGTCTCTCTACGGTCTGCTGAGTGAGCTATCGCTCGACATGCCTCTCCTCCGCGATGATGACGCTCTCGGGGGTCGCCACGGTGGAACCCTTGCGCGTGGTGCGCTTGGCCGATGCGGGCTTCTTAGCGGTCGCGGCAGGAGCCGTCCTGACGGGTGCCTTGGCCGGGGTCTTGACGACAGGCTTGCCTGCCTTGCGCGCCTTCTCGGCCTCGGCGGTGAGCATCCAGCCGGAGGGCAGGTTGCCTACGTTGGCGCTGGCACGTTCGACCAGTTCCTCGAAGGTGCCAGCCTCGAAGTACTCGCTGAACGCCTGGAAGGCGATTGCCCGCATGGACTTGTACCGGTCCTTCTGGATGTTGACGCTGTGCGTGGCCGACACGTGCTTGATGCCCGCGTCGATGGCCTCCAGCAGGTCGGACATGAACGCCTCCTCGACGGGCTTGAGGGTCTCGGTGGTGGGGGTCTTGGTGACCATGATGTGCTCCTTGCCAACCTGTTCTGCTCGAAGATTGCTTCGAGCAAGAGCGTTTATTGCTCACCCCGATCCGGCGCGCAAATCGGAATCAAGGCCGTGTCCACGCAGGTCTCGATGACCTCTACAGCCGCTATCAGGCGGCAAGGCGGAAGTCGTAGCCGGAGGTTTCGGCCCTTACGGGCGGACGACTGACGGCAGAGCGGTGCTGACCGGGATGTCGTGCCGTGATTTCTGTCGCTCGCTGGGCACAATGAAGGATGACAATGTGGGAGCGGGCGCGTGATCTCGCTACGAAGCATTTAGCGCTAACGGTGTCGCTCTCGCTCGCCGTGTTGGCCGTGTTGCGCGCTCTGTACTTCGCGAGGTTCGACCTACCCGTTGCCTTTGCAGTGTTAGCGCTTACGGATCAGATGACGCTCCTCATCACAACGCTTGCGATGTTCTTGGTAGCCGGACTCTCAGTTGTGTGGGTGTTCGACCCTGGGGGGCACGTGAACCGCGCGCATGAACCGGGTTCACCTCGCGTAGTCGTCTTCGGCACCACTATCGCGGTGACCGCATTGCTCCCCCTGATCTATGGCTCGTTCATGTCGCCGATCTTCATCGCGTTGGCGACTCTCGTTCTGATCGTGTTGACCGTCGTGAAAATTCGGCGGGCGCGACGGCGCAAGCCACGTCCCAAAACGAACAAGAACCGCGCGGCATGGGGGGCAGGGCTTGCGGGTGGATTGGTCCTCATAATGCTGTTTGGGCAACCCTGGATGCCGTCCGAACAGATCGCGACTGCTTCTTCCGGCGAGGTCGTTGTTGGCTACGTGGTTGGTGAGCAGGCTGACCACCTACTCCTACTCGACCGCAGTCGGGAGCCGGTCTGGATCAAGGTATCCGACATTTCCACTCGTGAAGTATGCGAGATCAATCAACTTCCACCGGATTTCCGCTGGATCACCACGCCCGTCTTCAGAATCGGAAGCAAGTCGACGCGTACCGAGTGCGTCGACGAGTAGGTGATGCCTGCATCCGTGACTACGAAAGAGGCCTAGGACTGCGCGAGCCTAAGTAGCTCAAGTGTGTGTCTTCGCAATACTGGACATCGTGAACGGCATCGATCCAGGGCAGGCAATCGACGTTGCCTCCAAGGTACTCGCCGCCATCGTATCGTTGGTAGGGCTAGTTGTGGCAATCAGCCAGTGGACTCGCCCCGCTGTTCTGAAACGGCGAGTGAAGTGGCTCTACGAGTCGATAGAGCATGAGCAGAACGAAGCCCGCCTGGAGACTCTTAGGTCGATGCTCCGCCACGCGAACGCTTCTCTCGTTGCGGGAATCCTTGTGCCAGGTTGGCGGTTCTTGCCGCTAGCGGCCTTCATGCTTCTCGGCCCGGCCCAGGCATTTGCGTGGGCGCGGAAGGATGCAGATATTTGGAACATCCTCGGCGCGCTCGGGCTTTCGATTGTGCTCTCAGCGACCCCGATTCGCAGGGGGGTACGCCTGCTCGCGGAGCGATACCGCGTCGCGCACGAGTATCACAAGGGAGCCGAACCTGTACAGCGGGCTCGGCTCGGCCAGCTAAATCAAATGGAGGGCGGCACTCGTGCCGAGTTCGCATTCGCGCTTGCTGGAGGGCTTGGCATCAATGCCGTCGCAGTCGGCGTCGCGCTGGCTTACCTTGACCTAGTCGGTTGGGGCGTTGCCGTAGGTTTCGCGGGAGTGGCGCTCATCGTCGTTATCGCTTTGGTTATCCACGGCTACGCGCGAAAGCGGGTTGGAATCTATGGCCCGTGGTCTGTAGGTGAAGCCCACGCGCACTACTGACGACTTGACGGCGAGTCACACCAGGGCGGATGTAGAGGCGTAAGCGCGGCGCACGGTCGACTCATGCCAGCGCGGCAGGCCGGTAGGCGATAGCACACCTTCAGCCGTGAGGGCATCTGCGATGCGGCAGAAGCTGAGTCCTTCCTCATCGCGATTGAGGACGATTCGCCGGAGTACAGCGGGCGGGATAGCCGTGCGGCGTCCGTTGTGCTCACCCCGCGCCTTGCGTGCGGCGAGGGCTTCACGAGTGCGGGTAGCGATCAGGTCGCGCTCCAACTCTGCGAAAGTTGCGAACATGTTGGCCATCGCCCGTCCACCTGGCGTTGTGAGGTCGAGTGCGTTGTCCAGAACGACGAGTGCCCAGCCCTGCGTCACTGCCGAATCGATGATGGCGGAGGCGTGTCGTACCGAGCGGGCGAGGCGGTCGAGCTTCGAAACGACCAGTCCAGCGAACTGCCCTGCCGACAGCAGGTCGAGGCCACGGCGCAGCTCCCGGTTGACGTGCTTGCCGGAGCACCCGAGATCGCGGAACAGCTCGTAAGTCCAGCCCCGACGCTCGCACTCATTGGTGATCGCCGCCTGTTGTGCCTCGACACCTAGACCGGAACGCTCCTGTTCTTCGGTGCTGACGCGGATGTAGCCGAGCATGTGCTTGGTCATGGTGTGGAACCTTTCAGTGAATGAGGCGGAATGGTCCGGCTACGACTTCCGCCTTGCCGCCTGATAGCGGCTGTAGAGGTCATCGAGACCTGCGTGGACACGGCCTTGATTCCGATTTGCGCGCCGGATCGGGGTGAGCAATAAACGCTCTTGCTCGAAGCAATCTTCGAGCAGAACAGGTTGGCAAGGAGCACATCATGGTCACCAAGACCCCCACCATTCAGGACATCGAGACCGCCGAGCGGGAGCTTCTGCAGATCGTTGACGCCGGCATCAAGGCCATCGTCGCGGCACACGACGTCAACATCCAGAAGAACCGCTACAAGGCCATGCAGGCTATCGCGTTCCAGGCGTTCATCGAGCATATCGAGGCTGGCGACTTCGACGCACTGGTCGAGCGGGCCAGCGCCAACGTCGGTACCCTCCCGTCCGGCTGGGAGATCAAGGCCCCGGAGAAGGCCGCGCCTACCCCGAAGCCTGCCGCGAAGAAGCCCGCGCCCGGGAGGGCGACTACGCGATGATCTCAGCGGATCACGATCAACTACTCGCTCACTTCGAAGTGTCAGAACCCAATGCCATCCTGAACCAACGCTCCAGTTCCCCATACCGGAAAGGCGCGGGGCGAGGCGCAGAAGCGTCTGAGGGTGAAGAAAGTAGGCTGGAAACCATGTTGATCGGACCCAGCAAATGAGCAGTCAGCATCCTGTCGCGATCGACCTCTTCTCTGGGGCAGGCGGTCTTGCTGAAGGCTTCCTTGCCGCAGGTGTGCACGTTGCTGCAGCGGTGGAGTTGCACCCGCAGGCCGGTCTCACTCATGCGTTCAATCACCCCGATACTGCGGTATACGTCGGCGACATCCGTGAACTCGATGCCACGATCCTGGAGAATGGCGTGCTTCGGACAACCGGATCGCGCAACGTGGACATCGTCATCGGTGGTCCGCCCTGTCAGGGCTTCTCGTCGGCGGGCAAGAAGTCGGAGTCCGATCCACGCAACTCGCTGTTCCGGCACTACGTTCGCATCGTTGAGCATTTCACGCCAGCCGCATTCGTTCTGGAAAACGTCCCTGGATTCAAGACGATGTACAGCGGGGCCATCTACCGCGAAGCCCTCGACGCAATGCACGCGCTCGGCTACAAGACGACAGACCAGATCGTTCACGCCCGCGACTTCGGTGTCCCCCAGCGACGCAGGCGCTTCGTCATGGTCGGATGGCGCACTGGAGAATTCACATGGCCCGCAGAGTCACATCAACCTGAAGTCGGCCTGCTGGACTACCTGGGCATTCGCCCTTGGGTTACCGCCGGTGAGGCGCTCGATGATCTTGCGTATCTAGGCCCCGGGATGGAGAGCTTGCGCTATGAACGTGATCCGCGAAGTGCCTACGCCGAGGCTCGGCGGAGCAGCAACGGAATTCTCTTCAACCACCTTGCGACACGCCACCGGGAGAAGGCCGCAAGCATCATTCGCCGCATTCCGGTCGGAGGGAGCATTCGCGAGATTCCCGCTGAGGAACGTGGAACCAAGAAGCTCACGATGACGAAGCTGGATCCACACGCGATCTCGAACACGGTAGTGTCGATGCCCGATGACATGCTGCATTATTCGCAGGAACGAATACTCACCGTGCGTGAAATGGCACGCCTCCAGAGCTTCGATGACGACTATGTCTTCTTCGGCAAGCGGACATCGGGTTTCGTTGAGCGCCGCCACGACGTCCCTCAGTACACGCAGGTAGGAAATGCGGTCCCTCCGGTACTGGCAACCGCACTCGGTGGAGCCGTCGCCGCGGCTCTCGGCGCCACGAGAGCCGACTTGCGGCAGCTCACGCGGAGACGCGAGCGGCAGGCGCTGGTGATCGGCAGTTCGGGCTACTCGGGTTACGAACTTGCACCTGAGGCTGTGGGCGAGATAGAACTCACCGACACATCTGGGCACCTCCTCTCGCTCCCGATTCAGCAAGATGGCGTGCGCGTGCTCGATGCTGCCCCTAACGCCGACTGGCAGCAGTGTGGAACGAAGGGCTCACGCTGGGCTCCCGGAGTCGAACGAAAGACGCAGCCGAACTGGTGGTCAGAGTCCGTCGGCACCCGCTAGCGCGGACCTGGCAGGGTTTGCTCCTTCAGCAGCTATCGCTGAGGGGTCCGCCAGCCATCCCATGAGGCCAGAGAGCGGCGACCAGCCAGGTGCCATCGCATCCGGTTCCTGATCCCGGGTCGTGAATCGGAGGTCGAACATGAAGGTATTCGCCTTGGCTTGGTTCGACCGAAGTTCGCCGTACTGGGCAAAATACGGGTCGGAGTTCATCTTGTAGATGTTAGCCGTCACAATCCCGTGGGTGATTGAGACGTTCGGAGACTCGGCAAGAGCGATCCCCAAGCGGCGGTACGCACAAGACTCTTCACAGGCATGCTCGCACGGTTGTGTCACAAGATCGAAGTAGGTCTTCCAACGCGCCGCGGAACCCGCGCGGTCCGCAAGAGATGTCTTGACGGAGAGCACCAGGACAGGTTCAGCATCGCCGGAAGACGCGTCCCAGGCCGCGTTACGAAGCAAGATATCGAGGTCCGGCTTCACGACTACCGACGCGTCCTCGGTGTCTTCCGGCTCGTCACCCTCCGACGTCTGCGAGGCAGGGCCGAAACGGATTGAAAGCGAACGACCGAAGTCCGTGGGCACAGGGTGCACCACGTACCAGTCGCTGAGTTGGGTCTCGAGCGTGTACGCGATTGCGTATGAGACGAGCGCCTGGTAGTTGGTGCCCGCTGAGCGTCGTAGTGAGTTCGTGACGGAGCTTTCGATCCTTCGCGCAGCATCGGGGTCATCCTTCCACTTGACCGTCATTCGCTCACGGATCGCAGCCTCCGTCGTCTCGAACGTCGAGATCAGGTGGTGAGTCAGATTCGTCAACGGCGACTGGCGCTGTTCCGTCGGCAGGTTCTCGTTCTCCAAGCTCCACTGCTGGTAGCTCTTCAGGCATGCATAAAGCACGTGCCCCTCGGTGGACGCGCGTTGCGCGATCTCTCCCATCAGCCGGAGGTTGTTCTCCTCTGCGAGTTTGCGACCGGTGAGTTCGGAGCTGCGACGTCTGGGCACTTTCGAACCATATCCGATCTGTCACCCTGTTGCCGGGAATGCCCAATGTGCGTCTGCCACCCCAACGTTCTCGCCACCGCAAACCGTCTACGCAATTGTGCCGGGCGGGAACGCATCGACGGCTGCCTGCAACCACCTGAGAGGCTTCCCTAGCGTCCTGCTGGGGAGGCTCTGGGGATTACGTAGCCTGCCCGTGCTGGCGAGCGGAGACCGACCCAGGTGATGCCCGCCACACCGCTAGCTGTGACGGAACTCCACCACATCGCCATCCTGCATGAGATAGTCCTTGCCCTCCATGCGGGCCTTGCCGCGCGCGCGCGCCTCGGCGACCGAACCAGCAGCCACCAACTCGTCGAAAGAGATCACCTCGGCCTTGATGAAGCCACGCTCGAAGTCCGTGTGGATGACGCCCGCCGCCTGTGGCGCCTTCCACCCTTTGCCGATCGTCCAGGCGCGGGCCTCCTTGGGGCCGGCGGTGAGATAGGTCTGCAGCCCCAGCGTGTCAAAGCCGATGCGGGCGAGCTGATCGAGGCCCGACTCCTCCTGACCCGTCGAGGCGAGCAATTCTGCGGCATCCGCGGGGTCGAGATCGATCAGCTCGGACTCGATCTTGGCATCCAAGAAGATCGCCTGCGCGGGTGCGACAAGGGCGGCGAGTTCAGCCTTGCGCCCGGCATCCGTCAACACCGCCTCATCGACGTTGAAGACGAAGATCATCGGCTTGGCGGTCAGCAGCCCCAACTCGCGAATGGGTGCCAGATCGATGCCGGCAATCGAGAGCAGTTGTCCCCGCTGCAGCGCATCCTTCGCGGCGTTCGCCGCATCCAGCACCGCCGGCTCGAGCTTCTTGCCGCGCACCTCTTTCTCGTAGCGCGGAAGTGCCTTCTCGAGCGTCTGCAGGTCTGCGAGCATCAGCTCGGCCCCGATCGTCTCCATGTCGGATGCGGGATTGACCGCCCCATCGACATGCACCACGTCACCGTCGGCGAAGGCCCGCACGACCTGCGCGATGGCGTCGGCCTCACGGATATTGGCGAGGAACTGATTGCCGAGCCCCTCGCCCTCGCTCGCGCCGCGCACGATCCCGGCGATGTCGACGAACGACACCGTGGCCGGCAGAATCCGCTCACTGCCGAAGACCTCGGCGAGCATCGCCAGACGCGGGTCGGGCAGACTCACCACACCGACGTTCGGCTCGATCGTTGCGAAAGGATAGTTCGCTGCGAGCACGTCGTTCTTGGTGAGCGCGTTGAAAAGGGTGGACTTGCCGACGTTGGGCAGGCCGACGATGCCGATAGTGAGAGCCACGGCTCACGAGTCTACCCGGGCGCCTCAGCCCTGATCGGCCGGATCAACCCGCCAACGCATGAGAACGTTGCCCGACTGCTCCCAGACTCGCGTCTCGACGAGCCGCAGCGCGACCGGGGGGCGCGCATCGAACAGAGACACCCCCGACCCCGCAATCAGGGGGAAGGTCACCAGATGTAGCTCGTCGACGAGCCCGACGCGCATGAGGTCGTTCCACAGCATCCGGCTCATCAGGACAAGGATGCTGCGCCCCGCCCCCCGCTTGAGCGCGGCCACCTCATGGCGGGCATCGGCGACGCGGACGATCCTGGTGCCGGGAAACGGCGCGATGTCCTCGTCGGCGATGGTGTCGGAGACGACGATCTTCTCGACAGCGAGGATGAGCTGGGCGAACTCACGGCGGATCGTGGTGGCATCCGGGTCTTCGAGCACACCCGACCAGTACTGCATGTTCCCGAGGAACGAGCGTCGCCCCGCGAGCACGAGCGTGCCAGCCTCGCGCAGCAGCTCGGTGTTGTAGTGGTCGAAGGAGTCAGCGCCACGGTAATCGGGATGCTGGTGTTCGAAGAACGACGCGATGCCGTGGTCATCGTCCTCATAGCGACCGTCGATCGTGACGAAGTTGCAGACGATCACCGGGCGCTGCGCGGCCCCTTCGTGCACGGCGGCTGGGGCATCGTGTCTGCTCACCCGCTCAGCCTATGCGCGGGGCATCGGCGCCGGAAGCACTGCTTCTCTACGGGTGAAAGAGGTGACAGCCGTCGAGAAGTCTTTCGTTCGGGCAGAGTCGTTCGTTCGGCATGAGCGGCAAGAGCGGACGCGACGGGATCGGGCGCGCACGGCGCGCCTGCCATCGGATGTCGCGAGCGCGCATGAGAGTGGGATGCGTGGCCCTGGACTTCACCGCGATCGACTTCGAGACCGCGAATTCCAGTCGTGCATCGGCCTGCGCTGTCGGGCTCGTGCGGGTGCGGGCAGGGCGGGTGGTTGCATCCACCGGCTGGCTCATCAAGCCCCCCGCAGGGCACGACGAGTTTCACCCCTGGAACACGAAGATCCACGGCATCCAGCGCGAGGATGTGGAACACGCCGCCACCTGGACCGAGCAGTTCGGGCACCTCTGCGACTTCGCCGGCGATGATGTTCTGGTCGCCCACAACGCCGGTTTCGACCTCAGCGTGCTGCGCCACACCGCGGCCATCACCGGGCTCGACTGCCCGCCGTACCAGTCGCTGTGCTCCCTGCAGGTCGCGCGCAAGGCCTACGACCTCCCGTCCTACAGACTGCCGGTCGTAGCCGCCGCCGCGGGTTTCGAGGACTTCACCCATCACGATGCGCTCGCCGACGCCCGCGCCTGCGCGCAGATCGTCATCGATGCGGCGCGTCGTGCTGCCGCATCCGATGTGCAGAGCCTTGCCGAGAGGCTCGGGGTCCGTGTGACCGAGGCACCGGTGGCCGAGACCCCTGCGCGCGAGGCCGACGTTCTGGCCGTCGCCTAGGCCTGAGAACGCGACCGTTCGGGATGCCGCAGCGCGCTCACGCGCCGCCCGGCACCCAGCCCAGCAAAACCACCACGAGCGTCGAGGTGACCAAGAAGGCAGAGATCGGCCACCACACGTTCATCTCGTGTCCTTGATCCCTGCGCACGCGAAAGAGCACGTCTTCGCGGCGGGCCGGATCTGCGAACGGCGGCACGGGAGCCGCCGCGGCAGGCGGTGCAACGGCGGGTGCGGCCTCACCCGCGGCCTGCGCATCGACGCGGAGGATGCGCCCGGTGTTGGTCGTCACAAACGACCTCGCCTCGGGCTTCTTTTCCGCCATCCGACGTTCTCCTCATCTTCGCAGTTCGCGCAAGGCGTCCGCTCAGGACACCACCGGTCATTGTGCCAGACGGCACTGGAGTTTTGCCGCTACCCCGCCGAAGGCAACCACTTCGACACGAGGTGTTCGGATGCGACGCGACGCAGCGTGCCCGAAGCCCCCCGCAACACGATGCTCTCGGTATAGACGTAACCACCCTCACGGCGCACGCCCGCCACAAGCTGACCGTCAGTCACGCCGGTGGCCACGAAGATCGTGTTCCTTCCGCGCACGAGATCGTCTGCTTCGTAGACCTTGTCGGGGTCAAGACCGGCGTCGATGCCGCGCTGGCGTTCCTGGTCATCCCGCGGCCAGAGGCGACCTTGCACATGCCCGCCGAGCGCCTTGATCGCGCACGCCGTCACGATGCCCTCCGGGCTGCCGCCGATCCCCACGCACATGTCGCTGCGTCCGCCGAGGCGGGCGGCGTTGATCCCCCCGGCGACATCACCGTCTGCCATCAGGCGCGTACCTGCCCCTGCCTCGCGAATATCGTGGATCAACTGCTCGTGGCGCGGACGGTTGAGCACCGAGACGACCATTTCGTCAACGGGTTTGGCCATCGCTTTGGCGAGCAGGCGGATATTCTCACCGATCGGCAGGCGGATGTCGACGACGCCGATACCCGCTGGTCCCGTGATCAACTTGTCCATGTAGAAGATGCTCGAAGCGTCGAGCATCGTGTCACGGTCAGAGACCGCAATCACCGAAAGCGCGTTCTGCCGCCCCTCGGCGGTCAGCGTCGTGCCGTCGATGGGATCGACGGCGATGTCGCACATCGGGCCTTGCCCGGTGCCGACCTCTTCACCGTTGAAGAGCATGGGGGCGTCATCCTTCTCGCCCTCGCCGATGACGATCCGGCCGCGGAAGTTCACGGTGGCCAGAAAGGCGCGCATCGCATCGACCGCCGCCTGATCGGCACCCTTCTTGTCGCCGCGACCGATATAGGGCACCGCACGGATCGCCGCGGCTTCCGTGGCGCGGACGAGTTCGAGCGCGAGGTTTCGATCCGGATGCAGAGGGTTCATATTCCCCGTCAGGCTCACCATGCTCGAAGCCTACTGCCTAGGCCCGGTGCCACCCCTGAGCGGCGCTCGCAAGAGCAGGATGCACGAGTTCCTCGACGCCCGGCGATCGCGCGCGACATCCGGCAGAGAAGACCCCGGCGGGTAGAGTGGATGCCAATCCGCACCGAGCGCCCTGGAGAAACGATGCCCGTCGCCAGCCCCGAACAGTACGCAGAGATGCTCGACCGCGCCAAGGCCGGGGCCTTTGCGTACCCCGCGATCAATGTCAGCAGTTCGCAGACGGTTCACGCCGTGCTGCAGGGCTTGACCGAGGCCGGTTCCGACGGCATCCTGCAGGTCTCGACCGGCGGCGCCGACTACTTCGCCGGGCACACGGTCACGGCACGCGCGACCGGCGCGATTGCTTTCGCGCGCTACGCGGCCGAGGTCGCGAAGTCCTACCCGATCACGGTCGCGCTGCACACCGACCACTGCCCGAATGAAGCCCTCGAGGGCTTCGTGCTGCCGCTTGTCGCGGCATCCGAAGAAGAGATCAAGGCCGGTCGTGGCCCGCTTTTTCAGTCGCATATGTGGGATGGCTCCGCCGTGCCTCTCGCGGAGAACATTGAGATCGCACGCGAACTGCTGCCGCGGATGAAGAACATCAACGCGATCCTCGAGATCGAGATCGGGGTCGTCGGCGGCGAAGAAGACGGTGTGAAGCACGAAGGATCCAACGACGCGCTCTACACGACCTTCGCCGATGTCGATCAGGCCGTGCAGGCCCTGGGTCTCGGCGAAAACGGTCGCTATATTGCCGCTCTCACCTTCGGCAACGTGCACGGGGTGTACAAGCCGGGCAACGTCAAACTCCGCCCTGAACTTCTCGGCGAGATTCAGGCGCAGATCGCGGCGCGCTACGACACCGGTGCGAACCCCCTCGATCTCGTGTTCCACGGTGGTTCAGGGTCCAGCAACGAAGAGATCGCCCTGGCCGTCTCGCACGGCGTGATCAAGATGAACATCGACACCGACACGCAGTATGCCTTCACCCGCCCGGTTGCCGACTATATGTTCCGCAACTACGACGGTGTGCTGAAGATCGACGGCGAAGTAGGCAACAAGAAGCAGTATGACCCGCGTGCCTGGGGCAAGATCGCCGAGTCGGCAATGGCCGCGCGCGTCGTCGAGGCCGCCCAGCAGTTGGGTTCCTTCGGCCAGTCGAAAAGTTGAGAGCTTGCCCGTCAGAGAAAGAGGAAAACAATGAAACTCATGACGAAGCTAGTGCTGCTCGCGGGCGGAATCATCGCGGGCGGCCTTGTGGTTGCCGTGCTCGTGGCAACGAGTGTCTTGCCCTTCGGCCCGCCGGTATCCACCAAGACCGAAGACCGGAGCTCACAGGTCATCCAGGCCATCGAGCGCAAAGAAGAAGTCGTGCTGCTGAGCCTGGGCATTCAGGGGATCGAGACCAGGGAGTCCAGCCAGGAGTGGCTCTTCGGCGTCATCCCCGGTAGCGAAAGAGCGACCTTCATCCAGTACCGCTTCCACGCGAAGCTGGGCATCAACGGCGGCGATGTGACGATCACACCGAACGGAGAGAATGGATTTCACATCGAGATCCCCGAGTTCATCTTCATCGGGCACCAAGACCCGACCTTTGAACTGGTGACCGAGCGCAACGGACTCCTGAGTTGGGTGACACCCTCTATCGACCCCATCGAGATGGTGAACAACATTCTCAACTCCGAAGCGAAGCAGGGTTACGTCGACTTCAATGAGGCGATCCTGAAGGATCAGGCCCGTGCCTTCTACAGCGGCATCATTCTCGGGATCGATCCGACGATCAACGTCAGCTTCACCTTCGCTGATTAGCCGCGACGGCTAAACGGTCGCCTCGGCGCGGTTCCGACCGCCTAGGCCACGACCGTCGCGCGCGCCCGCGGCATCCTGGCGTAGCTCTTTGGGCAAGGAGAACATGAGGTCTTCTTCTGCGGTGCGCACTTCTTCGACATCGCGGTAGCCCGCGTGGCTCAGCGCCGCAAGCACTTCGTCTACGAGCACCTCGGGCACCGAAGCGCCGCTGGTGACCCCGACCGTCTGCACGCCGTCGAGCCACTCCTGACGCACTTCTTCGGCGTAGTCGACGCGGTATGCCGCCTGTGCGCCGTTCTCCAGGGCCACTTCGACCAGGCGCACCGAGTTGGAGGAGTTCGCCGAGCCCACCACGATCACCAGTTCTGCCTCGCGCGCGACCTTCTTGATCGCGACCTGCCGGTTCTGCGTGGCGTAGCAGATGTCGTCCGAGGGAGGGTTCTGCAGCTCGGGAAACCGCTGCCGCAGACGGTTGACCGTCTCCATCGTCTCGTCGACCGACAGCGTCGTCTGCGAGAGCCAGACCACCTTGTTCGGATCTTTCACGACAACCGTGTCGGCCTCATCGGGCGAGTTCACGATCGTCACATGCTCGGGGGCTTCGCCCGCGGTGCCCTCGACCTCTTCGTGCCCCTCGTGGCCGATGAGAAGAATCTCATAGTCGTCACGAGCGAAACGCACCGCTTCGCGATGCACCTTGGTCACGAGCGGACAGGTCGCGTCGATCGCGTGCAGGCCGCGTTCAGCGGCAGCGTTCACGACCGCCGGCGAGACGCCGTGCGCGCTGAAGACGACGTGCGCGCCTTCGGGCACCTCGTCGACCTCTTCGACGAAGATCGCGCCTTTGGCTTCGAGTTCGGTCACCACATGGATGTTGTGCACGATCTGCTTGCGCACATAGACCGGTGCGCCATAGCGCTCCAGGGCCTTCTCGACGGCGACCACGGCGCGATCCACACCCGCGCAATATCCACGCGGCGCCGCGAGCAGCACGCGCTTGGCTCCGGCGACAGGGATATCCTGAAGACGCGCGGTCGCCCTCTCGCGAGGAACCCGAGGCGCGGGCAGGTGCACGGTCGTCGAAGCCACGATCAGAGTCTACCGGCGCAGAACTCGGCAAAGCCTGGGACGAGCGGTGACCGCGCTCAGCAAAGGGAGAGCGAGCGATGCCGAGCTTCGATGCCGCAGGCGGTGTAACCCCGCCGCCGGATGCCGTTGCGCCCGCCGAGTCCACGGCGGATTCCCCGACATCCGTCACGCGCCTGAACGCCACGATCCACGACACGATTTCCCGCTGGGGCACTGTCTGGGTCGAGGGTGAGATCGTCGGTTGGAACGTGCGCGGCGGCAACATCTTCGGGCGGCTCAAGGACACCGTTTCTGAGGCGCAGATCGGCATCAGCGTGTGGTCAAGTGTGCGCCCCCGCATCCCCGCCGACCTCGCGCTCGGCGATCACGTGGTCGCAGCCGTCAAAGCCGACTACTTCAGCAAGAGCGGAAACCTCACTTTCATCGTCTCGGCGATGAAACACCTGGGGCTGGGCGATCAGCTCGCCCGCCTGGAACAACTGCGCACCTCGCTGCGCGCCGAGGGCCTGTTCGATGACTCCCGCAAGAAGCCCCCCCCCTTTCTCCCCCGCACGATAGGTCTGATCACCGGCGAGAAGTCGGATGCCGAAAAAGACATACATCGCAACGCCGAGCTGCGCTGGCCGCAGGTTAGATTCCGGACTGAGCATGTGATGGTGCAGGGCGAGAGGAGCGTGCCCGAGATTCTCGACGCACTCGCGCGTCTCGATGCCGACCCCGAGGTCGATGTCATCATCATCGCGCGCGGTGGCGGCGACCCTCAAACGCTGCTCGGTTTCAGCGACGAGCGACTCGTGCGCGCGGTGGCTGCGGCATCCACCCCCGTGGTCAGCGCCATCGGACACGAGAATGACCATCCGATTCTCGACGATGTGGCAGATCTGCGCGCCTCCACCCCCACCGATGCGGCCAAGCGCGTCGTTCCGGATGTCGGCGAGCAGCGCGCCTTGATCGCCCAACTGCGCTCGCGTGCCACCTCTCGCCTGACTCAGAGGATCGCACACGACATCGCACAGCTGGAGCAGTTGCGTTCGCGCCCGGCGCTGCGCTCTCCCGAGCCCATCGTCACCCAGCGCGCGCAGGAGGTCTGGCTGCTGGTGTCGCGCGGGCGTGACGCCGTCGAGCGACAGCTCGAGACGGCCGCACGCCGGGCGGGCGAGCTGCGGGCATCCTTGAAGGCGCTCTCCCCCGCCTCGACCCTGGCCCGCGGCTACGCGATCGCGCATCACGAGGGTGCGATCCTGCGGGATGCGGCACAGGCCCCGGCGGGCGCGCGCCTCACGATCACTCTCGATCGCGGCTCGCTTGCCGCGGTCTCCGAGGGCGAAGTCTCCGAGGAGCCGTAATCGGCCCCGGTGCCGGGAGCCCCCGAAATGTCGGGAGCGAACCGCCTAGGATGAAGGGGTGACCCCCGCGCCCGAGAAGACCCCCGCTGCCGTCGAGTCGCTCTCCTTCGAAGATGCCCGCGACGAGCTGGTACGGGTGGTTGCCGAACTCGAACAGGGCTCCCCCACCCTGGAGCACTCGCTCGCCCTCTGGGAACGCGGGGAGGCACTCGCCGCCCGCTGCGAGGACTGGCTGCTGGGCGCCCGTCGGCGTCTCGAGCAGGCACGCCCCGTGGCACCCGCAGATGCGGATGCCACAGAGGAAGAGTCGTGAGCGGCCCGGTCGTTGCCGAACTCGGTCGCCCCGAGACACCCGAGGAGACCGCCGAACGCAAGGCCGCGGCATCCCGGGCCTACCGCTCGAGCCAGACGATGCGCAACCTCATCGCCGCGATGCTGGTCACCCTCGGGATGCTGGCGATCATCGTCTTCGCCGTGCCGCGCGGCACTCTGGCCACCCCCGCGCCCGTCGACATCGCGACCCTGGCCGCCGAAGCCGAAAGCGTCATGCAGCGCCCCGTGCTCATGCCCGATCTCGGCGATCAGTGGCGCGTCAACGCCGCCGAACTCGGCGGCGGCCCGGTGACCGTGTGGGACATCACGCTCGCGCCCGCGACCCAAGCCGGGCGAGGCTTCGCCCGCATCGCGCAGGCTTTCGATCAGAACGCCGCCTGGGCACCACTGCGTCTGAGCGGCACCGCCCCGACCGGCACGGTGCAGGCGGGCGGATACACCTGGGACGAGTTCGTGATGCGCACCCCCGAATCCACGGCGAATATCTCCTATGCCCTGGGCACTCAGGCCGGTCGTGACTATGTGCTCATCTACGGCTCGCTCACCGCTGAGGCCACCGCCGCTCTCGCCGCATCTCTCACCGCGCAGCTCGAACGCATCTCGGAGGGGCGATGACGAACCTCACCCCCACTCAGGTGTGGCAAGGGATGCTCGAGGGCAACCGTCGCTTCGTGGCCGGTCGCCCCGCGCACCCCAACCAGAATGTCGAGACACGAAACGAACTGGCCGCCCAGCAGAACCCGGTGGCGACGCTGTTCGGATGCTCGGACTCGCGTCTGGCGGCGGAGATCATCTTCGATCAGGGGCTGGGTGACCTGTTCGTCGTGCGCAACGCCGGACAGGTGATCGGCGAGTCGATCGTCGGGAGCCTGGAGTACGCGGTGGAGATACTGCGTGTCCCCCTGATCGTCGTGCTGGCCCATGACGCCTGCGGCGCGGTGCGTGCCGCCATCGACGGCACGGCCATTGACGCCGCCCCCCTCCCCCCGCACATCTGGAAGCTCATCGCGCCGATCATCCCCGCGGCTCGCAAGGTGCTCGCCGAGAACGGCGGCACCTCGCCCGCCGACATCGACGCCGAACAGGTGGGTGCCGAGCATCTGCGCAACACGGTCAGCAACCTCTTACAGTCATCCGAACTCATCAGCGATGCCGTCGCCGAAGGGCGCCTGGGCATCGTCGGGGCCAACTACAGACTCGCCGAGGGCACGGCCGTGCCCGTCATCACCGTGGGGATCGAGACCCCCGCCGCAGGATCCGAGGAGAAAGCACAGTGACCGAGTATCGCATCGAGCACGACACCATGGGCGAAGTCCGCGTGCCGAAGAACGCGCTCTACGGGGCACAGACCCAGCGCGCCGTCGAGAACTTCCCGATCTCGGGAACGGGGCTGGAATCCGCGCAGATCGCCGCCCTCGCCCGCATCAAGAAGGCCGCCGCTCTGGCGAACAAAGAACTCGGCACGCTCGACGGTGCCATCGCGGATGCGATCGCCCAGGCCGCCGACGAGGTCGCCTCGGGTGCCCACGACGCCGAGTTTCCCATCGACACCTATCAGACCGGCTCTGGCACCTCCTCGAATATGAACATGAACGAGGTGCTCGCCGCCCTCGCGACCCGTATTCTCGGCGCCCCAGTGCATCCGAACGACCATGTGAACGCCTCGCAGTCATCGAACGATGTCTTTCCGACCTCGGTGCACATCGCCGTGACCCAGGCGCTCATCGACACGCTCATCCCGGGCCTTGACCACCTGGCCGTCGCCCTCGAAGAGAAGGCAGAGCTCTGGAAGCACGCCGTCAAGGCCGGCCGCACGCACCTGATGGATGCCACGCCGGTGACCCTCGGCCAGGAGTTCGGCGGCTACGCCCGTCAGATGCGCCTAGGAATCGAGCGGGTGCAGTCCGCTCTCCCCCGCGTCGCCGAGGTGCCGCTGGGCGGCACTGCCGTCGGCACAGGCATCAACACGCCGCCCGGCTTTCCGCAGAAGGTGATCGCCTTGCTGACGGCTGAGACCGAACTGCCGATCACCGAGGCCAAGGATCACTTCGAGG
>CAZHIU010000003.1:0-73283 GCA_964532555.1 uncultured Microbacterium sp.
CGTTCGCGATGACCTTGGGCTCGCCGCCCTCGAGGACGCTGACGACCGAGTTGGTGGTACCGAGGTCGATTCCGACGGCACGTGCCATGGGTGTTCTCCTTTGTTGTGAGACTGTGCGTTGTTGTTTCTAAGTCTTTCGGCGACTCGACGAAACATGAGTCGCCGTGACTCAAGAATAAGATGGCCACTCGTCCCTGTCAAATCGAACTTGATAGACATTGACTCAAGTTTCACGGTGTGCGAAGTGCTGGACTCATCCGAAGCGCACGGCGTAGACTCGTGCTGCACCGGGAACCGCCCGGGAATCGTGGAGAAAGGAGCACCCCGTGACCACCGTCTTTGTCGCGTGCCCTTTCACCGACCACCTTTCCCTCGAGGCCGCCGCCCACTGATCCGCTGTGGCCTCCTTCTTGGAGCCACATCGTGACCGATCACCTCGCGTCTTCTGACGCACAAGCCTTCTTCCCTGGCCTCACGCCCGACACGCTCGTCTTCGCCGATATCTCGCCCGGAGAAGGGCAACGCTGGACGAGTTGGCCAGCCGCCATCACCTCTGAACGCGGACCGCGACCCTGGCCGCACTGGGTCGTGCAGAGCACCGACGCACTCGACACCGAACTGGGCATCCTCAAAACCGGCAAGGAAGCCGATGTGTTCCTCATCGAGCGCGCGGTGCCGGGGGATGCCACGCAGCGCACCCTCCTCGCCGCGAAACGCTACCGCGACGCCGAGCACCGTTCCTTCCATCGCTCGACGATCTACACCGAGGGCCGCCGGATGCGCCGATCGCGTGACACGCGCGCGGTCGCCAAGAAGACCGAGTTCGGCCGCGAACTGGCCGCAGCGCAGTGGTCGTACGCAGAGTTCGCCGCGCTGTGCCGAATGTGGGAACGCGGGGTGCCGGTGCCCTACCCCGTGCAGGTGAGTGGCACCGAGATCCTCATGGAGTTCATCGGAACGGGTGCCACCGCAGCCCCGCGACTGGCCCAGTACCGCGGCGAGCGCGAAGAGCTGGCGGAACTCTTCACACAACTCGTGGAGATCATGCGCACCTTCGCCGTAGCGGGCTTCGCGCACGGGGATCTCTCGGCATACAACCTGCTGGTGCATCAGCGTCAACTGCGAGTCATCGACCTGCCGCAGATCGTTGACCTCGTTGCCAACCCACAGGCGCTAGACATCTTGCATCGTGATTGTGTGAACGTCTGCGACTGGTTCGCCCGACACCGGGTTGAGTGCGATGCGGAGGAATTGTTCGCCGAGCTGCTGGCGTCGTCGTATATCTAGCGATCGAAAGCGATAGATGTGCGACATCCGTTCACTTGACGTTCGCCAGTATCAGCGCCAGACTGCCAGCATGAGTTCAGCACACGACGATGGCGTCGAAGCAACCCCCATCCCTCCCACCGCGGCCAGGACCGGAGCGGTAGGCGTGATCGGCCTAGAACTGCGCGGCGATACGCCCGCGTCGAAGAAGCAGGTCTATTCCTGGGCGTTCTGGGACTGGGCGACCCAGCCCTTCAACACCGTGATCCTGACTTTCATCTTCACGGCGCTTTACCTCACCGGCGATGACTTCCTCACACCAGACATCGTGGCACTACCCGCAGGAGATCCGACGCGGGTCGCCGCCGAGGCACAACTGACCAGTGGGCTTGGTCTGGGCATCACGATCGCGGGAATCTTGATTCTGCTGATCGCGCCGGTGCTGGGGCAGCGAGCGGATGCCGCCGGCCGTCAGAAACTGTGGCTCGGCATCGGCACCGGTGCACTGATTGTGTGCATGCTGGGGCTGTGGTTCGTCGTACCGCCGACGATGATGATGTTCTGGCTTGGCGTTGCACTCATCGCTGCCGGTTCGGTTTTCGGCGAAATCGCGGCGGTCAACTCCAACGCCATGCTGATCGGCATCGCCAATCCCAAGAACGTGGGCCGCATCTCGGGGCTCGGTTGGGGTTTCGGATACCTCGGCGGCATCGTGGCTCTCGTGATCGTGATCGTGTTCTATTCGATGGACTGGTTCGGGCTGCCTGAAGACAACGGCCTGCCGTTCCGCGTGATCGCGGTGGGCTGTGCGATCTGGGCGATCATCTTCTCGATTCCGATCTTCTTGAACGTGCCGGAGCCCTCACTGGGCAAGCCCGAGCGCAAAGTAGGCTTCTTCGCCTCCTACAAGCTGCTCGTGCAAGACGTGATGGCGCTCTATAAGAACCCTGAGACCCGGCACACTTTCTGGTTCTTGCTCTCCAGCGCGGTCTTCCGTGATGGTTTGGGCGGCGTGTTCGCCTTCGGCGCGGTGATCGCGGCGCGAGTGTTCGGCTTCGGGTTCATGGACTTGGTGATCTTCGGCGTAGCGGCGAACCTGATCGCGGGGCTTTCGACGATCCTCGCCGGTCGCATCGACGATGCGGTCGGCCCCAAGCGCGTCATCGTCTGGTCGTTGGTGGGCATGGTCATCACCGGTACTGCGGTGTTCTTCTTGGTCGAGTACGGCACGATCGTGTTCTGGATCGGTGGCCTCATTCTCTGCGCGTTCGTCGGCCCCGCACAGGCAGCCGCTCGCTCGTTCCTTGCGCGGGTCACCCCGGCTGGACGCGAGGGCGAGATCTTCGGCCTCTATGCCACGACCGGCCGCGCTGCGGGGTGGATGGCCTCCTCGGCGTGGACCGTGGCAATCGCGGTGACCGCATCCACCACCTTCGGCATCCTCGGCATCGTGCTGGTGCTGCTGCTCGGGCTGCTGCTGCTGCTGCCGGTCAAGGAGCGCCACACGGTCGCTTGAGCGGGAGCCATCACCTCACTACTTTGCGAGCGAGGCGGCGTAATCGATCAACGTGCTCTCACGGAAGGCCGTGCGTAGCCGCTCGATTCCTGCCCAGTCGACCCGCACGATCGACTGACCGCGCACATTGCCCGTGCCCAGAGTGGGTGTGGTGAAGAATGTCACATCCGCCGCCCGCACATCACGCAAGTCAAAGGCAAGGCCTAACAGGTACGCCATGTTCAGGCCGCTGTCGACCTGAAGGTAGGGGGCGATCGAGTTCACGACGTCACTGATCCGACCGGGGTTGGTGAGAGTCTCAGCACTCAGTAGGGCGTTGAGAACCCCTTTGATGAAGAGCTGCTGGTTTTTGACGCGAGTGTAATCCCCGTCGGGGAACGACATGCGTTCGCGCACAAAGGCGAGGGCCGCATCACCCTCCAGCGTGATCTGTCCTGCCGGGAAGCGATCGCCTGTCCGCGCCCTGAAGGTCCGCGGATTGTCCACAGTCACGCCTCCCAGCGCACTGGACAATCCCTTGAACCCCTCAAAGTCGATCACCGCAACGTGGTCGATACGCGTGTCGAGAAACTTTTCAACAGTCTTTACGACCAGCGGGACGCCTCCCCGCAAGAGTGCTGCGTTGATCTTGTGCTCACCGTGACCGGGAATCTCGATCCAGTTATCGCGCATGATCGACATGACCACGATATCTTCGTGATCCGCCGGGATGTGGACCACCATTATCGTGTCGGAACGACCACCCGGGTCGTCCGGGTCATCGAGGGCCCCGCGGGTATCTGAGCCGAGCAGCAGAATCGTCTGCGCGCCCGCTGCGGCACCTGCGAGCGGATCCGGACGTTCGTCGTCGGGACCGAAAGGGTCTGGGATAGTCCCAACCTGGCTGTTGAACGCGCTCCAGAGGTTGAAAACATAGACGCCCGTAACCGTGAGAGCGGTGATGAGCACTGCGCTCACGCCGATGAGCGACCACTTCACCCAGGGTCGCATACCTCGCTTAGGTGCCGTCTCGCTCGTTTCCATCCCCTCATCCTCCCATCGGCTAGCTGAAGGGCAACTGGGCGCAGCAAAGAAGCACCGCGCGCCTAGCCGAGCGGCGTGGAGCGCGAAGTGTTGTGAGTTGGACAGCTCATCCTCGACATCGAGCCGGTGCAGCTGCTCCGGCCGATTCTGCTACTGGTCAAGGGGCGCCGACAGCCCGAGCGCGAGCACGTGCCCATCATGAGCTACCCGAGTCGCGATTACCCGGTCTGAGCCGATGCCCACAGAAAGTCCGTCTATCGTGCCTTAGCATGGGGCGTGTCTTCCATGCCCGTCTCTCCCGTATCGAAACAGTAGGAACCCGCTTGCGATCGATTCTGCGCCACAGCCGATTGATGCAAAGCGCACGCTTCGGTTTCTACTCTCTGGCATACGCGCTCTGGGCGCGGCTTCGTCCGATCGATCCGCAACTCGTGCTGTTTCTCTCCGATTCCCGAGCGGGCTTCACAGGAAACTTCGCATTTCTAAAGCGTGAGGTGCATCGTCAGTCAACGAGCACTCGTGTGGTGGGGGTGTTCAAGCCGAAACTGGGCGCCCGCCGACCTCTTCGTGAACTGCTCGCGCTGCCCCAACTCATGGCACAGGCGCGCACCATTGTGCTCGATGACTACTACCCGCTGATCTATCCGATCAGGATCCGTCAGGGGCAGACGTTGCTGCAGGTGTGGCACGCGGCGGGCGCGTTCAAGCGCGTCGGTTTCAGTCGCAAGGGTCGACCCGGCGGCCCGACTCGACACGCCATCCATCACAAGAACTACACCGCCGTGGCGGTGAGTTCCGAATCGGTACGCCGCGACTACGCCGAAGCGTTCGGAGTCGACATCTCCCGGGTGCATGCCACGGGCGTCGCGCGCACTGACGCCTTCTTCGACGGCGCGCTCGTGGCGGAATCCTCCGCGAAGGTTCGAGAGCGCTATGGGATCGGCGTCGACACGAAGATCGTGCTCATCGCACCCACCTTTCGCGGGGTGGGGCAGTTGGTCGCGTATTACGACTACGACAACATCGACTGGAGTCACTTCGCCACACAGCTCGGCGACGACTGGGTCGTGCTGGTGAGAATGCATCCCTTCGTTCAGCCCTTAAGCTATGCAAGACCGCAGGTGTCCGGCGTGATCGACGTCTCCCATGATCGCGAGATCACCGAGCTGCTGATGTCCGCCGACGTGCTGGTGACCGACTACTCTTCGACCATCTTCGAGTTCGCGTTGCTGCGGCGACCCATAGTGTTCTTCTGTCCCGATCTCGAGCAGTACACAGCAGACCGCGACTTCTACTACCCGTTCGAGGACTATATCGTCGGACCGCTCGTCGCCCACAGTGAGGACCTCGCGGCCGCGATCGCCTCCGCATCGGTGGACGAGCGTCTCGACGACTTCGTCGAACGCTTCTGCGGCGCGTGCGACGGGCACTCCAGCCAAAGGATCACCGAGTCGTTGATTCTCTGGGATACCGCGCGACTGATCCCGCCCTTTCGCGCCGGCTGATCACGCAGCACGGCGCGGCGCTTCGACACCGACGGGGCGGCAGTCAGAGGACGCGGGAAGCAAAAGGTAGAATTTGACACATGGCCCGCACAGTCGCTGTCCTTCTCGCTGGCGGCATTGGCGTCCGCGTCGGGCTCGGCATCCCCAAGCAACTCATCAAGATCGCCGGAAAGGCGATCGTCGAGCACACCCTTGAGGTCGTCAACGCAAGCCCCGTTATCGACGAGGTCATCATCGTCATGAATGCGGGCTCTCTCAGCGAACTCGACTCGATTCGTGATCCAAAACGCTTCCCCAAACTGAGCCAGGTCCTCCCCGGAGGTGCGACCCGGAACGACTCGACCCAGGTAGCCTTAGCCGCCCTAGGTGACGATCCCGACACCAAAGTCATCTTCCATGACGCCGTGCGACCGTTCGTGACCGATCGCATCCTCGAAGAATGCGTCGAGGCCCTGGACGACTACGAGGCGGTGGACACGGCCGTTCCCTCGGCCGACACGATCATCGAGGTGGACTCCGCCTCACACATCACAGGCATCCCGAACAGGTCGATGCTCCGTCGCGGTCAGACCCCGCAGGCCTTCCGGCTCGGCACGATCCGCCGCGCCTACGATCTCGCAAACAAAGACAAGAAGTTTCACGCGACAGATGACTGTGGCGTGGTCTTCACCTACCTGCCCGATGTTCCGATCTACGTCGTCGAAGGCGCCGCTGAGAACATGAAGATCACCGAACCGATCGACGTGCACCTTGCGGACAAGCTCTTTCAGTTGCAATCCGAGAGCCTGTCAGCAGTTGACAAAGTCCCCGATCTCAGCGGAAAGGTTATTGTGGTCTTCGGCGGCAGCTATGGGATCGGCGAAAGCATCGTGGATCTCGCCACTGAAGCCGGTGCCGAAGCGCACCAGTTCAGCCGGTCCTCTACGGGCACCGATGTTCGCTCTCGCTCGCAAGTGAAAAAAGCGCTCAAGGATGTCTACAAGGCCTCGGGGCGAATTGATGCCGTGGTGATGTCTGCCGGCGTACTGCAGGTGGGACCGCTGACAGAGACCAAGGTCAAGCAGATCGAGTCGAGCATCGAAACCAACTTCATCGCGCCCGTGATCGTCTCCCGCGCCGCCCACAAGTACGTGAAAGAGTCGAAGGGGCAGGTTCTTCTCTTCACCTCGAGTTCACACACCCGTGGGCGCGCGAACTACGGCGTCTACTCAGCGAGCAAAGCAGCGGTCGTCAATCTCACGCAGGCCCTCGCCGAAGAGTGGGCAGTGGACGAAGTCCGCATCAACTGCATCAACCCGCAGCGCACCCGCACCCCGATGCGCACCAACGCCTTCGGCGAAGAACCCAACGACACTCTCCTTGACCCCAGGGACGTGGCTTCGGTGAGCTTGCAGGTGCTTGCCAGCGATCTGACCGGTCAGGTCGTCACGGTGAGCATTGAGGAGATGCGGTAGTTCTGACGACCCGGCCGCACGGATTCGCTACTTCTGCTCCATGATCTTGAGCGCTTCGCCGATGGCACCGTCGAAGACCACTTCGCCCTTGCGAATCACAATGCCGCGTGAGCACAGGGCCTTGACCTGACGAGCGCTGTGGCTCACGACCATCATCGTCACACCACGTGCGGTGAGCTCCTGCAGCTTCGCGTTGCACTTCTTGCGGAACGGTGCATCCCCGACCGCTAGCACCTCGTCGACGAGAAGCACATCAAGCTCGACGTGGATCGCGACGGAAAAGGCCAGGCGCATGAACATACCAGAGGAGTAGTGCTTCACCTCCTGTTCGATGAAGTCGCCGATCTCGCTGAACTCCAGAATGTCATCGAAGCGCGCGTCGATCTCCTTCTCGCTCATGCCGAGAATCGCTGCGTTCAGATAGACGTTCTCACGCCCGGTCAGATCCGGGTGGAAACCGGCACCGACCTCGATCAGCCCAGCCACCCGGCCACGTGTGAGCACCTCGCCCTCGTCGGGTTCAAGCACGCCCGCGACGAGCTTGAGCGTCGTGGACTTTCCCGAACCGTTCAAGCCCAGCACGGCGACCGCTTCGCCTTCGTTGATCGCGAAGGAAACGTTCTTCAACGCCTGGAACTGCTGCGCACGCACAGGCTTGCGGCGGGTCCAGTTGAGGAACACCTCCTTGAGCGATCGACTCGAACGCTTGTGAAACCACTTCGATACCCCATCGACGATGATTCGCGGGGGATGGGTCATCACTTTAGCCATCACAGATCCTGCGCAAACGATCGCTCGAAACTGCGGAAGGTCCACTGACCGATCACCAGCATCAGGAGCGCTATGCCCCAGGCGACCGCCATGAAGATGCCGAAGTTCGGAGCGAAGCCGTGATTCTCCTCTTCCGAGATGAGCACACTGACCACCGGTCCCCAGAACGACTGATGGAAGAGCTCGACAGACACCGTGATGGGATTGGACATATACATCCAGAACACCCATTCCGGCACCCGCTCTTGCACCATCACCCAGGTGTACAGAATCGGCGATGACCAGGTGGCGACCATACGAATGATCTCGACGAGGTTCTGGGCATCGCGGAAGCGCACGTTGATGGACGAGAACAATAGACCGACGCCCATCGTGAAAGTCACCACGAGCAGCAGGGCAGTCAGAACCATGCCCACCGCAGCCAGCGTGGGGACCCACGCGAAGATCACGCTGACGATTACCAGAACCGCAAGCTGAGGCAGGAAATGGATGAATGAACCGATGACCGCCGCGATCGGGAACAACTCCCGCGGCAGAAAGATCTTCTTCACCAGCGCCTTGTTCGAGACGATCGAGGTCGTCGCATTGCCGAAGGCTTCATTGAAGAGATTGACGAGCACGATGCCGCTGAACATGTATATCGGGAACATCTCGACCCGACGCGCCAAGCCGAGGATCTCTCCCACGATGAGGTAGTACACGAGAAACTGTGCGGCCGGACGCACATAAGACCAGGTCCAACCCAACGCCGAGTTACGGTAGCGCAACACCGTGCCCTTGAGCACGAGCAGTTTCAGCAGATACCGCCAGCGGACGACGTCGAACACGCCGCGACTTCGCCCTGGATTGCTGAAAGCGCTCCGATCAACCGTAGTCACAAGTGGATTCCTTTAGCTGAGTGACACCGGGAGAAAGCCTACCTGAGGCATCCACCGGACGACCTAGCGCGCGGGCGGCTGGTAGTCGTGCAGCGTGCCGTCACGGAACGCCGCGCGCACCTTCTCCAACTCATCCCAGTCCACGCGCACGACCGATAGTCCGTTCACCGTTCCCGTACCCAGGGTCGGAGAGGTGAAGAAATGCACATCGTTGGCACGCACGTCCCGGATCGAGAAGCCCAAACCCGCGAGGTAGGGCATGTTCACGCCTCTGTCGACCTTCATAAACGGCGCAATTGCGCCCACGAGATCGCTGATGCGTGCCGGATTCGTCAGTGTTTCGGCGCTGAGCACCTTGGCCATCACGCTCTTGATGAACAGTTGCTGGTTGCGGACGCGGCTGTAGTCACCGTCCGTAAAAGCGTATCGCTCGCGAACGAACGCCAGTGCACTGTCCCCCTGAAGCGTGACCGAACCCTGTGCGAAGAACTCACCCGTCGTGCGTGCCCGGAAAGCCTTCGGGTTATCGACGGTGACGCCACCCAGCGCATCGGTCATTCCTTTGAAGCCTTCAAAGTCGATCACCGCAACGTGGTCGATGCGCGTGTCGATGAAGCTCTCCACCGTCTTCACGACCAAGGGCAACCCGCCCAGCGCCATCGCGGCGTTGAACTTGTTCTCACCGCGTCCGGGGATCGGAACCCAACTGTCACGCATGATCGACATCACCACGACACCTTGGTGGTCAGCAGGAATGTGTACAACCATGATGGTGTCCGAGCGCTGACCGTCAAGGTCATCGAGGTCGTTGAGCTCACCGCGGACGTCCGAACCGAGCAGCAGGATGGTCTGAGCCCCCTCCAGCGGAACTGGCCGGTCTTCATCGTCGCCGAAGAGGTCTTCATCGATGACCTCGACGCCGCTGTTGAAAGAGTTCCAGAGATTCCAGACGTATGCGCCGCCGAAGCCCACGGCTACTGTCAGCACGGCCGCGAGGCTCAGCAAAGACCACTTCAGTCCCGGGCGCATCCGCTTGCGCTCCGAGGTCTTCACCGGCGTCTCCTGGCTCGTCTGCGGCTCGTATGGCGTCTCATCCAGGTCTTTCGATGCAGTCGCAGACACCATCACGGGGCCGAAGAGATCACGCGTCGACGGCGCGAAGACATCCGCCACCTCGTCATCCCTCGCATCGACGTCAGCCGCAGCACGTCGTTCCCGCAGCTCGCGGCGGGTCATCGGCGGCCGCGAGGGCTCGGCGATGTCCCACTCGTCAAAGGGCGTCGTCATGCTGTGATTTTCGCATGCCGAAGCTGGGCTGCACCTGGGCACCCTCGTTATCATGAGGAAACTCATCCCTTTGAGACAAGGAGTCGCTGTGCGTCCTCGGTCCTGCACGGCCGCCAGCGGCTCCGACCCGTTACTGGGTGGCCCTTCGTGAACACCAAGGTCGCGATCGCCCATATTCTGCGCTTCGTGCTGCGGGTTCTCTACGCGCCGATGAAGCTTCTGCCCCCTCGCCACAAAGTCGTCATGATCAGCCGCCAGAGCGACACCGTGCCCCGAGACTTCTCACTGCTCGCAGAAGCGATCACGCGAGCCGACGCGACCGTCGAGATCGTGTTCCTGGCGCGAATGCTACGACCCGGTGTTCTGGCGGCAATGAGTTACTCCCTGCACCTGCTTCGACAGCTCTTCCATGTCGCCACTGCCCGAGTGCTTGTTCTGGACAGCTACTCGATCGTGGCGAGTCTGCTCCCACACAAGCGCTCCCTCACGGTGATTCAGATGTGGCACGCGCTGAGTGCCTTCAAGAAGTTCGGACTCAGCATTCTGGGTCAGGGAGAAGGTCGCGATGAGAAACTTGCCTCCGCAATGCGGATGCATGCAGGTTACGACATCGTGCTCGCCGGTGGCGAATCCGCACGTGCCGCCGTCGCCGAGGCTTTCGGCACCCCCGTCGAAAGCGTCAGGATAGCCCCACTGCCCCGCGTCGATCTCTTGCGTGACTCGATCCAAGCCGAACAAACACGATCAAGAGTCTTCGCGGCTCACCCGCACCTTCGCGACCTGCGAATCGCACTCTACGCCCCGACATACCGTGTGGTCGACGGTGTGTTCGTGCGTGCGGCAGTGGATCTCGCGATGCTCAAGAAGGCGCTCGCTGCCGCCGGGTTCCACCTCGTCGTGAAGCTGCATCCCTTGACCGTGGCCGACCTTCCGAGCGGTATCGACACGGCACCGGGTGTATCCACCCAGGAGATGTTGCATCTGGCCGAGCTTCACATCACCGACTATTCATCAACGATCTTTGAAGCGGCGGTGCTCGGCATCCCGAGTTACTTTCTCGCGCCCGATCTCGATGAGTACCTCACCACCCGCGACTTCTACCTCGATTACTCGCGGGACCTGCCCGGACCGATCGCGCATACCATTGCCGAACTCATCGCCGCCATCGAAAGCCAGGAGGCCACGGTCGAGCAAGCTATCGCATTCGCGCGAGAATGGGTGCACGTGCCGGACGCCGCGAGCGCGAGCGCCTGTGCGGAGCAAATCGCGCGTATTGTCTTGGATCAGATGACAGGCGAAATACCTCTCCCCGAAAGAAAGCGGCGGTCACGCTGATGTACTCTCTCATTCTTCTGAACGGCGGTGTCGGTACCCGAATCGGCGCGGACAGGCCAAAGCAGCTCATCAAAGTCACCGGCATCCCGATTCTGGTCTACTCGCTCACTGCGGTGGACCGCATCCCTGAGATCACTCAGATCGTCATGAACTTTCCGGACGGATGGCGGCGCGAAGTTGAAAGGGTACTCGTCGACTACGCGATCAAGACACCGGTGACGCTGGTTGAAGCGGGCGACACGCGACAAGCCTCGGTCGCCGCGATGCTTCCGCACTGCGATAACGATCACATCCTCCTTCACGAGGCGGCGCGCCCGCTCGTCACTTCGGGGGACTTCACTCGCCTCATCGCCTCGGCCGAGGTGAATGTATCCGTCATGAGTGAGATTCCCTTCACCGTCGCACCGGTCGATCCGGATGCCCGACTGGTCACGGGATCACTCGAAAGAAGTCGACTGCGCAATGTGCAGCTACCGCAGAAGTTCGCCAAGGCCGACCTTGTTGCCGCACACGAGCGGGCGACAGCACAAGGACTCCTCTTCACCGAAGATGCGACACTCGTCGCGGACGCTGGCTTCCGCGTCGCCTTCATCCCTGGGCGCGATGAGAACTTCAAAGTGACAACGCCGACCGATGTGCGACTCGCCGGCTTCCTTACTCAGAGTCAGCTGATCGAGGTTGGCGATGACTAAGACAGCTCTCATCACCGGCGCTTCACGTGGCATCGGATTGCACACCGCGAAACGATTCATCGAATCGGACAACGACATCACCACCGTTGTCCTGTGGGCACGTGAATCGGATGACCTCACCGCAGCGACAGCGGCTCTCTCTGCGAGGGCGGCAGAGCGCGGAAAGCGGGTGGTGACTCACATCGTGGACGTCGGCGATCTCGATGCGCTGCGCGTGGCTGCCAAAACCGTCTACACGGAAGTCGGCAATGTCGACATCCTCGTCAACAATGCGGGGTACACGAACCCCATGCCTATCCACCAGCTCGACTTCGCCGACTTCGAACACACGATGTCGGTCAACCTCTATGCCCCGTTTTTGTTGATTCAAGGACTGCTGCGCGCGGGAAACACTTTCGAGTTGATCGTGAACATTGCCTCGACCGCCGGTATCACCGGACGTTCGGGGTGGCTGAGCTACTCAGCATCAAAGGCGGCAGTCATCAACATGAGCCAAGTACTGCGTGAGGAGCTTGCCATCTATGGCACCCGCGTTGTCTGCCTCTCACCCGGACGCACCGCGACGGCCCTGCGCCACCTGCTTGCCCCCGATGAGGATCCGACAACGATCATGCAACCCGAGCATGTCGCTCAGGTGATTGAGACCTTCGTCTCGCCCGTAGGGGGCTTCATCGACTCGGAGAACATCGTCGTTCGGCTCTGAAGCGCGCGCTGGCGTGCTCAGCCGCGCCAGTTCTCGACGAGCTTTGCCAGCAGACGCGCGAGTTCCGCGCGCTCCGTGTCGGTGAAGGTCTTCAGTGCCTCGTCGACCGACTCCCGCCGCTCGCCCCGGATGGTACGCGCAAGGTGACGCCCCTGTTCGGTGAGGGCGATGCGGGTGCGACGCGCGTCATCCGGATCAAGCTCACGGACGACAAGGCCGAGTTCTACCCCCTGCTGCACGAGACGCGAGGCGCGGGGTTGGTCGACGCCGATCGACTCGGCGATCGCCGAAACGCTCAGGGGCTCCGGTGCTGCCGCCAGGGCCTCGAGCATCCGCATACGCGCGTGACCCCGACGTCCCACGGGAGCAACGCCCCGACCGTGTGGGGCGAAGTGCGGAGGTTGTCCGTGATCGCCGGGGTGCGGGCCATGGTGATGAGGATGATGCCCGTGACGCCGGGGGCCTCGGAGAAGGGCGAGGGAACGGGCGATCGCTTCGGCGGGGTCTGCGGAACTCATGAGTCCAATTTTACATGTGATTTGACATGCAGTGCACATCTATGTCACACTACATATACATGTTCAGTTACACACAAAGGACTTCTTATGAACACCAATGACACACACGAGAACACTCGTCCACTCGGCTTCTGGCTGAAGACCGTCGACCGGCTTCTGGCCGCCGAGTTCGCCCGCGCCTTCGAGGCCGAGGGCGCCGGTCGCCGAGACTGGCGGCTGCTGAACGCCGTGGACGGCACTGTCGCACCGCGTCGCCCCCTCCATGCCCACCGGCTCCACCGTCTCATCGAACGCGGCTGGATTGCACACTCCGATGAAGGCTTCGCTCTCACCGAAAAGGGGCGTGCCGCCAAGGAGCGGCTCGGCGAGATCGTCGCCGGCATCCGGGCGCGCGTCGCCGAGGCCGTACCCGCGAAAGACCTCGCAACCACCTTCGCCGCGCTCGAGCAGATCGCGCGCGCCCTGGGTTGGTCCGAGGATGCACCGGCCCCGCGCGGCCGCAAAGGTCGCCACTCTCATCACCGCCACGGACGCCACCACGGCTTCGGGCCGCACGGCCATCGCCGCGCACGTCACGGTCATGGCGACCGGACGCTGAAGGTCGCCCGCTTCGCACAGCGCTCTTACGAACGCGGCTTCGAGGCTGGTTTCACCCAGGGTCGCGACGCATAGTCACGCTCGCGCCTTCGAACGCGGAGGGGGCGGATGCTTCACGGCATCCGCCCCCTTTCCGCATCTCTCGAGAATGGTCAGCCGCCTGTGGCTCCCACATCGGTGACGCCGACATTGCTTCGATGGAAATTCTGGAACGAACGAGAGGCCGTCGGCCCGCGCTGCCCCTGGTAGCGATTGCCGTAGGGGCCGGAGCCGTAGGGATTCTCGGCGGGCGAGGTGAGTCTGAAAAAGCAGAGCTGACCGATCTTCATCCCCGGCCATAGCTTGATCGGCAGGGTTGCCACATTGGCGAGCTCGAGGGTGACGTGACCGGTGAATCCCGGATCAATGAATCCCGCGGTGGAGTGCGTGATGAGCCCCAGGCGACCCAGCGACGACTTGCCCTCGAGACGCGCGGCGATATCGTCGGCAAGGGTCACCTGCTCGAAAGTCGCGCCCAGGGCGAACTCGCCCGGATGCAGAATGAACGCCTCTTCCGGCTCGACCTCGATGAGGCGCGTGAGATCTGGCTGATCCTCAGCCGGATCGATGAAGGGGTACTTGTGGTTGTCGAACAGCCGAAAGTAACGATCCAGGCGCACGTCGATGCTCGAGGGCTGGATCATCGCCGCGTCGTGCGGCTCGAGCCCGATTCGGCCAGCAGCAAGTTCGGTGCGGATGTCACGATCACTCAGAAGCACGGCACCAGCCTAACGGGCATGGCGACGATCGAGTTTGTTATGCTGGCCAGGCGTCTCGAGACGCTCGGGGCTGTAGTTCAATGGCAGAACTTCTGCGACACGGCTCCCAGCACACCCCTCTTCTGGTCTGAGTCTCCTGGGCCCCGCAATCGCAAGGGTTCGACGGTGCTTCCAATACCGATGGAGACCGCCAATGACACTGCCCTCAACCGATCTACGACCTGAAAACCCCGGCTCGGATGCCGATCTGATCGGTCGAAGTCAGGACCTTTCGCCGCGCCGTACCCAGCGTTCTGCAGTCACAGCCGACGGGGTACGCCCTGTGCACCTGCTCGACATGAGACAGCAGAATCCCTCGCAAGCCGATGCCATCGCCCCGCTCGACCCATCGCGGCTCGACGTCACCGCGGAAGGTGCTCCGATCATGTGGACCGTCGATGAGACGGCCGCCTTCCTCGGGCTCGCCCGGCACACCCTCGACGTCTGGCGGTCCACGAAGTCCGGCAGGCCCGTCTACGTCAGGCTCGCTGGCAACCGCATCCGCTACCTCCCCGCCGACGTGCGGGATTGGCTCATCGCCCAGCGGCGGGGGTCGTGATGTCTAGGCCCAGGAAACAGCCGGGCGAGCTCGGCAAGGTCAATGTTCAACACTACGGTGAGCGCTACCGCGCCGGCACCAGCATCCGTGACGGCGAAGGACGGCTACACGGCATCCAGGGATGGGGCGCATCGCCGGAGGCTGCCCGCGAGGCCGTGGAACGCAAGGCTCATTTGATCTGGGGCGGCATCTTCCAGGAGATCGATCCGGCGGGAACGATCGAACAACTCGCCATAGCCTGGCTGTCGGACCTTCGTAGGAACCGGCGGTGGGACGAGGCGGACCCGCAGCCCGGCAAGATCAAACCGCAGACGATCGACCGATACGAGGCGAGCCTGCACAGCACGATCAAGCCGCTGCTCTGGGCAGTGAAGATCACGTCGCTGACTCCGATGCGGATCTACAACTTCCTCCACGAGGTCGCGCGCACGAAGTCGAACACCGAGGCCCTGATGGCGCGGAGCGTGCTCTCCGGGATGTTCGAGCTCGCGATCCTGCACGGCATCGTGGCAGCCGGCACGAGCCCGGTGCCGCCGACCAAGGTTCTCGCTATTCACCGACCGGCGTCGAAGCTGATCGCGTTGAGCGACGACGATCTCGCCGTCATTCTCCGACTCGTACTCGCGTGGGAGCAGGACCGCGGGAGCAAGACCGGGAGGCGGCCCGACGTGCGCCTGCTCGCGGATCTCCTCATCCTCACCAACCGTCTGACGATCCGGCTCTCGGAGGCGCTTGCGCTCCGGCGCGAGGATGTGGTCCTGCGACCGAACAAGGCCGGCTCGCTTACCGAGCACGTGTGGATCAACGGCACGATGACCCATACGAACGAGAAGGGCCTATACCGGCAGGCGGAATTGAAGGGCAAGGGACAGGAGCGCTTGATCGAAGTCGTGAGTGCCGACGTGCACGCCGTGCTCAAGCGGCGGATGGCCGACTCCTACGGCGATCTGCTCTTCGTGACCCGCTCCGGCAAGGGCATGTACCCGGAGCGCCCGCAGTCGCTGGCGCGGCGATTCCGGGCGGCACACAAGGAGGAGCTCGACGCACTCGGCATTCCGCAGGACATGTTCGTCTATCGCTCGATGCGGAAGTCTGCTGCAGCCGCGCTTGGCGCCGATGTCGCCCAGGAAGTCCTCGCTCACGAGAGCAAGCGAACGACCACACGGCATTACACCGGCACTGCGCAGAAGGTCATCGGCGCCGAGTCGCTCGTGGCGCTGAGCGGGCCGCTGGAGCATCGCGGCGTATGAGCACGGACACTGTCCGGAGATGCGCCGTCGTCCGGTAGGCTAAAGGGCACCTACTCGGGGACGTCGTTCAATGGTAGGACGGCTGCTTCCCAAGCAGCCAACGCGGGTTCGATTCCCGTCGTCCCCTCTCTGGAACCCGCACTCAGGCCGGCTGCCTGCGGCCTTAAGCGACGACGGGCCGATTCGCGCCCCGCTAGCGCTACAAGCCAGCAGCGCGCGGACTTGCCCGACTAGCTGACGAAAGTCATCAAAGTCCGTTGAGTATCTCAGCGGTCGTCCGCAAGACGCTCAGCATCGGCGTCGTGCCAGCGGGCGTCACGTTCGTAGCTCTCGGCCAGGCGATTGAGTACCCGGGCGGTTCGCGGCCAGCGCGACCGGACGGTAGTCGCCATGGTCTGAAAGTTTGCCGCGAGAGCGCGTTCTTGATCCCCCCCATCGAAAACACCCCTCGAGGTGACTCCTCGCTGGTTCGACTTCCCGATGATCAGGCCAGTCTCGAGCCTGACGTTCCCCGCCATTTCGATCACGTCGCGAACGGCCTCCGCGGGCCAGGCTCCATCTGAGCCAAGTGGGCTATGCGAAAGCACCTCGCCGACCATCTCGTCCCCGACAGACTCACGACCGCTCGCGGCCAGCTCGCTTCGCGCCTGCCGCACCCAGTCGGCAAGCTGATCCCCATCAATCGAACCGTCATCGGATAGCCCCGGAATACCGCTCCAGTGGCGGAGGACATCGAACGCGACTCGAGCTGCAGCCTGCTGCTGGCTGGTCGAGTTACGCACGGTCTCCCCCTCGGCCCGAACGACCATCTTCACGAGTTCAACAAACTCATTCGAGTTGCTGTTCAGTAGGCGAAACAGCGCGTGCGCCGGCCCATGGTCATGCAGCAATGGAAAGAACGTGAATTCAAGTCCAGGGAGGTCGGGATCGTCAGGGGTCTGCTCTTCCAACATGCCAAGTGCGAAACGAAGGGCTCGGTCGGCGTCCATCCGACTCGCTGGGGGTTCACTATGCCCGCGGAGGCGAAGCAGGATCTCCTTTACGGCCGCGGCTCGGGGTGGATTCTTGGCATAGAGGCGATCGTGTGCGAACTCGAGTGCGCTCCACACTTCGTCGTGCGCGAGCAGCTGCTCAAGGACCTCATCGTGCAGGTCTTCGCTAAGACTGGCCGGGTGCAAGCGCCGGTGCCAATAGTCCTTCTCCACATCCTGGGCGAGCGCGGCGACAAGGGTCCAGTACTCAGGGCGCCAGGGAAGAGCCGCTACGAGCGCACGTCGGAATCCGACATCGGATTCATGTCCTGCGAGTTGCTGAGCGACCCATGCGGCGCCCCCGGCCTCGGCGCGACGAGCTGCAAACGTCGTGGCGGCTTGGCTTAGGTTCTGGTCCTTCGACGTCAGCCAGCTGAGTACCGCTTCATCATCGAATCCGCTGAATTCGGCGAGGTATCGGCCAATCACATGCGGTGCCTTAACCTCACGCGCGAGCGCTTTTACCGACTCTACGCCGCCGGAGACGACGACGGCGAGAGCCTCGCGCTGAAGTCGATCGACCTCCTCGAGGTACCCGTCGTCGCCGTACTCCATTCCTGGCACAGCGACGTGCCAGTCGAACAGGGCCGCAAAGCGTCGGGGGTCGCTCGCGGGCTCCAGGCGGCTCGCGAGGTCTCGAATCGTCGCGACATCCTTAGGAGGAAGCGACCACTCAGCATCGGGAAACTCGGCGTGGCGATCTGCCTCCCCGACAAGGGCCTCCCACATGCGGAACCTCTCCTCGTCACTCCATCCAGAGCTCGCGATGATGTCGCCGAGCCGAGCCCATGAGATTTCCCGCTCTGCCGGAGGGAATTCGTAGATCCTCGGGATCAGGGTGATCCACCGCGATGGATCTGCCGCTGCGGCATTCAACACCAGAGGGACGAGCTTGTGGATGAACTGCAGCCAATCCCGGACCGAAACGCTACGTTCCCGCTGGTTCCAGTCGCGGTACGTCGGGCTATTCGGTGCCAACAGGAAAGCATGGCTATCCGGAAGCACGGTCAGCGCCACCTTCCATCCGTTCACCGGGTCCCGCTGCAGCGCGCGCTCCACCACGGCGAACTTGTCGTCGAGACTCCCAGCCGTGTAGGCAAGCCAGGGTGCGAGCAGTGCCCCAAGGGATTCCAGCGGGCGATTGCTGAGCCGCCCACCAGGGTCGATTCGAGCGAGGTCGCCCATGACGGTTGCCGCGCGTCCAAAGAAGTCTGAGGAGTAGCAGAGCCGCTCCAGCGCCCACTGCAGACTGGGGTGTGGCGACGAGGGCCCGAACACGCCGTCCTCGCGCGAGTCGCGGAACATGGTGGCAATGAGCGGTGTCGTTCCGCTCATTGCCACATCGAGGGCATCGAGGAATTGATCTGGGGATGCCTCAGCGAGGTCCGGCAGACCTCCGGCAAGCCGCGCCCAGATGGCGCCCGTTCCGTCTGCGTTGGCCGCTTCGAGCAAATCGCGCACGATGCCATCTGCATAGGCACCGATCGGCGGCGCCGGCACCTGATCGCTCAGGCTTCCGAGAAGCGCAAGCGAGTCGGTCAGACCATCTCGCAGCAGTTCCGAATACTCGGCTCGTACGCCTGTTGCCGATGCCGTGAACCGCTCGGTCTCATCCATTCCTGCGAAGGGGTCCGGCTCGAGTAGCACATTCTTCGTGACCTCGCCCCACCTCTGCAAGTCTGAGTCAGTCAGATGCGGAGCTAGCAGGAGGGCGGACTCCGTCGGCGCGGCAAGTCGCCAGGTCCCTCCCGAGAGCACGAACGGTGCGTCACCGGAACTCATCAAGGACTTGAGCAGCCTTTCGATCTGTGGCCATGGGTGCGAAGTCAGCAGCTCCAGGGCTCGGTGATCGCCGTCGCCGTTCCCCCAGCGTCCGGCAAGCAGTAGCGGCGCAAGTATGCCGACTTGGTTTGTGTCAGACGCCCACTTGGGTGTTTCGATGCGCGAGTCGATTGCGAGTGCTCGCACGAAAGCAGGCAGGCTTCGGCGCGCGAGGGCCACGAGCGCATCAGCGTCTAGCGACGATTCGCCGGTAGACCGGTCGACGTTCGCTTCGCGAAGTGCTGCCGCCGCCTCGACTCGATCGATCTTCCGCAGCTCGATAGCGGAATCACGAACCGCAACCCCAGCATCTGCCGGGAGGATAGCGAGGTGTCCGCCTGCGCGTGCGGCGCCGAGATCAGGACTTGGAAAGGTCGGGATCAGAATCAATCGTTCGTGCTCTGTCGTAAGTCGCGGCCAGACTTCGCCTTCCGTGACCACGAGCACACGACTCCGCAGTTCGTTGTCGGCCAATGCCCCCATGATGAAGGCAATCGCCTCCATATCGGTGGGCGCCTTCACGACAAGAGGCTCCGCGGGTGAGCCCGTTGATGTCAACGCCGAGACCAGCGCTTCGACTTCGCGGGAGCGGCCAGCAACGAAGAACGATTCGGGGACGACGACTTCCATCCGGCGCGAAAATCCATCCCACCACTGGTCGAGCGTCTGCACGCCATGTGGGCGGAGGCCGAGGCGCTCAGAGATCCAGTAGTGCACGGAAGGTGCCGCCTGGAGCAAAGCCTCTAGCCGGTGCGCATCCAGGGCTACGACGTCGGCGAATCTACCTTCGCCGCGGCGCTCGTCAGCCCACGCGGATGCGCCAGGCCAGTTTCGAGGGGTTGCGAAGACAAACACATACTTGGCGGCGTCGGACTCGGTGCTGCGCTTGCTGTAGTCCTCTTGTGCCTTGCTCTTGGGGTTTGTGTTCGTGCCGAACTCCATGCGCAGAATGCCCGCCGACAGGAACGTTGACCCCCTGGACGAAGCTCGACCGTCCCACCCCGCAGCGGCAGTGCCCTCATGCGTGCGGATGTCGAGGTTGGTAATGCCGGGGGTAGCCGCCAGAAGCCGCCGCATCAACTCGGGGAACTCACCCTTGGCGGCTTCGCTGGCAGCCCATTGGTCCAGATCAGCCGCCGTAGCGAGTTCGGGCCGCGCAACCCGCCGGGTTGGCGCCACTGCTGACGCCGCCTGGCCACGCGATGCGACGAGACGCTCGACCTCGGTCGCGGCGAACCGGTGTGCGCTAGTCCCAGACACACGCGACGACACGATCACGCCATCCCGTGCCCAGTTACGGATTGTGTTCTCATGCACGCCAAGGCGGCGCGCAGTCTCGCGTACGGACAGAAAATCCGGATCGGTCGCATCACTAACCACACATCTATGGTACATGATTGTTGACTTTGTGGAATAGTGTTGACCGATCAGAGCGACAAGCGATGACCGGGAGGGCAAGTCGCGTCCAACTTCGGTGTCACAGAAGGAAGTGCCTGAATGAAAATCGTCTACGTCGATGAGACCGGAGACCCCTCCGGCCACCCCGCCACCGGCGGGTCGCGGGAGTACGCCCTCGGCGTCGTCGTCGTGGACGCCGACAGCTGGAAGGACGCCTTCGACGGGCTGATCGAACTGCGACGCGATATCCGCCGGGTGCACAAGATCGGTGTCACGAGGGAGATTAAGGCATCGGCTCTCGTGCGGCTCGACGGGCCGTTGAAGGGCATGAAGCTGAGCTCGTCGCAGCGCCAGCAGATCTACCGCTGGCACATGCGGAAGCTGGAAGCGATCGGCGTCAAGGCCTTCGCGGTCTGGGTAGACAAGCGCACGCACACGAACCTCGCCGATGTCCGCGAGACGGTGTGGAACATGCTCTTCCAGCGCCTGGAGCGGACCTACCGGGGCGAGCCCGTCGTCATCATCCACGACGAGGGCGAGGAGGCGACGATCCGCAAGTACGCGCGGCGTGCCAGGCGCTACCTCACCGCCGGGAGTCTTACCGGGACCGGCGGATTCCGCGTCAACTTCGAACGGCTCGTCGACGACCCCGTCTCGCGCCGGTCCCATGAAGCGCTCTTCATCCAGTGCGCCGACCTCGTCGCCTACGCCGCCGCCAAAGCAATGATCGCGGGCGGTGCTCGCGCGAACCGCGTCTGCCCGCCGACGATGTGGAATACGCTCGGCACGGCATGTCTGGCGGCCGTCAACGGTCAGGCCAGGCGGAGCAACCCCGCGCTCCCGCCAGGCATCGCTGTCTGGACGTAAAAGCCCCCGGGCCTAAACCCGGGGGCGGTCTAGCGCCTAGCAGGGACGTAATGCCCTGGTGCAGTGCTGGTACTACGGTACCAAGACTCCCTGAAGTCGAGTCTCAGGCTCACAGCGAGATAGAGACTCATCGAATCGCTCTACGCGCTCGACGGAGAAACCCGGAAACCGACCCCGTTCGGCGGTAAATCGGTGCAGATCGACGACGTTGTAGGCTCCTCAAGGCACCATCGCGAAACGGCCAACTTCCCTGCAACCGCAGGGCAGAACGGCTGCCAAGCGAGACAACCTAGACCAGGGGGTATGGTCCGTTTGGGAACTTCTGCTTCCCAAGCAGATAGCGCGGGTTCGATTCCCGTCAGCCCCTCCCTTGATTCTTCTGCTCTTGCGCCGCGTGCCGATGGCGTTGTGCTGCCTCGCGCGGGCATATTCGCACCGCAAAACCGCCAGTAAACCGCGAGCAACCCGCGAGCGAGGATGCCCCGGCCGCTGACTACGCGAGAGGCTCAGTGGCCGCCGCCCTCTCCCGCGCCGCCCACACCGCCCCCGCACTCGCGATCATGACCAGAGCGATGCCCACGAGTTCCCACGCCGTGAGGTGCTGACCGAGCAGCACGAAGCCGGCGAGCGCGGCAAAGGCGGGAGCGAGGCTCATGAGTATCCCGAACACCGCGGGGGCGAGTGTGCGCAATGCGAGCATTTCCAGCGCATAGGGGATCGTTGAACTCAGCAACGCGACCGCAGCCCCTAGAGCCAGCATCTCGGGGCGAACGATCACCGCACCCGCGGTCACGAGTCCGAAGGGGAGCGCGACGACGGCTCCCACGGACATCGCCAGTGCGAGTCCGTCGAACTTTCTAAAGACCCTGCCCACGCGCGCCGCCGCCACGATGTACAACGCCCAGCACACCGCAGCTCCCAGGGCGAAGAGCACGCCGGTGGGATCGAGTCGGTCCCATCCGCCACCACCCAGGGCCACAACACCGAGAAGGGCCACGCCGACCCACAGCCACACGATCCGCCGCTGCGCGATGAGCACCGCGAGCGCGAGAGGTCCGAGCACCTCGATGGTCACCGTGACTCCGAGCGACAGGCGCTCCAAGGCGAGGTAGAAGAATCCGTTCATCAGCGCCAGCGAGAGGCCCAGGGCCACAACGGCCCCCCACGCTGCACGATCGTGGCCGCGCAGTCGAGGGCGCGCAAGCAGCAAGAGAAGCACTGCGGCGAAGAAGAGGCGTAGCGCCACCATTCCCAATGGCCCCGCGGTCGGGAAAAGGAGCACCGAGATCGACGCTCCGAGTTCGGTGCAGACGAAACCGACGATGACCAGGGAGACCGCGCTGCCGTTGGTCGAGAACCGTGGCATCCTCGCCCCTCCCCTTCGACATCGCTCAGTTTAGTTGCGTCAGAGCGCATTTTTTTCGCGCCGTCATCTCGTGGCTCGTTCTATGCTTGCGGGATGCCGCATGAGTTCGCCCCCGCCATTGTCGAAGCCGTTCTACACCACATGAACGTCGACCACGAAGACGACAGCCTGCTGATCGCGCGCGCCTTCGGCGAAGCACCCGAATCGATCACCAGCGCGCAGATGACCGGTCTCGATGGCGACGCGGGCATCTGGCGCATCACGCGGGGCAAGAACATCGAGGAACTGCGCGTCACATGGCCCGGAGGCCCGATCACCGAGCGCCCCGAAGTGCGGCGAGAGATCGTGGCACTCTACGACCTCGCCTGCGAGCGGCTCGGGGTTGAGCCACGCCCCCACGCCTGAGGCGCTCAGAGCCCAGGGGCGCTGAGCGGCCGGCCCGCTCGCCAGGTGAGGTAAGCCTTACAATAGTTCCATGACCGAGATCATCCCCTTCTCTGCAGCGTTGCGCGAACGCTCGGCTCTCTCACACTCTCAGAGCGAGACATCCGGGTTCATGGCGGAGTTGTTGAAGGGCGAAAGCACGCGCGAGGACTACATCGCGCTGGTCGAACAGCACTACTTCATCTACGAGGCACTGGAATCAGCAAGCGAGAAGATGCGTCACGACCCCCTCGCCGCGCGCTTCGTCTTCGACGCGCTCACGCGCCTACCGGCCCTCGAACGCGACCTCGGATTCTTGCTCGGTGCCCAGTGGCGCCAGCAGATCGCGCCCCTTCCGGTCACGCAACGCTACGTTGATCGCATCAACGAAGTCGGGGAGAGTTGGGCAGGCGGCTTCATCGCCCACCATTACACGCGCTATCTCGGTGACCTTTCCGGTGGTCTCTACATCGGCAAGGTGATGCAGCGACTCTTCGGCTTCGAAAAGGCCGGTGTCGAGTTCTACGCCTTCGACGACATCGACGACCCGCGCGCGTTCAAGGATGCCTACCGTGCGCAGCTCGATGCTGCTGAATGGGATCACGACGAGCAGCACCGGGTCATCGACGAGGTGCTCGAGGCCTATCGTTTCAACACCGAGCTCTTCGAAGAGCTGGATCGCGCACGGCACGCCGTCTAGTCACACGGGGTTGCCAGGCGCCGCGGACGCGCTCAGCGCTTCAGCCATGAAACGCGCGACATCCGGATCGACGAGCACGTCGCTCGGGCGTAGTGGCCGAGCGAGATAGAGCCCTTCGAGCGAGGTCAAGCGCGAGAGTGCAACATATGTCTGGCCCGGCGCAAAAGCTCCCGAGCCGAGGTCGATGATTGCCCGCTCGTAGCTCTTGCCCTGGGACTTGTGTATCGTGACCGCCCACGCCAGTCGCAGCGGAAACTGGGTGAACTCGGCGACGACCTCTCTCCTGAGCGTGCGCTTGGCGGCGTTGTAGGCGTAGCGAAAACGCTCCCACACGGCCGGTTCCACATCGACCTGCACACCGTCGACCGCCACGCGCACGGCCCCGCCGAGGATGCGCGTCACGGTACCGATCGTGCCGTTGACCCAACGCGGCGATTCGCCGGGAGCACCCGTGTCGTTGCGCAGAAACATCACCTGCGCGCCGATCTTGAGCTTCAGTTCGACATCGGCGGGGTGTCCGGCATCCCCCCGCCCGAAGTCTCCGTTGATCTCGGCAACGGCGGTCTGCTCACGCCCGGGAAGCGCCAGAAGATGCCGCCGGTTGATCGCCTGCACGATGTCATTGCGCGTCGCAAGCGTGATCATCGGGGTCTCGCCGGGTGCAGGCTCAGGCGGCGTGCGCGCCCCCACCGCATTGAGGTTCTCGGCGATCTCCTTCGTGACCGAGCCGTGGCGCACCGCGTTCAGCATGCTCTTGAACGCATCGTCGGATTGACGGTGGATGTCGACGAGTTCCCGCACGTGCAGAGTCGCACCGTGTCGGCCGAGATCCAGAGCCCCTGCTTCTGCCTCTTTCCCGGGCACCGAATCACTGGATGCCCCCGCCCAGACGTGCGCATCGAAGAACCAGAACGAGCGGTAGTGATCCTTGATGTAGCGCAGCTCATCGCCGCGTGGTGGCACCGGCGCGAGTTGATAGGGGTCGCCGAACATGACCACTTGTGTGCCGCCGAAAGGCAGCCCTTTCTTTCCGCGGGCCTGACGGAGGGAGCGATCGATGGCATCCATCAGATCGGCGTTGACCATAGAGACCTCGTCGATGACGAGTGTGTCGATCGCTTGCAACACCCGGCGCGTTGCATCCGGTTGCTCGAGCTCGGTGTCGGCGATGAGACCGATCGGCAGCCGGAAGAGGGAGTGGATCGTCTGGCCCGCAACATTGAGAGCGGCCACCCCGGTCGGCGCGCAGATCGCCACCCTCTTGCGCGTGTGCGCGGCGAAGTGCTGCAGCAGTGTGGACTTGCCCGTTCCCGCGCGACCGGTGATGAAGACATGCTCGTCGGTGTCCTCAATGAAACGGAACAGCGCGTGCTGTTCATCGGAGAGGGCAGGAGCGATCACGGGAATCTCGACAGAGGAAGGGAACGATGGAACTCGGAAAGGGAATGACATCCATGCTACGCCGGGGGGTGACGGTTGCCCCGCGCGGGCGCAGCCTTTGCCAGGTCAATGCGGTGAAGGCGGTTTCTGAGTGACATGTCGCGAACTCCCAGGCGAGGCCGACCTAAACTTGCCGCATGGATCCTTCCCCCGCGAGACCGTCATTGCGCTCTGACGTGATGCTTCTCGCGCTTGTCGGAGTGCTCTTGCTGGCCGCGCTCGCCGCGAGCGCTGCGGTGCTCTACCGTGCCGTGTACAGTCCCTCAGCCTTCGTCGAACGTTATCTGGAACTGCTGGAGAACCAGCGTGCCGCCGACGCCATGATGGTGCCCGGCGTCGCTCTTGACCGCGACGCGCTTGCCGAAGCCGGTGTCGACGCCCCGCTCTCGGACGCCTTGCTGCGAAGCGCGGCCCTTGCCGAGCTGAGTTCCATCCAGATCGTCTCAGAAGTGGCCACCGACGACGTCTGGACCGTGTCGGCGAGCTACATCGCTGACGGTCAGCCAGGACAAACGAGCTTTCTCGTCACACAGGACGGGTGGAGCGGCATTGTTCCGCGCTGGCGCTTCGCGCGTCCTCCTTTGGCGGTGATCGAACTCGTCGTTCGCGGTGCCGATGCCTTCGCGGTCAACGGTTTCGCCATCGACCGACGCCAGATCGCCGGAGTGGACTCGGACCCGCTCAATGCTGTCGCGCTTCTCGCCCTCACCCCCGGAATGTATACGGTCACCGTCGACACCCCCATCGCATACCACCCGGGGGTGCATACCCTGATCGATCGAAGCCTCGCCGTGACGCCCGTCGGGGTGCAGGCTCGGCCGACCGGGGAGTTCCGCGATGCCGTGCAAGAGCGCGTCACCGAGTTCCTCGACGACTGTGCCACCCAGCAGGTGCTTCTGCCTACGGGATGCCCCTTCGGCTTCGAGGTGCGCCATCGCATCACCTCGCTTCCGCTCTGGTCGATCGTGCAGCATCCCGAGGTCGAGATCGGGGCTGACGGCGCACACTGGCAGATCATCCCTGCCGACGCGGTGGCACACCTCACCGTGGATGTGCAGTCGATCTTCGACGGAACGATCCGTCGCCTCAGCGAAGACGTGGTCTTTCAGGTGTCGGGCACCGTGACGATCCTGCCGGATGGCTCGGTGTCGATCCGCGTCAAGACGCCCTAGCCCGCGTCAGGATCGACGATCACCTTCGCGCTCGGCGGCACGTCGGTCGCGCGCGGCCAGCTCGGCCAGGTGCGCGTTGTAGGCCGCGAGCTCGGCATCCCCGGTGCGATCGGCGTGCCGGTCCCCCCGGCGCGCGCGCCGCTCGTCACTGCGACTCCACAGAATCGCCACGGTGATGGCAAGGATGAGCGTCGGTATCTCGCCCACCGACCAGGCGATCCCGCCGCCGATGTACTGATCTTCCAGCGGCGTCGGCCCCCAGGTGCGAGCCATCGAGCCGAACCACTCGGCGACCATGAGCCCCGACTGCATCATGAGTGCCACGCCGAAGAAGGCGTGCATCGCCATCGTCGTGATGAGGGTGACCAGGCGCCCCGCATAGGGCAGGCGGTAGGGCACGGGGTCAGCGCCCACGAGGCTCATCACGAAGAGATACCCCGAGATCAGAAAGTGCACGATCATCCACTGGTGACCGAGGTGATCGTACATCGACCAGCGGAAGAGTCCGGTGAAATAGAACGCCCACAGCGACAGGATGAAGATCGCCGCCGCGACCAGAGGGTGAGTCACCGCCCGCGACCACGGCGAGTGCACGGCCCACAGAATCCACTCACGGCCACCGCGGGTGCCGTCTTCGCGCTTGCGGATCGCGCGCAGGGCGAGCGTGACCGGCGACCCGCCCACAAGCAGCAGCGGAATGCCCATACCCAACAGCATGTGCCCGAGCATGTGAACGCTGAAGAGGAACTCCTGGTAGCGGTTGATCGCACCGCTGGTCACCCAGACAAGAAGCAGAAGCCCCAGAATCCACAGCACCGTGCGGTACACCGGCCAACGGTCGCCGCGGCGACGAAGGCGAACGACGGCGGCGAGGTAGAAGAACAGTCCGAAGGCGGCGGCCAGCATCCAAAGGATGTCGATATGCCACTCGCTGAGCCATCGCATGCCGGTCAACTCGGGCGGGAGCACCTCTCCGGTGAGGATCTGCGCGGGGGTGCGCTCAAGGGGAGGTATGCCGCGGGGTGTCGGTGTGCGCGCGAGCGCCGCGGCGGCACCCGCCGCAAGGCCCATCAGGGCGAGTTCGGCTAGCGCCAGGCGCCAGAACCACGCGGATGCGGCTGCCCCCGCGATCCGGGGGATCAGCCGCATCCGGTACCACGCCCCGACGACCCCCAAAACCAGCAGAATCGTCGCCTTCGCGAGAAGGATCCCCCCGTAGCCCGAGAGCAGTTCGCCCCAGTCATCGAGGGTGACGGCAGAGCGCGCGACACCGGTGACGGCGATCACGACATAGGCGACAATCGCGAGCGAGGAATAGCGGCGAAGCAGCGCCTCTTCCCCGCGATCACCACCGCGCAGCAACACCAGCAGCAAGAGCCCGCCAAGCCAGACCGCTGCCCCGACGGTGTGCAAGAAGATCGCGTTCACCGCCAGACCGTGTCCGGAAAGATCGCCGGCGTGACCCTGGGTCGCCATCGGCAAGAGCGCCCCGAGAGCGAGAACGGTTGTCAGCAGCACCGGGGTCCACGTCCGCCAGGCGAACAGCGCCAGGGTCACCGTCGCGCCGATCAGCACCGTGATCGACCACGCCTGACCAAGCGGAAGCTCGAAGAGAAAACGGCCGAGCTGCGCGCCAAACTCGCTCCCGACGCTCAGGGTCGGGGTGAACAGGTTCATGAAAGTGAGAAAGGCACTTGTCGCGCTCGCGAGCGTGAAGAGCGCCGCGCCGAAGGATGCCGCACCCACGGCTGTCTCAAAGGGCTTCTCGCCCGCCCGCAGTGCGAAGAGCGCGAGCACAAGCGGGCCGATCATCACCGCCGCCGCAAGATTGCTCACGAGCTTCGCCGTGGGAAGCCCCCAGCGCACAAACGGCCCCGGATCGCCAACGATGAGAGCGGCCGCGCCGCCACCGAAGTCGAGGGCGATGACAAGGGCAACTGCTGCCGCGACGAGAAGGAGGACAGGCCCGACGGCCCGCATCGCGCGCGGATTCACACACCCAGCCTACGGGGGTTCACCGCGCTCCCACCCTGCGCTCGGCACACACGCAAAAGCCGCCCCTCGTACAGCAGGGGCGGCTTTTGAGAAGGCTTACTTGACGGCAGCCTTGAGCTTGGAGCCAGCGGTCACCTTGACACGCTTGCCAGCCGGGATCTTGATCTCGGCACCGGTCTGCGGGTTGCGGCCCGTGCGCGCCGCAGTAGCGACCTGCTCGAAGGAAATCCAGCCGGGGACGGAGACCTTGGCGCCCTGGGCGACGGCCTCGGAAACCGTTGCGAACAGTGCGTCGATAACGCTCGAAACAGCCGCCTGGTTCTGACCGGTGGCAGCCGCGAGACGCGCGACGAGCTCGGTCTTGGTGATGTTTTCAGCCATGTCTTCCTCCAGCGGCACGTGGCCGCGTTCACTTTCACTGGGGCGAAGAGCGGATGCCCCTCGTCGGTCGATCGACCCTCTTGAGAGTACCAAGCCCGGTCGACATTTCCGCATGTTTCTGCGGATTTTCACGGGAATGCATCCCGATTGCGTCACTCAGGTCACTTTCTTCACAGCGGTCACCGCTGCGCGGCATCCCCCGCCACCACAGCGCGGCGCGGAAACGCCGAAGGCCCGCGCCCTTCGAGGGTCGCGGGCCTTCGGTCGATGCTTACCAGCTCGACTTGGTCACGCCGGGAAGCTCGCCCCGGTGGGCCATGTCACGAAAACGCACACGCGAGATGCCGAACTTCGACAGGTGACCGCGGGGGCGACCGTCGATCGCGTCACGGCCGCGCACGCGCACCGGTGAGGCGTTGCGCGGCAGCTTCTGCAGACCGAGGCGAGCAGCTTCACGCTGCTCGTCGGTCGAGTTGGGGTCGACGAGAGCCTTCTTCAGCTCAGCGCGACGCTCGGCGTAGCGCTCGACAACGACTTTGCGCTGCTCGTTGCGGGCGATCTTGCTCTTCTTCGCCATGATTAACGCTCCTCGCGGAATTCGACGTGCTGACGGATGACCGGATCGTACTTCTTCAGCACGAGGCGGTCAGGGGTGTTGCGACGGTTCTTCTTGGTCACGTAGGTGTACCCCGTGCCTGCCGTCGAGCGCAGCTTAATGATCGGACGGACGTCCTGGGCCTTCTTCGCCATTAGAGCTTCACACCCTTCGCGATGAGTTCTTTCACGACGTTCTCGATGCCGCGAACGTCGATGACCTTGATGCCCTTGGCCGACACGTTCAGCGTGACCTTACGGCCGAGCGAGGGAACGTAGTAGGTCTTCTTCTGCACGTTCGGATCGAAGCGACGCTTCGTCCGGCGGTGCGAGTGCGAGATGTTGTGACCGAAACCGGGAACTGCTCCAGTCACCTGGCACACTGCTGCCATGGTGATACTCCTTCACTACCGTGAGGCCGGACGGCCTCACCCAAGATCCCTTGTCTGCATCCCTCTCTGAGCGCGACCGTTCGATCGAGGCCAAGAGGGGGATACGAACTGCGCGCAGGAGCGCGCGCAGACAAAGAGTTAGTTTAGCATGCTCGCCGCTTGCGCCCCACGCCCCCAGCGGAACGCCGACACCGAGCGGTCGCCCGGCAGCCAGAAGCGCCACGAGTACTCGGCTGTTCCCGCGAGCCCCGCAACCCCGACACGCGGCCCGGAGAGAACCTCTGGCACCGGCTCCCCCAGCCATAGTTCTGCTCGCGCACCGCCCTGAGGCAGCCCGGTGATCGCATCGATGCCGTCATGCAGTGGATGCCGCATCCCCATCGCCTGCCCGAGTCGGCCCGGACCGCGGGCGAGATCGCGACCGCTCCGGCCCGTTCGGGCAGTGGCGGCATCCTCGCCCTCAATCACCCAGCCGGCGCGTAGCAGTACCCCACCCGCCTGCCCCTCTGGCGCGCACACCACGTTGACGCAGGAGTGGATGCCATGGCTGAGATACACGTACAGCTGCCCTGGTTCGCCCCACATCGTCGCATTGCGCGCGCTCTTGCCGCTGCGGGCGTGTGAACCCGGGTCGGGCACATCCCCCATGCCGATCCCGTGGTAGGCCTCCACCTCGGTGATCCTCACCGCGATCTCGACCTCGTCTACTGTCGTGCGCAAGACCGCTCCCAGCAGGCGCGGCGCCACCTGCACGGGCAGCTCGACCAGATCTGATCGCTCGGCACGACGAAGCGCGGGCGCGCTCACATTCGCGACCCGAGGGCACACCACGACACGTTGAAACCGGCAAGCACGGCGATCGGGTCACCGGTGCGCAGGCTCAGCACATGCGTCTCGGTGCGCCGGGGCATCGCGAGCATCATGTCGTCATAGGGGTTCGAGACGAGGTTCGGGGCGACGGTGACGGCGAGGTACTGACCGCTGGGCGAGGCGCAGGCCTGCAGGATCGCGTCGGCAGCCCCCACCTCGAACATGGCGGTCGCGGCCCCTGTGTCGTTCACGCGCACAATGAGTTGGCCCAGCGGCATGCCGACGTCGTCGCGAGCGACGATGTGCTGCACCATCCCCCCGGGAAAGGGTGTGATCACCGTCGGCATGCCGAAATCAGGGCGCGAAGGCGGGATGGCCGTTTCGGTGCCATCAGCGAGGTCACGACGCACGATCGTGCCGTCGTTGTTCACGATGACTGCCGTGTAGGTGCCTCGCTCGACGCCCTGAAGTGACAGAACGATGCCCAGAGAGGAGGGCGCCGATGACGCTGCCCGGTCGGCGACGAACAGCGTGCCTTCGAAGTCGATGAACAGAACCGACGCGGTGTCGGGCACGAACTGCCACTCAGCAACGCTGGGCGTACGTGCCCCCACCTCGACGATGGTGGGTGCGCCGGCAGTGATGGACTGCGTGACCAAAACGCTCGCGCGACCCGTGAACTCGGTGAGAACGCGGTCGCTGTAGAGATAGCCGACGAGTCCTCCTCGGTCAGAGACCTGCAGATCCTGCACGTAGCCGTCGCCGGGCAGCTCCAGCTCTCGAACGCGCTCTCCTTCGAGGTTCAGCACGAGGAGGTGGTCGGCGTTCGCCTCTTCGACCGAGACGATCAACCAGTCGCCCGCGTGACGGAAGGCGCTGATCCGCGGATGCGTGAAGACGGCCACCGCTGTCTCGCCGTCAAGCGATGTGCGGAAAATGGTGTCATCCGCGCGAGTGCGCTGCAGAACATATAACTCGGAAACCGGGGTCGTGAAAGTCGTGCTGAGGCTCGCGGAAGGCCCGCCGCCGATCCCCCGCACACCCTCGACGGTCACCGTGTACTCGGTGTTGTCGTCGAGGGGCACCGTGAAGCGCACGCCGATACTGCGCCCGACCGCGTCGACCGTGAACGGCACAGCCGGAGTGACGGTCACCTGCTGCGGATCGATGGCGCTCAGAGGCTGGTTCGCGATCAGGATGACGCGACTGCCCGACAGCTCAACGGCTTCGTGCGGGTTGAGCTGCACGGCCGACAGACGAGGGCCTTGCGTGAGACTGTGGTTCGCGAGACCGGCTGAGACGAGTCCGAGTGTGAGAATGCTGACAACAAGGCCCAGAACGAAGCGCCCCCGCCTCCGGGGGGTTTCGCCGCTCCCCGCTGGCGCGTTCCCTCTTTGTGAAGACTCCTTCGACGCGTCAGGGTCTGCCCCCCCAGGCACCCAGACGGGGGCATCCTCGTCAATGACGAACTCCTCGTCGAGCGGAGCCGTCTCCTCTTCGGGAGACAGCGCCGTGTCGCGCATCGCCCGCATCTCCGCGCGCGTCAGGGGGGTCGGTGTCTGATCAGAACTCATAAGGCGACCTGGGCTCGTCGGTGGGCGTGACGTCGTCTGGTTCGATCCACAGCGAACCGTCGGCCGCGGCGCGCACGGTGCCGCTGATGATGACCCAATCTCCTACGGCGAAATCTCTCGCCCACGCGGACATCGCCACTGGCACCGATGCGGGTTGCGCGTCGATGACGCAGTGCGTGATCACCAGCCTTGTCAAGAGCACCCGATCGGGGTCATCCCCTGCTGAGATCACGAACCCCGTAAGCGTGACGTCCGCACCGTCGTACTTCTCCGGACGCGTCGCCGTGGCGAACACCGTCGCCCAATCGCCGATGCCGAAGTGGCTGGTATCTCCCTCTCCGAGCACGACGTTGTCCACGCCCGCGAACAGGGCACCCGACTCGGTTGCCCGCGACATGGCGAGCTGAACCGAGAGCGACGCCGGGGGAAGAACCAGCGCGGCGACGACGACGAGCGTTGCGACGATTCCGGCAAGCGAGCTGCCGACGCGAGACAGGAAACCGCGACGGTGGGAGTGGTCGTGCCCATGAGAATGGGCCTCTTCCGCACCCAGGGGCAGGGTGAATGACCAGAGCGCCCCGAGCAGGATCACCACCGCCGCCGCGCTCGCAAACCACACCGTTTCGGGCGCGATGAACAGTGTCAGCCGTTCGGTCGCCGCCAGCACGAGCGTGGTCACCGACAGCAGGGATGCCAGACCCATCCCCAGCCAGCGGGTGGCCAGGGAACGGCGAACCAGGGCAGCGGACTCAGACAAGGACGTTCACCCCGATCCCGATGGCGAATGCCGAGAGCAACACGATCACGACGACACCGAAGAGTGTGCGTGCGGTGAAGGTCGTGCGCAGAAGCGCGAGCATTTTGATGTCGACGAGCGGGCCGACGAGCAAGAAGGCGACAATCGCACCGGGCGAAAAGGTCGCGGCGAAGGAGAGCGCGAAGAAGGCATCGACGTTCGAGCAGATCGCCACGACCATCGCGAGCGCCATCATCGCAACGATGGAGAGCACCGGGTTGGAACCGATCGCGAGCAGCATTTCGCGGGGCACGAGCACCTGCACCGCGCCGGCGAGCGCCGAGCCGATCACGAGCGCCGGCATCACCGCGCGCAACTCGATCAAGAACTGGGTGAGGCTGCGCCGCATGGGTGTGCCGGGCTGGGTTGCGATCATCTCGCATGTCGCGAGAAAGCGCCCGGTGAGCAGCGCGTGCGGGTTCGGGTGTCGGCTGTATATCCAGCCGATGAGGTTGGCGATGAGATAACCGCCGACGAGGCGCGCGACGAGGATGCCGGAATCCCACCCGAACGCCGCGTGGGTCGTGATGATGACGATGGGGTTCACGATGGGCGCCGCCATGAGGAAGGTCATCGCCTCGGCCGGGGCCAGCCCCCGCATCATCAAGCCGCGCGCGAAGGGCACGTTGCCGCACTCGCACACCGGGATGAACATGCCCAGCAGCGAGAGCACCGCACGCCGTGCCCACGCCCTTCGGGGGAGCCAGCGGTGAATGAGATCGGCAGGCAACCACACCTGCACGACGATGGAGAGCACGACGCCGAGCACGACGAAGGGCATGGCCTCGAAGAGCACGCTGAGGCTCAGCGTCAGGCCATCCTGCACGCGGTGCGGGAGCGATACCTCGAAGAAGGCCGGGGCGAACATGTCGACGGCCACGAGAGCGGTGAGCAGAACAAGGCCGAGAAACACCCCCCACACGGGCGAGCGGCGTCGGCGCTCTGGGGCGTGGCTGTGGTGGTGATGGGTCATGCCGCTCACACCAGCGTTCCGGTGGGACGAGCCTCGGCGCACCCCGCACAGGTGCCGAAGATGTCGATCACGTGCCGTGCGTCACGGAAGCCGTGCGCCGCCGCCGTGCGCTGTGCCCAGTCCTCGACCTCGGTGGCCTCGATCTCGACGGTCAGCCCGCACACGCGACAGATGAGGTGGTGGTGATGTGTCTGGGTGACGCAGGCACGGTAAAGCGCCTCGCCTTCCGGGCTCTGCAGAGTGTCGGCATCCCCCGAGGTGGCGAGATTCGCCAACGCCCGATACACCGTGGCGAGCCCGACTCCGGTGCCGTCGTCGCGCAGCGTGGCGTGCAGAGCCTGGGCGCTCACGAAACCGCGCGCATCGGCGAGTGCTTCGCGCACTCGCTCACGCTGCCAGGTGTTGCGCTGAGCCATGATGCGAGTTTATTCCGCCCGCCTGTCGGGACGCTGGACGCCGCCCGGCAGCAGGGAAACCCTGTCACCTCGCGATGCGCCTGACGCGATTGCGATAGAGCCGCAGCGTCCAGCACGCGACGAAGATGAAAAAGGAGATCGTCGTGATGTAGGGGCTCACCGGGAGGGTTCCGGCAAGAGCCAGCAGGATGCCGCCGGTGGCCGAGACAAAGCCGAAGCTCGCCGCGAGCAGAGGCACCGCGACAGGGCCGGAGACGACCCGCATCGCGGCGGCTGCGGGTGTCACGAGCAGAGCCATCACGAGCAGAGCCCCGATGATGTGCACGCTGACGGCGACGATCAGGCCGAGCAGAACCATGAAGGCCAATGCGATCCCGCGCGTGGGAACGCCTCGTGCCTCGGCCGACAGGGGGTCGAGCGAGGCGAACCGCAGCGGGTGCCACATCACGAGCAAGCCCAACAGCACGAGAACACTGATCCCGATCAGCCAACCGAGATCCGGTGTGGACACCGACACGATCTGACCGGTGAGCAGGCTGAACTTGTTTGCGCTGCGGCCGTCGTAGAGCGAAAGAAAAAGAATGCCCAGGCCTAGGCCGAACGGCATGAGCACGCCCACGACCGAGTTGCGGTTGCGGGCACGCGAGCCGAGGATGCCGATGAGCACGGCCGCGCCGAGAGCACCGGCGATCGATCCGGTCACCACGCTCCCGCCGAAGAGCAGGGCCGCAGCCGCCCCCGCGAAGGAGAGTTCGCTGACGCCGTGCACGGCGAAGGCGAGATCGCGCTGCATCACGAACACTCCGACAAGGCCGCCGACGAGCCCGAGAACGGCCGCGGCGATGATCGAGTTCGACAGCAGCGCGACGAGCGCCGCGTAGTCCTGAAAAGAGAAGATGTCGCTCCACGAAAGCATTCGCACTGAGGGATTCACGCGGCGCCCTCCCCGTGGTGATGATGGTGCTCGTCATCCGGAACGCCCACGACGACGAGACGGTCACCCGCGCGCAGCACATGGACGGGCGCGCCGTAGAGGGCACTCAGCACGGCCGTCTGCAGCACCTCCTCGGGGGTGCCGAGCACGAAATGCCCACCGGCGATGTAGAGGATGCGGTCGACCCGCCCGAGGATCGGGTTGATGTCGTGCGTGACGAACAGCACCGCGGCATCCCGCTCGTGGCGCTGCCGGTCGATGATGTCGGTGATCGCGATCTGATTGGCGAGATCGAGGTTCGAGAGCGGCTCGTCGCACAGCAGCAGACGGGGCTCGTTGGCGAGGGCCTGTCCCACGCGCAGTCGTTGCTGCTCGCCGCCGCTCAACCCGCCGACCGGTCTCGTCGCAAAGGCGCTCGCTCCGACATCCCTGAGAATCTCGTCGATCCGCTCACGGTCACCCCGGCGCGGCATGGGCAGCCCGAAGCGGGGCCCATAGAGTCCCAGTCCGACGACATCGCGCGCGCGCAAGCTGGTTCCCTGTGCGAAGGGGCGCTGCTGCGGGATGTATCCGATCGTGGGGTTGCCGCGACGCACGGGAGAGCCCGCCACGCGGATGTCGCCGCTGCTGAGTTGCTGCATCCCCAGGATCGTCTGCAGCAGCGTGGTCTTTCCCGAGCCGCTGGGGCCGAGCACCGCGAGGAACTCGCCGGGCTCGACGATGAGGTCGAGTCCGGTCCAGAGTCCGCGTCCGCCGCGACGCAGCGAAGCGCCCCGGATGTCGAGCGCCGGTGCCGCCGGCACGGAGGCCGCGGTCACGCCCTCAGCGCGGCGGCGAGGCTGTTGATCGCATCCTGCATCCACTCAGCGTACGTCTTTCCCTCTGGCAGTAGTTCCGTGAACGAGACCACGGGCACGCCCGCGGCGACCGCCTCGCTTTCGATGCGGTCTGTCTCAGCCCCGCCAGTCTGCGCGTTGCTCAGCAGCGCGGTGACCTCGCCGCTGGCAATCACGGCGATCGCGGCCAGGAGCGTGGCCGGAGCCACATCGGTGCCTTCTTCGACGGCCGAGGAAAAGCCATCCGGCGCGAGATCGACAAGACCGACGCTCGCCGCCAGATATCCGGGCAGAGGCTCAGTGATGAAGACTCCCGTGCCTGAGAATTCGTGCTCCAGCTCTTCGAGCAGTTCTTCCAGCGCGCGCAGATCTTCGTTGATGGATGCCGCGGCCGCCGCGAACTGCGTTTCACCCGCGGGGTCGATTTCGGCCAGTTCTTCGGCGATCGCCTCGACGAGGTGGATCATCGTGTGCACATCGAACCAGATGTGCTCGTTGAAGCCTTCGATGTGATCGTGGTCAGCGTGATCATCGTCGTGATCGTGATCGTTGCCGTGGTCAGCGTGATCGTTGTCGTCGTGCCCTGCACTGCCCGGAAAGTCGTGCGAGAACGCCACGGCGGTGATCACGTGCGCCGAAGACCCTTCGCTCAGTCGCTGCATGAAGGGGTCGTATCCGCCGCCGTTCTCGATGACAAGTTCAGCCCGTTGCACGGCGAGACGGTCGCGTGCGGTGGCCTCATAGGAGTGCGGATCTTGCGTGAACGAGGTGATGATCGAGGTGACCACCACGCGCTCGCCACCGATCTGGGCAGCGAGCGAGCCGTAGACGTTGGTCGATGCGACCACCTGCACTCGCGTGTCGTCACCGGGGCCGGGTGCGGAGGGAGCCGCGCATCCCGAGAGCGCGAGGCCGGATGCCGTGGCGATGGCCAGGGCTGCGATCACTTTCTTCATGTCACCGACTATAGCCGATAATGAGAACCGTTCTCAACAAGACCGAGGGGCTTTTTTGCCGGGCGAGGGGTGGGGCCTCTAAGCGTGTGGGGTGAGAGTTTCGGCCGCGCGCAGCACCACGGCCAGAGAATCCTGCTCACCGACCGAGATGCGCACACCGTCGCCGAGGAAGGGCCGCACAATGAGACCGGCGGCCTCGAAGGCGGCCGCCGCCTCGGCGGTGCGCTCACCGGTGGGCAACCAGACGAAGTTTCCCTGGGCATCCGGCACCTCCCAGCCCTGTGCGCGCAGGCCTTCCCGCAACGCCACCCGGCGTTCGACGAGCGTGGCCACTCGCGCCCTCATCTCTTCTTCGGCATCAAGACTGGCCAGCGCCGCATGCTCGGCGGCGGCCGTGACTGACAGGGGGATGCCGGTGCTGCGCGCCGCATCCAAGACCTTCTCGTGCCCGATCGCGTAGCCGATGCGCAACCCGGCAAGCCCATAAGCCTTCGAAAATGTGCGCAAGACGACGACGTTCGGGTGCCGCTCGTACACACGTTCCTGCAGTCCGTCGATGGCATCCGGGGCCGTGACGAACTCCGCGTAGGCCTCGTCGAGCAGCACAAGGCAGTCGCCAGGCACCCGCGCGATGAAGCTGGCGAACTCCGCGCTCGTGATCGTGGGGCCGGTGGGGTTGTTCGGCGTGCAAAGCAGGATCACGCGCGTGTGCTCGGTCACGGCATCCGCCATCGCCGCAAGATCATGGCGTGCACCCGGAGCGAGAGGAACCGGAACGGCCGTCGCACCCGCCGCCACCGGCAGTGTCGGGTATGCCTCGAAAGACCGCCACGCGAAAATCACTTCGTCACCGGGGGCGGATGCGGCGAGCACGAGTTGGTGCAGAATCGACACGCTCCCCGCGGCAACGTGCACCTCGTTCGGGGTCACACCGTATCGCTCGGCGAGGCGGGTGCGCAGCGCAGCGGCTGTGGCGTCCGGATAACGGTTGATCGGGGCACCCTCGACGATCGCGGCGAGCACCGAAGGCAGCGGCGCGAAGGGATTCTCGTTGCTGGAGAGCTTGAAAGCGTCCGTTCCCGCCTGCTTGCCCTGTCGATAGGGCGGAAGGCTCGCGATCTCAGGACGTATGCGCACGGGGATATCGCTCATACCCCGAGTCTACGGAGGCGCGCGCGGGATGTCTTGGTCTCGGTGCACAGCGAACGTGCGACACTGGAGGCACTATGAGATTCCTCATCCGCATCGTCGTCAATGCCTTCGCCATCTGGGTCGTGACCCTCATCCCGGTGCTCGAGGTGGGTGTCAAAGCCTTCCCCCCGGCCGAGTTGCCGCAGCTCGCCCTCACCCTGCTCGCGATCGCCGCGATTTTCGCCGTGGTGAACACGGTGGTCGGCAAGCTCATCAAGATCGTGGCGTTCCCGCTGTACATTCTCACCCTCGGTCTCATCACTCTCGTCGTGAACGGCTTCTTGCTGTGGCTCACCGCGTGGATCACCAGCTTCTTCGGCTGGGGCCTCTCGGTCGGGAACTTCGCGTGGGGAATCGCCGCGGCGCTCATCATCTCGGTCATCAACGCCGTGTTCGGCGCGATCCTGCGGCCGCAGAAGAAGAAGCGGCGCTAGAGGGCATCCTGGCCGGATGCCCCGACGGTCTCGCTCGGGATGCGGGCGGTGAACTCCGTCGCCGTTACCCGCCGCGCCGCCGCCAGTTGCGCCCAGAGCGCTTCCAGCGTCGCCGTGCGCGGGTCGCTCGACGCATCGACGGCCCTGGCCGTCTCGATGTAGCGGTCGAGGCCGTGCGTCGGCAGAAGGATGTCGTGGGCGCCGAGAGCCGGGTCGCCCTCTCTTTCGACGACGATGCTGCCCGTTGCTCCCGTGCCGGCGGGTGAGCCGCCCGCTGCGAGCGCCGAGACCGGATCGTCACTGTGGCGCAACTGCACGCTCAGCACCGCCTCCTCGAGCACCGGCTCGATGGGGCTTCCCGCCGTGATCACCGAACGCACATCGAACTCACCCGCCATCCCCAGGTGACCCGCGATCATCCCACCCTGCGAGTGCCCGATGGCGTGGACCGCATCGCCGGCTTCAGCGCCCGCGGCGAGGAGCGCCTGGCGTGTCGCCTCATAGGAGCTCGAGGCCTCTTGCGCACCGTAGAGGGCGAGGTTCGAGGCCATGTTCCAGGGATCGGCGCCCGCGAGCGCCCGGGTTCCCGCGATGTAGACAACAAAGTGCCGGGTGCCATCGGGCATCTCATACTTCTCCACCCGAAGCTGCGCAGCCGTCTGTGGGATTCGCCCGAACGCTTTCGCGAGGCCCGCGGGCGCCGCAGAACTCTTCGCGAGCCCCGCGTACACCCCGACCAAAGGCGCATCGCCTCCCACGGCGGCCACAGGGATGCCGCGACCGAAGCGATCGACCGCATCCAGAAACCCGCGAAGCGCCCAGTGACCGACAAGCGCGGCCGCTGGAGCCCAGAAGAGCGCCCACGCTTGCCGCCCGAAGGCGGCGCGGCGCTCTGCCTCTCGGGCGGCAAGCAGCTCCTCAGCGAGCGCCACGGCCTCGGTCGAGCGCATCTCGCGCGTTGCCAGTGACCGGCGCACCTCGACGAGCGCGCGGGTATCGAGGGTTGCCGCGAACCGCACTCGCGAACGCTGCTCCACGATCTCGTATGCCTGCGCCATCATCTCGGTGCGATGCGCGGCCTCTCGCACGCTCTCGACGCGGGCCGCCAGTTCCCTTCCGAGAACCGCCAGCAGATAGGCCCCCTCCCTTGCTTCGGGCATCACCGCTAGTTCCCCGCGCACCTGCCGCACGCGGGCAGCGGCGAGGCTCAGCCTCTCGGCGCTGAGGTGCATCCTCGGGATGAGGGAACGCAGCGTCTCGACATCGACGGCGATCACGCCGCCGCGCGTGATCTCGATCTCAGCCGACATGGCTCTTGCGTCGAATCTCCTCGAGCAGCGCTCGATCCCGAAGGAGATTCACGCGAGCAAGGGCGATCTCTTCGTTCAGGGCACGCAGACCGCGCGAGCTCCAGGCGCTCGTGACGAGGATGCCGCCCAGTATCGAGTCCGCATCCCCCATCGCGGTGTCCGCCTCTCGCAGGGCGAGCAGCACCCGCGGCGCGGCGTCGCCGTGGACGACCGAGGTGTCGAGGAGCGGCGCGAGCGGCATCCCTCCATCGTCACCGGATGCCGAGACCACGCTCGCACCGGCGCTCACCGCCCGAACAAGCCCCGCCCGGGCGCAACTGTGCAGAACGAATGCGGAGAGCCTCGCGCACCGCGCAGACAGAGTCCGTGAGAGCCGCTCGCTAAGATGGAAGCGCCGGGTCTGACGCCATGATCGTGTCGGACAACGGCATTCGGTCGCTCCTTTCGGCACCTGATCAGGAGGAATCCCCTGAACGCAGAGCCCTCCCTCCCCCCGCAGCCGCTGAGCCCGCTCGACGGGCGCTACCGTGCGGTGGTCGCACCGCTCGCCGACTACCTCTCTGAGGCGGGCCTGAACCGGGCGCGCGTCGAGGTCGAGGTGGAGTGGCTGATCGCGCTCACGGATCGCGGCCTCTTCGACAGCAAGCCTCTGGACGCCCCTCAGAAAGAGCAGTTGCGCGCCCTCTACCGCCACTTCGGCCAGACCGAGATCGACAGACTCGCCGAGAAAGAGGCGATCACCCGCCACGACGTGAAAGCCGTCGAGTATCTTGTGCGCGATCGCCTCTCGGCACTCGGACTCGACGGGATCGCCGAGCTCACGCACTTCGCCTGCACGAGCGAAGACATCAACTCGGCCTCTTACGCCCTCATCGTCAAGCGCGCCATCGAGCACGTCTGGCTTCCGGCGCTTCACGCCGTGATCGTGAAACTGCGCGAACTGGCCGACGACTACGCTGACGCGGCGATGCTCTCGCGCACGCACGGGCAGCCGGCCACCCCCACCACGATGGGCAAGGAGCTCGCGGTCTTCGCGGCGCGCCTCGAACGCGTCGAGACGCAGCTCACCGCATCCGAGTACCTCGCGAAGTTCTCGGGCGCGACCGGCACGTGGTCGGCGCATCTCGCTGCCGATCCGGATGCCGACTGGCCCGCCATCTCGCGCACCTTCATCGAGGGGCTCGGCGTGGGATTCAACGACCTGACCACGCAGATCGAACCCCACGACTGGCAGGTCGAGCTCTATGACCGCGTGCGCCACGCGGGCGGCATCCTGCACAATCTCGCCAGCGATATGTGGAGCTACATCTCGCTCGGTTACCTGGCGCAGATTCCGGCGCCGGGGGCGACCGGTTCTTCCACGATGCCCCACAAGATCAACCCGATCCGCTTCGAGAACGCCGAGGCGAATCTGGAGATCGCCGGAGGGCTGCTCGCGACCCTCTCGCAGACACTCGTGACCAGCCGGATGCAACGCGACCTCACCGATTCGACCACGCAGCGCAACATCGGCGTCGCGCTCGGTCACTCGCTACTGGCACTGGACAACCTGCGTCGGGGCCTCGGTGAGATCACCCTCGCTCGCGAGGTTCTGAACGCAGACCTCGATGCGAACTGGGAGATCCTGGGCGAAGCGATCCAGACCGTCGTGCGCGCAGAGGTCGTCGCGGGGCGCTCGACGATCACCGACCCCTATGCGCTGCTGAAAGAACTCACCCGCGGGCGCCGCGTGGGCGCGGCCGAACTCGCCGAGTTCGTGCGCGGCCTCGACATCGGTGAGGATGCCAAGAAGCGCCTTCTCGACCTCACCCCCGCGGGCTACGCGGGGCTCGCCGAAGAGCTCGCGCGAGGGCTCTAGCCGTCTTTTCGCGCCTCGTCGTCGTACAGCACCGGGCGATCGACCCTCTGGGTGAACTGCTTCGGATCGATGGCGAGCATCAGCATCGAGATCACCAAGAGGGTGACGATGAACACGATGCCGCCCACGACGAGTCCGAGGATCACCGGCGGCATCCCCTCGTACTCGCCCGCGGCGAGCGAGTCATTGACCCGATCCGTGAAGACGCCGGTGGAGATCGTCGTGACGACAGCGGCGAAAAGCCCGGCCCCGAGCGCGATCAAGAGCAGATGCAGCGGTCGCAGCAGCTCCCGGCGGGTGATCTTCTCTTCACTCATACGGCACCCCTTCGTTCCTTCGCGTCATCGGTCGGCGCATCGCTCTGCACGGGCACCCGGCGAGGCGTGAACGCGGCTATGGCGAGGTAGACGGCGGTGATCCATGCCCACGCGCCGAAAGCCCCGACACCGAGGATGATGCCGGTCAGCGTGAAATCGCCGACATCCTTGATCGTGTACTCCCACGAGAAGGCCCACGGCACCAGCAGCAGCGCGGCCCCGAGCAGAAGGCAGAAGATGCCGACGGTGATCGCGTCTCTTGCGGTGGGGTCGCCCACACGGCGCGCGCGCAGTCCGAAGATCACCTCGACGATGCCGCAGCTCACCGCCCACACGAGCACGAGAACGAAGAGCGCGGTTTCGCTGCGCAGGGCGGGCAGCCCGGCGAGCAGGCCCGGGATCACCGCGATCACAGCGAGCAGCACATAGTGCAGGCGTTGTCCGGATGCCGCGACCAGCCATGCCGCAAGAAATAGCACGAGCGCTGTCGCGATTGCGAAACCGCTGAAGACCGAAAGTCCGAACGGGGCCGAATGGTCGGCGGAGAACGTGATCATGAGCGCCGCGATGGCCGCGAGCGCGGCGCGTGCGAACTGCACATGGCGCGCGGTGAAAACGGCGGGAGCAGACATGGTCGTGAAGGATCCTCCGGGGTCGTGTCCAGTCTACGCGTGGCGCGCGAGCGTCATCCCGCCGCGACCCGGATGAGGCGGTCGTCGCCGGGCACGGGACTGCCGCGCCCGTCGGTATTGTTCGTCAGCAGCCAGAGCGTGCCATCGGGGGCGGCGATCGCATCCCGAAGCCGCCCGAACTCGCCCAGGTAGCGCTCCTGCGCCGCGCTGATATCGCTCAGGGGCACAACGTGCAGGCGCTGGCCACGAAGCCCGGCGATGTAGACCACGTCGCCGATGATAGCGATGCCGCTCGGCGATGCGGCCGAGGGCTGCCATTGCAGCACCGGGTCGATGAAGCGCGCGTCGCCGGCGATGCCCTCCACGACCGGCCAGCCGTAGTCGCCGCCGGGGGTGATGACATTCAGCTCGTCCCAGATGTTCTGCCCGAACTCGGCCGCGACGAGAGTGCCGTCGGAAGCCCAGGCGATTCCCTGCGGATTGCGGTGACCGTAGCTGTAGACGAGGGAGCCCGGGATCGGGTTGTCGGCGGGCACGGCGCCGTCGGGCGTCATCCGAAGGATCTTGCCCGCGAGGCTCTCTCGATCGCGCGAATGAGAGCGTTCGCCCGCGTCGCCGGTGGTGGCGTAGAGCATCCCGTCGGGGCCGAAAGCGATGCGGCCTCCGTTGTGCGTGTTGCCGTGGGGGATACCCGACAGGATCGTCTCGGCGGGTCCGAGCGTGAGCGCCCCGGGCGCTCCTCGCAGTTCGAATCGCTGGATGCGATTGCCGCTGTTGCCTGTGGAGAACGCATAAAGACGCCCCTGTGCATCGACAGCCAGGCCCAGCAGCCCCGCCTCGTTGCGGGTGTAGAGATCGGTCACCGTGCCGACGACACGCGTCTGACCGCCGGTGACCTCAAGGATGTTTCCCGTATCGCGTTCGCTGATCAGCACCGCGTCTTCGAAGAACGTCACCGACCAGGGCGCCGCAAGGCCGGTGATAAGAGACTCAGGTTCGACGGGCCCCGGCGAGGTCGTGGGGTTCGCGCTGGGCGACTCGGTCGAAGGGGGTGGGGGATTCGTCGCGGGCGGTGAGGGCGCACGGCATCCGGCGGCCACGAGCGAGATCGCCGCGAGTACCGTCAGGGTGGTGAGAAACCGTGCCGCCATGTGCACACCCTAAACCGTGATGCTGAGTGAGGCGGGGGCACCTGCGATCAACGCAACGGATTGAAGGGGGCGATCGCGGGGTCCACTTCGCCGGTGACGATCTGCCGGGCCAGGAGCTTGCCGGTCGCGGGCCCCAGCACCACGCCCCACATTCCGTGCCCGCCCGCGACGTAGACGCCCGGCGTGCGGCTCGCTCCGACGATCGGCAAGCCGTCGGGGGTCACGGGGCGTGAACCCACCCACTCGTCTTCTCGCTCTTCGAAGTCGATGCCCGTGAAAAGCGAGCGAGCGTGGGTGACGATGGCCTGGATACGTCGCGGCTGCGCGGGTTCCTCGGGGGAGCGGAACTCCATCGTGCCCGCGATCCGGAACCGACCCCGCTGCGCGGGCGTGCAGGCGATGCGCTGCTTCGGGAAGTACACGGGATGCTTCATCGGCTTCTCGGTGGCGACCGTGAAAGAGTACCCCCGCCCCGCCTGCACGCGCACCTTCACCCCGTGCGGACGCACGAGGCCCGGCAACCACGCGCCGGTGGCCACGACCACAGAGTCGGCCTCGAGCACCTCGCCGTCTTCGAAGATCACACGCGGGGATGAACCCCTGGCGACGGATGCCACCTCCTTGCCGAACCGCATCTGCGCGCCCCTGGCGGCAACGGCCGCCCCGAGCGCCTCACAGAAGGGCGCGGGTTCGAGAAAGCGCTGGCCGTCAAGACGATAGGCGACTCCGACTTCCTCTGAGAGCTGGGGTGCGAGGGAGCGCGGGTCATCGAGGCGTTCGAGGGGAACGTCCTGCCCGTGTCGCACGGCACCGGCGATCTCGTGCAGAAAGCCCTTGGCATCCTCTTCTCGGGTGAAGCCGATCACGAAGGGGCCTTCGCGTGTCCACGAGTCCACCCCGGCGTCGGTCAGCTCATCGAAGGCAGCGAGCGCGATCTTGTCGATGGGGGTGAGGCGCGCCATCGTGCGATCCCAAGCGCGGCGGGTGCCGTGCGAAGCGAAGCGGGCCAGAAAGCTCCAGAGCCCCGTGTCGAGGCGGAAGGGAATGTGGAGCGCGGCATCCGGGTCGAGCAGTGCCTTCGGCCCGTAGGTCCACAGGCTCGGATCCGCCAGCGGAATCGCCTTGCCGGGGGTCAGCCACCCGGCGTTGCCCCACGATGAGCCGGCGGCGATGCCGCTCCGGTCGATGACAGTCACCTCGACCCCATGCTCCTGCAAATACCAGGCTGTCGAGAGCCCGACGTAGCCGGCCCCGATCACGATCGCAGAAGTCAAAGCGGTGTCCTCCTCACAAGTGCAATGGCGACTCAACGCTACTCCTGTTCCCCGAGTTCCGATGCGGCCGGATGCCGGGTACGATCGTCAGCTACGGCCCCGCTTTCCCTCGCCAGCGAGTGCGCCGGGCCGATCACCTCTTCGAAGGAACAGGAACAGACAGCATGTGCGTAAAGGTCAACTGCACCGAGTGCGGCAAAGCCACCTGGGAAGGCTGCGGCGAGCACGTCGAAGAGGCGCTCGAAGGCGTCGCGATGCACGATCGTTGCGAGGGTCATTCGCAGAACGCGGCGTGAGTCGCCACGTCGTCAGCGGCATCCACACGACACCTTTGCCCGCTGTGTGAGCGTTCAGCGCGCGGTGGTTCCGGCCACCTCGATGGTGATCCGCGAACTCGCCTCGATCACTCCCGGCCCCTTGTCGGGTGTCGGCGCGGGCACGGGGATGATCTGCTCTGCCTCCCACAGCATCCGTGCGTTATAGGCGCCGGGGTGGAAAAGCTCATCCATGCCGAGAAGGCCGCCACCGGAGGCTCCGGTGCCGTCGAGGCGGCGCTTTCGCTCTTTGGGCGCGAGCACGCCCCACAGCAGGCTGATGGGCGTGGCGAGGATGAGGGCGATGACGCCCCACCCCATCACGTCGCTCGCGCTCACCACTTCAGGCTACGCGCCTTTTCTGTGTCGGGGGTGAAGAGTAGCGTGCTGCTATGACGACCGATAACCGTGTGCTCGACTGGCTGCTCGATTCCGACCCGGCGCTGCGCTGGCAGGTGGAACGCGAGCTGGCCCGCCTTCCGCCGTCGACCTGGGAGGCGACTCGAGCCAGAGTCGCGACAGAGGGGATGGGTGCCGAGCTGATCTCGCGCCAAGACCCTGACGGCCAGTGGGCCGGCGGCGCATTCTTTCCTTCCGGGTATTTCGGCAGCCCCGAGGCCCAGCAACCCGGCCAGCCGTGGGTGGGCACGACCTGGGTGCTGAAAGATCTGCGCGAATGGGGGCTGGATGCGGCGGTGCTCGGCGACACCGCAGCGCGCCTCGACGCCAACAGCCACTGGGAGTACGACGATCTGCCCTACTGGGGCGGCGAAGTCGATGTGTGCATCAACTCCTACACACTCGCGGCCGGAGCCTGGCTCGGCGCCGATGTCTCCCGCCTTGTGGAGTGGTTTCCCGCCCACCGCCTCGGCGATGGCGGCTGGAACTGCGAGGCGGAGGAAGGCCCCGAAGACGGGCGCTCTACTCGCTCGTCGTTTCACTCGACCCTCAACGCCGTGCGCGGACTGCTCGCCTACGAGAAACTCAGCGGCGACACGAGCATGCGAGACGCCCGCCATGGCGGCGAGCAGTATCTGCTCGAGCGCCGACTGATGTACCGGGCAGGCACCGACGAGCGGGTCGGCAGTTGGGTGACCGAGTTCGTGTACCCGAACCGCTGGCGCTACAGCGTGCTCGCCGCGCTCGATCACTTCCGCGAGGCGGCGCAGCACGACGGTACGGGTCCCGACCCTCGGATGTCAGACGCCGTCGATGCCCTGCGTGAGCAGCGCACCCCCGAAGGCACCTGGCGGCAGGCGGGGCGCCTTCCCGGTCGCGTGTGGTTCCACATCGACGTCGATGAAGATGAGCCCTCACCCTGGCTCACGCATTTTGCGACGCGCGTGCTGGAGTGGTGGGATGCCACCCGCTGATGCGCCCGCCGCTAAGGCCGACCTCAAGAAGCTCGTGCCCGGCTATATCGCACAGCACGGGCAATTCGAACTCGTAGGGCTCGAGCCGCGCCGCTATCTCATGATCGATGGCTCGGGCGATCCGAACACCGCGACCCCCTACGCCGATGCGCTTGCCACGCTCTACCCGGTGGCCTACACGCTGAAGTTCTTCAGCAAGAAGCAGCTCGGCCTCGACTACATAGTTCCCCCTCTCGAAGCCCTGTGGTGGGCTGAGGATATGACCACCTTCACCACGGCACGCGACAAATCCGCGTGGCACTGGACGGTGATGAGCCTCGTTCCCGAGTGGCTGAGCGATGCCCAGTGCGCGGATGCTATGGCAGTCGTCGCACGCAAAGGCACCGCCCCTCTTCTGGATGCACTGCGCCTCGAAGAGCTGGATGAGGGACTCTGCGTGCAGACTTTGCACATCGGCTCCTATGACGACGAGGCCCCGGTGCTGCAGAGGATGCACGAGCAGTTCATCCCCGAGCAGGGCTTGCAGATGACGGGGCGGCACCATGAGATCTATCTCAACGACCCTCGGCGTATCGCACCCGAGAAGCTGAAGACGATCCTGCGGCAACCGGTGGCACGCCTACGATGAATGCACAGGCATGAAGGAGGCGCAATGACCGAAGACCGCGATACCCACGAGAAGGCAGCACAGCCGATCATCGTCGGTGACTCCTCCGAGCTGCCCGCGACCGGCGGCGGCGCGAGTTGGCGACTGGAGCCCGCCGAGCGCGGTCTCGACGCGAACATCATCGACCTGCACGCCGGAGATGAGATCGCCGCCCATGAGGGTCCCGACATCGACGTGCTGATCCACGTTCTCGCCGGCACCGGAACCCTTGAAAGCGAAGGGGAAGAGTTCGTTCTCGACCCCGGCACGCTGCTCTGGCTGCCGCCGCGAGCGCAGCGGCGTTTCATCGCCGGTCCCGAGGGCATCCGCTACTTCTCGGTGCACCAGCGCAAAGCACCGCTCACGATCACCTCCCCGTCTCGGCACTGAGCCGCCCGGCGATCCGGGCACGACGCTGACGACGGGAATCACTTCGTCCTCGTGCGCGTTGAATCTTGTTATCCGGGGTTATCGACCCCGTCCTGTGAGATCGGATTCCTCCCATGAGCACGAGCGCACCGCACTGGTTTCCGGATGCTGTCGCAACCCCCGGAGCCGCGCCGGACGGCGCTCGCATGGGAGCGGTCGAGCTGCTGGTGCGTGACCTCGACGCGCTCACCGCCTTCTATAGCGACGCGGTCACCCTCGAGGTGCTCGATCAATCCACCGCGACGGCGACGCTCGGCCAGGGCGGGGTGCCGTCGATCCGCCTGCGCCAGGTGAAGGAGTTGCCGCCTGCTGCACCGAACGGCGCCGGGCTCTACCACACAGCGATCGTCTTTCGGGATGAAACCCGGCTCGCCACCTCGCTCGCTGCGATGGCCGAACGGGCCGCGCACCTCTACGAGGGCAGTGCCGATCATCTGGTGAGCGAGGCCTTCTATTTTCACGATCCCGAGGGCAACGGTCTTGAGCTGTACCACGACCGGCCGCGAGACCAATGGCGGATCGATTCGCAGGGCCGCGTCGCCATGAGCAGTCTGCGCCTGGACCCCCAGGAGTTCCTTCGCACCTGGTACACACCGGAGGCTCCTGTGTCGAGCGGCGCTACCGCGGCGATCGGTCATGTGCATCTGCAGGTCGGTGATATCCCGACCGCGCGCGGCTTCTACGAGGGCGTGCTCGGCTTCGATGTGACGATGGATGCGGGTTCGGCCCTCTTTCTCTCGGCCGGGGGCTATCACCACCACCTCGGCATGAACATCTGGCACTCCGCGGGGGCCGGCCCTCGCGCCGCCGCGCTCGGTCTCGGCGATGTACGGATCGTCGTGCCGACTCGGGATGACGTCGACGCGCTCATCGAGCGTCTAGGCGACCATGGCGTCGCTTTCGCCGACGACGGTTGGGGTGTCAGCTTCGCCGACCCCTGGAGCACCCGGATCGCGGTCGTTCCGGAGGGGTGAGACGGGTGCGTTCAAGATGCTGGCCGAACGACGCCCTCGCGCAGGATCAGGGCTGCGGAACGGGAACCGCCCCGGGCGGAGGTGTCGTCGGCCCGGTGAAGACCTCGGTCTGCGTGACGGTGCGAAAGCCGAGGCTCGGGTAGAGCTGGCTCGATGCCGGGTTGCTCAGCTCGAAGCAGATCTTGATCCGCTCCGCACCCGCTTCGGCAAGTCGTTGGATGCCGGTCGTGAGCAGGTGACGGGCAAGGCCCCGCCGCTGGTGTTGCTCGTGGGTGCGCATCGGTTCGATCAGCCCCGTCGAGGTGGTGGCGTCGAACCAGAAGAGCCCGTATGCCGCGACGTCTTCGCGATCGTCCAGGATCACCAGATCCAGCTCGGGTCGATACAAGGAGGTCTGGTGAAGCCGCTGCTCGACATCGGGTCCGTTGCGCTCACTGAGGTGATGCGGGCGAGCCAAGGTATCGAGTCGGTTGCATAGGCGATAACCAACCGCCAAGGCGCTGACCTCCGGTCGGTCAGCGGCGAGCAGCCAGGTCTCGGCCCACCCGCTCTCTTCGCTCGTGAAACCGTATGCAGCCAACACTTCGCGCAAGGGGAGGTCGGTGCGGTCTACTTCGAGTTGCACGGTGGAGAATCCTGAAGCGCGGGCGTGGTCGAGCCCGCGCTCGACGACGAAAGACACGAGCTGCGCTTTGACCGTCGGCACGATGATCGGGCCGAGCTGGATTCCATAGCTCCAGCTCGTCACGATCACGGCGGCCACCGGGCGCCCGTGCTCGTCGAACCAGAAGAGCTGCGCGAGTGAGTCGGTCTGGCGCGGCCCCTGCGCCCACCACCACTGAAGATCAGCCGCCTCGAACAGGCCTTTGCTCGGGTGTGCGCTCCGAACACGCTGCAAGAGGGTCGTGACCATGTCGAGTGCGTCCAGCCCGACGAGACGCCGTTCGCGTAGCGGACCCATGGCTCCACCCTATGCGGTTGTGGCCGCCGCCCCACCGCGGGATACGAACCGGGCGCAGGGGCGAGGTTTCTAGCCGAACTCGCCCGCCGGTGCCATGTCGACGAAGCGCGAGAAGTGACCCTGGAACGAGACGCCGATGGTCTTGGTGGGGCCGTTGCGGTGCTTCGCGACGATGAGGTCGGCCTCACCCGGGCGGTTGTCGGCGTCATAGAGCGAGTCACGGTGAAGCAGAACAACCATGTCGGCATCCTGCTCGATCGAGCCCGACTCGCGCAGATCGCTGATCGCGGGTTTCTTGTCGGTGCGCTGTTCGGGGCCACGGTTGAGCTGCGAGAGCGCGACGACGGGAACCTGAAGCTCTTTGGCAAGAAGCTTCAGCGCACGCGAGAACTCGCTGACCTCTTGCTGACGTGACTCGACGCGCTTGCCGCTGGACATGAGTTGCAAGTAGTCGATGATCACGAGCTTCAGGTCAACGGTCTGCTTGAGCCGACGACACTTCGCCCGAATCTCCACCAGCGTCATATTGGGGCTGTCGTCAACGTAGAGCGGCGCATCGTGAAGGCGCCCTTGGAGTGAGGCGACCGTGGTCCAGTCGCGCTGGTCGATCGTGCCCTTGCGCATGTGCTGCAAAGGGATGGCACCCTCTGCGCTCAACAGACGCATCGCGATCTCGGACTTGCCCATCTCGAGCGAGAACAGAATCGTCGGGGCTTTGTGCACAAGCGATGCCGAACGCGCGAAGTCAAGCGCCAGCGTCGACTTGCCCACCGCCGGACGCGCGGCGATCACGATCATCTGCCCCGGGTGAAGGCCGTTGGTCAGATCGTCGAACTCCTTGAACCCGGTGGGGATGCCGGTCATCTTGTCGCCCCGACCACTGGCCGCCTCAATCTCGTTCACCGCCGCATCCACGGCGACGCTCAAGGGCACGTAGTCCTCGGTGTCTTGGCTGCCTGCGACGGCGTAGATCTCGGCTTGCGCCGTGTTCAGAAGATCGGATGCTTCGCCCTGCCCGTCGTAGCCCAACTGCACGATGCGCGTGCCCGCATCCACCAGGCGGCGCAGGATGGCCCGCTCTGCCACGATCGAGGCGTAGTAGCCCGCGTTCGCCGCGGTGGGCACCATCGAGGTCAGGGAGTGCAGGTAGTCGGCACCGCCCGCGCGCTCGAGATTGCCCGTCTTGATCAACTCGTCGGTGACCGCGACCACATCGGTGGGTTCGCCGTGTGAGTACAGCGAGAGAATGGCGTCGTAGATCAGCTCGTGCTTGGGCATGTAGAAGTCGGCGGCACGCAGAGTCTCGATGACGTCGGCGACCGCATCCTTCGACAGCAGCATGCCGCCCAGGGTGCTCTGCTCGGCGGCGAGGTTGTGCGGGGGGGTGCGTTCGGCGTTGGGCCTCGAACCGAGTCGTTCGGTCGGAATATCGGCGATCGTCACGACGCTCCCTCTCATCTGGCTGGCGGGTGGCGACACCCCGGTATCGCCTGTCGATCGGTGCGATGAGCCAATCATGAGCCTCGGACACTCCGGCGACATCTCACGCTAGAAGGGCAGCGAGAGTCGTGCAACAGAACCTGTGGAAAACTTTGTGGAAAGCCTGCGGGAAACGCCGTCTCGGCTGTGCACAACGCTTGTGGATAACAAGGTGAACGCGAGGAGTTTTCTTCATGGTTTTATGAGATGACCAGGACTTTTTATAATCCACATGCTGGGGAGGACACACTGTCTAAAGTGCCCCTTGAAGGTTCACCGCCTCGAGAGGGGTATGTGTACAAACTGGGGAGAAGTGACGCGCCATAGGCGGCAAGCGCCGGGGCAATCATCGCTGATCAGAGGGCAAAAACCAGCCCGGAACAGCGATGCCCCGAAGCCTTTCGGCCCCGGGGCATCCCCTCGTCTCGCGCGCCCTCAAGGCACCCGAGAACGACATCGCTACTTCTTGGCCGCAACCACCTGCAGGGTGATCACCGCGGTCACGTCGTCGTGCAGACGCACCGTGGCCTCGTGCTCACCGAGCGACTTGATAGGAGCCGTGATGTGGATCTTGCGCTTGTCCAGCTCGCCGATCCCGGCATCCTTCACCGCCTGGGCGACGTGGTCGGTCTTGACCGAGCCGAACAGACGCCCCTCGGTGCCCGCCGTGACGGCGAGGCGCACCGGGGTGCTCTCCAGCGCGTTCTTCAGGGCCACAGCGTCGTCGCGGTCGTGGATCGCGCGCGCCTCGCGAGCGGCGCGGATCGACGCGACCTGCTTCTCGCCACCGCGCGTCCACGCGACAGCGAAACCCTGGGGGATGAGGTAGTTGCGGGCGTACCCGTCTTTGACCTCGATGACATCGCCTGCGCTACCGAGCCCGGCGACCTCGTTCGTGAGAATCAGCTTCGACATTTCGGCTCCTTAGCGGCCAGCGCCGGCGTAGGGCAGAAGGGCCATCTCACGCGCGTTCTTGATCGCGCGCGCAATCAGACGCTGCTCCTGCACCGACACACCGGTGATACGACGGGCGCGGATCTTGCCGCGCTCCGAGATGAACTTGCGGAGGGTGGCGACGTCCTTGTAGTCGATGACGCCAACCCGAATGAACTTCGCCGGGGCAAGGGGCTTTCCACCCTTGCGCGGCTTGCGGCGATCGCCGCTGGACTTTCCAGCCATAGTGCTTCCTTTTCGATGATCGGATGCCGCAGCATCCGGAATACATGTGTTGACCGGCCAGCTCAGCGCTGTCGATCAGAACGATTGCTTAGAAGGGCGTCTCGTCGCCGAAACTGCCGGGAGTGCTCCAGGCATCCGCGCCCGTGGACGAACCGGGCGTCGACCAGGGCTCTTCCGAGGCAGACGAACCACCCCGGCCACCCTGACCGGACGACTGCGCCCGCGTGACCTGAGCCGTCGCGTAGCGCAACGAAGGGCCGATCTCGTCGACTTCCAGCTCGATTGCGGTGCGGTTGTTGCCCTCGCGATCCTGGTACGAGCGCTGACGGAGCCGACCCTGAGCGATCACGCGCATCCCCTTGGTGAGGGTGCCCGCAACGTGCTCGGCGAACTCGCGCCAGACCGAAGCGCGCAAAAACAGCGCTTCGCCGTCTTTCCACTCGTTCGCCTGGCGGTCGAAGTTGCGCGGGGTCGATGCGATGGTGAAGTTCGCCACGGGGAGCCCGTTTTGCGTATACCGCAACTCGGGGTCAGCGGTGAGGTTGCCCACCACGGTGATGACGGTGTCTCCGGCCATGAGCTCAGACCTTCGCCTTGGGCTTGCGGGCGGCCTTCTCTTCGGCGCGCTGCGCCTCGGCAGCGAGCTGAGCGATGGCCTCTTCTGCGCGCAGAACCTTGGTGCGCATGATCTCTTCGTTCAGCTTGAGCTGACGGTCGAGTTCTTGCGTGGCGGCGCTGGTCGCGGTGAAGTTCACCACGGCGTAGATGCCCTCGGTCTTCTTCTGAATCTCGTACGCCAGACGGCGACGGCCCCAGATGTCGACGTTGTCGATCGAGCCACCATCATCGGTGATGACCTTCAGGAACTTGTCGAGCGTCACAGCGACCGTTCGCTCGTCAACCTCGGGGTTCAGAATGACCATGAGTTCGTACTGGTGCGTCACTTACCCACCTCCTTCGGACTAGAACGGCTACCGGGCGGTTCCCGGCAGCAGGAGGGTGTGTGCACGTCATCCGGTGCGCTTCCCGAATGGTTCGGGATGCCGCGAGTGGACAACCTCGACAGTCTAGCATCCACGCCGCACCGCCGCCGAGGCGGTAGCGTGGCAGCGTGAAGCGGATCGATGGGAAGCCCGCTCGCCCAGAGGCGGGCAGATGAGCGTCCCGCAGCCTCTCGGGGGCGTGCCGTTCGACGCGCGCGCGCTCAGCGATCCGGTGGATGCCGCCGAAGTGCGCGCGCACGCGCGGGCCTTGCGCGCGCAATCGTCTCAGAACGTCACGCGGAACATCGTGGGTGCCATCACGACGATCTTCGTCATCTTTCTCGCTTTCATGATCGTGGTTCCGCTCTTCGTCGGGGGGATCGCGCTCTTCGTCAGCAACGCGGCATCCGGTGCCGCTGATCTCGGCTCGACGCTGATCGCGGCCTTTGCCACGCTGCTGCCGGCCATGCTGCTCGCCGTTGTCGGCGGGGCGGTGCTGCTGTCTTTTCGTCGCTCTTCGCGTCGCAGAGACGAGCGCCGCTATCGCCTGAGCCGCTTCGCGGCAGCCAACGGGATGCACTTCATCACCCACGAGCAGAACCCTCCGCTTCCGGGCATGATCTTCGGCATCGGCACCGATCGCACGGGCGAGGATCTGCTGCGCGGAACCGAGCCGCGCTTCGTCGAGTTCGGCAACTACCGGTACACCATCAGTTCCGGCAAGAGCTCGACAACACATCATTGGGGCTTCGTCGCCATTCACCTCGACGTTCCGCTGCCCCATATCGTGCTGGACGCCCGCAGCAACAACAGCGTCTTCGGGTCGAATCTGCCGGCGAGCTTCTCGCGCGATCAACGGCTCGAACTCGAGGGCGACTTCAACCGCCACTTCGCGCTCTACTGCCCGCAGGGTTACGAGCGCGATGCGCTGTATCTGTTCACCCCCGACATCATGGCGCGTTTCATCGATCACGCGGCGGCGCTCGATGTCGAGATCATCGACAACTGGCTCTTTCTCTACGCCAAGCGCGAGTTCTCCACGACAGACCCGAACACCTGGGCGTGGCTGTTCTCAACGGTGGGCGCACTCATGACGAAGTTCGAGCAGTGGGCGAGGTGGCGCGATGACCGCCTGCAGCTCGAACAGCACCGCACGGGGGCAGCATCCGGCCTGCCTTTTGCCGCCCCCACCGAGTTGCTCACGCCACCGCCGGGGGTTGCGCGTGAGGGTCAGCGTCTGAAGCGCAGCTACTCCTGGATGATCATCTTTGCGGTGGTGTTCGGCTGCTTCTGGTTCATCGTGCGACTGCTGGGGAGTTGAGGGCACGGCAGAAGCCGCTCTGACCGAACGGTTCTCAGTTGCGGGCGGCCCACCAGGCGCGCAGGCGCTGCTCGGCGGCATCTCGACCGATCATTCCCTCGTCGAGGCGCAGATCGAGCAGGAAGCGATAGGCCTCACCGACCTCGCGGCCAGGGGGGATGCCGAGAAGGCCCTGAATCTCGTTGCCATCGAGTTCGGGGCGAATCGCGTCGAGTTCCTCCTGTTCGCGCAGCTCGGCGATGCGACGTTCGATATCGTCATAGGCGGCAGCGAGTCGCTCGGCCTTGCGGCGATTGCGGGTGGTGACATCGGCGCGGGTGAGGATGTGCAGCCGCTCGAGCAACGAACCGGCATCACGCACATAGCGGCGCACAGCGGCATCCGTCCAGGCCCCCTCGGCATAGCCGAAGAAGCGCAGGTGCAGCTCGATGAGTGCGGCGACGGCATCCGTCGTCTCGCCGTCGAAGCGCAGGGCCGCGAGGCGTTTTCGCGCCATCCGCGCGCCCACGATGTCGTGATGGTGAAAGGTGACGCCGCCGCCGGCTTCGAGTCGGCGTGTGCGGGGTTTGCCGATGTCGTGCAGCAGCGCCGCGAGGCGCAGGGCGACATCCGGCGGTTCACCCGGGTGGCGCTGCGCGTGCAGGGCGATCGCCTGGTCGAGCACCGTGAGGGAGTGCTCGTAGACATCCTTGTGATGGTGATGCTCGTCGACTTCGAGGCGCAGCGCACTGATCTCGGGCAGAAACTGTTCGATGAGTGCCGTATCGACCAGCACCCGGATGCCGCGGGAAGGATCGTCGGTCTGCAGCAGTCGCACGAGTTCGCCCTGGATGCGCTCGGGGCTCACGATCGTGAGGCTCTCGCCGAGCTCAGTGATCGCGCGAAGGGTCTCGGAATCGATGTCGAAGCCGAGCTGGGCGCTGAATCGGGCTGCGCGCAGCATCCGGAGCGGATCGTCGCCGAAGCTGACCGCGGGCTCGGCGGGTGTGCGAAGAACGCCGGCGACAAGGTCTTCGACCCCGCCTGTCGGGTCGACGAGCTTCTTCTGCGGCACGGTGAAGGCCATCGCGTTGACGGTGAAATCACGGCGGGCGAGGTCGCCGTCGATGGTGTCGCCGAACTCCACGGTGGGCTTGCGGGTCACGCCGTCGTAGCTGTCGGCGCGGTATGTGGTGATCTCGACCTGCTCGCCGCGCACACGCGCCCCGATAGTGCCGTAGGCGCGGCCGATGTCCCACTGCGTGCTCGAAATCGGGGTGACGATGCGCAGGATGTCGTCGGCGGTGGCGTTGGTGGTGAAGTCGAGGTCGTGCGTCTCGCGCCCGAGTAGCGCGTCTCGCACAGGCCCCCCGACCACGGCCAGCTCGAATCCGGCCTCGACAAAGGCTTCGCCGAGCACGGCAACCACAGGATTTTCGGCCAGCGCACCCAGCCGCTCGATCCCCTGGGCCATGTTGAGCATGGTTTCAGCGTAGTCGGGCCGTACTGCGGCGACCGAGGGGCGTTCTAAGACAAGGGCTTGTGCATCCGAAAGTTCACCAACCGAACTCCTTGCCTGATCGGATGCTGCTCTCGTTGAACGCGGAAGCCTTGACTCTCGAAGAACGGTCGGGCAGTGATGCTCACATCGGCCCAGAGTTCTTTAGCGCCGTGTTCCTTTGCCTGGCTCTCGGCTGTCTGCAGAAGCCTTCGGGCGACACCCTGCCCTTGGTGCTCTGGCGCGACGAAGATCATGTCGATGTACCCGTCGGGGGCTACATCTGAGAAGCCTGCCACTTCGCCGTTCACGGTGGCAACGAAGCTTCTCCGCTGTGTCATGTCGTGATGCCAACGCTCGAGGTCCCGCTGTTCTGGCCTCGCCCAGGCATGCAACTGCTCGGCGGTGTAGTCGCGCGCGGCGGTCGTCGTGATCGCGGCGAGGAAGATCGCCAGGGTGATCGCTGCGTCCGACTTCTGGTAGGGGCGAATGCGCAGCGTGTGCGCAGTGGCGTGCATGCCTCTCATCGTGCCATTCAGGCCCGGGAAAACCTTCTGTTGACGAAGTCACTTGTTTTTTGCAAGTATGTGGTCATGAACATCTTTGTGAATCTCCCTATCGCAGACATCGATCGCTCCCGCGCCTTCTTCACGGCGATCGGATGGAGCATCAACGAGAACTTCTCGGATGAGAACGCAGCCTGCATCGTCGTCGATGACGACAAGTTCCTCATGGTGCTGCGCCGCCCCTTCTACGAGTCCTTCCTCGAAGGCAAGACCGTGGGGGAGGCGACCACCACATCTCTCGCTCTGATCAGCTTCGACCTTCCGAGCAGGAATGCCGTCGATGCCTTCGTCGAGAAGGTGGCCGCTGCCGGTGGCAAGGTCGGCAAAACCCAGGACCTCGGATTCATGTACCAGCGTCAGTTCGACGATCCCGATGGCAATCACTTCGAACCGTTCTGGATGGACGCTGCCGCTGCCGAGAGCGGACCACCGGCCGAGTGACAGAGCCGATCGGCGAGACCCCCGCCGATGGACTTGCTTCAGCGATCAGCCTTGTCGGCCAGCGCTGGGCCCTGCTCATTGTCGATCGGCTCCTCGACGGGCCGAAGCGGTTCGGTGATCTGCAGAAGGCGCTGCCGCGGATCCCGTCGAACATCCTGACTGCCCGACTCAAGGAGCTTCAGGAGTCCGGCCTGGTCTCTCGCGTGCCGCTTGCCCACAACGCCCTTGCCTATGCGGCGACGCCGCGCGGTCACGAGCTCGGCGAGGCCATCGAGATGTTGCGGCGCTGGGGAGCAGGGCAGAGCGCCACCGCGGAGACGGTCACGGGCGCCACCGCGGAGAAGGCTCAGAGCGCGTAGCCCTGGACCGGCCCCTCGGTGTTCGGCTTCCAGCCGAGCGCCGGAGCGACGTGCTCGGCAAAAGACTGCAGAAGGTGCAGGTTGTAGTCGGGGCCGAGCTGGTTGGGGATCGTGAGCATCAGGGTGTCGGCTGCCATCACGGCCTCGTCTTGCCGAAGCTGCTCGATCAGCACATCGGGCTCCGCGGCATAGCTCTTGCCGAAGGTCGAGCGGTAGCCATCGATGATGCCGACCTGGTCGTGCGTCTCGCCCGAGCGCACGCCGAAGTAGGCGCGATCCATATCGGAGACCAGCGGAAAGACGCTGCGACTCACCGACACCCGTGGCGTGCGCGTGTGACCAGCATCCTTGTATGCCGCACGGAAGAGATCGATCTGCTCACGCTGCAACTCGTGGAAGGGCTGACCGGTCGCCTCGGTGACCAGGGTCGAGCTCATCAGATTCAGGCCCATCCGGCCCGTGTCCTCCGCGGTCGCGCGCGACCCCGACCCCCACCAGATACGCTCGCGCAATCCCGGCGACTGCGGCTCGATCGCGAGATAGTGGCCCGCACCCACCATGTGCGGGTCACCCGCTGCGAGGCGCTCGCCCTCGATAGCACGCAGGAACAGCTCGAACTTCTCGCGCGCGATCACGCTGCCGCGCTCGATGTCCTCGGTGTCCGCATAGCCGAAAGCCTCATAGCCGCGTAGCGCGGTCTCGGGTGACCCACGGCTGATGCCGAGGGCGATGCGGCCGCCCGCGATGAGGTCGAGGGCCGCTGCCTCTTCGGCCAGATACAGCGGGTTCTCGTAGCGCATGTCGATGACCCCGGTGCCCACCTCGATGCGGCTCGTTCGGGCGGCCATCGCCGTGAGCACGGGGATCGGGGATGCCGCCTGCCGCGCCCAGTGGTGCACCCGCACATAGGCACCGTTCACGCCGAGCTCATCGGCACCCTCGGCGATCTGAATCGTCTGGCGCAGCATGTCGCCCGCCGTGCGGGTCGCCGACCCGGGCACATCGGCGTAGTGGCCGAACGATAGAAATCCGAAAGCTCTCATGCTCAGTCAGAACGGATGCGAGCAGAACGGTATTCCGTCAGAATGCGTCCGGCACGCTCATCCCCGAACCACGCCGGGCCGGGATCCGGCGTGAGCGTACCCTCAAGCCGCACATCACGAAAGGGCCGAGCGGGAGCGGTCACGGCCGCCACTCTACGCGCCTGCGCGCGCGCGCGAAGCTTGCCGCCTAGAATCAGGACGCCCGCACTTGTGGCGGGCAACCCCGCCCAGAAAGACCCCATGATCCCGACAACCCACCGAACCGCCGCGCGCATCGTCGCGCGTCGAGTCACGACTGCCCGCGAGCACGGGGGCGATGAACGATGAGCAGCATCGGCCGCGCAAGCACCATTCTCGCCGCGGGAACGCTTGTCTCGCGAATCACCGGGCTCGTGCGCACCATCGTGCTCGTCATGGCGATCGGCTCGATCGGCCCGGCGGGTGACGCTTTCGCGACGGCGAATCAATTGCCCAACAACATCTTCACAATCATCCAGACCGGCCTGCTCACGGCCGTGATCATCCCCCAGATCGTGCAGGCCTCAGCTCACCGCGACGGCGGTCGTGCCTATATCTCAAAACTCTTCACCGTCGCCACCGTCGCGTTCCTGGGGGCAACGGCGATCGCCATGCTTCTTGCCCCCTGGCTGGTGTTCATCTACGCGAAGGGGTACACACCCGAGCAACTCGCCTTGGGCACCGCCTTCGCATATTGGTGTCTGCCGCAGATCTTCTTCTACGGCCTGTATGCGCTCGTCGGTGAGACGCTCAATGCCCGGCGCGTCTTTGGCCCGCATACCTGGGCACCGATTGTCAACAACATCGTTTCGATCATCGGCTTCTCGATGTTCATCGTGCTGTTCGGCGGTGATCGCACGGTGGTGGCCGAGTGGACACCGGGAATGATCACGGTGATCGGCGCGACCGCCACTCTCGGGATCGCCCTCCAGGCGGCGATCCTTCTGCTTGCCTGGCGTCGCACGGGCCTCAAACTCCGACCCGATTTTCGTTGGCGGGGCGTGGGACTCTATCGAGTGGGCAGGCTGGCGAGCTGGACCTTCTTCATGGCGCTGATCATGCAGATCACGGGTCTTGTCCAAGCCACCATCGTTTCCGAAGCATCCGGACCCTACCCCTCTGTGCTCATGATGCAAGCGGCCTGGCTCGTGTTCATGCTGCCCTATTCGATTTTCGCCGGATCCATCGGCACACCCTATTTCACCCAGATCGCAGAACATGCCGCCGCCGGGCGCGATGACAATGTGGTTCTGGATGTCGGAAGCTGCACTCGCGCGGTGTCGCTCTTCATCGTCGTCTCGACCGTGGCGCTGGCCGTGGCGGCCGTTCCTGCATCCCGTGTCTTCACGACAACCGCAGACGCCGCGGTCATGGCAGCGCCCGTGCTGATCGCCTACCTCGTCGGACTCGTTCCCCTGTCGCTGCTGTTCATCGTGCAGCGCACCTTCTACGCCTACGACGACACCCGCACTCCCTTCGTGTTCACACTCGTACAGGGAGTATTGATTGTGGTGTTCTCCATGCTGGCGAGCACCGCCGTGCCGCTCGCGCAACTCGCGGCGACGATCGCTCTGATTCAGTCGTTGGCCGGCGCGGTGCAGTTGCTGTTGGGCATCTGGATGCTGCGGCGTCGCCTCGGGCGGCTTGATCTTTCTCGCACCGTCGTCTCGCTCTCGCGTTTCGTCGTCGCGGCGATCCCTGCTGGCTTTGCGGGGTGGGGTGCGTTCCTGTTGTTCGGCGGCGTCTCGGGATGGACCACCTCCGCCCAACTGCTCGGCGCGCTCGGCACGGTCATGATCGGGGGCGTGACTTTCGTGGTCTATCTCGCGGCGCTGTTCGTCATGCGCGCCCCGGAACTCTCCGTCGCACGCGAACTCTGGGCTCGGATGCGGCAGCGCTGAGTCCTGCTGGCACGAGCCATACCGCCCGCCCTGGCTCACTAGGGAATGCCGCGCGACTAGCATGGGTTGACACTGTGGAACGAGGAGAGTCATGCGACAGGTCATCATCATCGGCTCCGGTCCTGCCGGTTTCACCGCGGCCATCTACGCTGCTCGAGCGGGTCTCGCGCCGCTCGTGATCGCCAGTTCCGTCGAAGTCGGCGGTGACCTGATGAACACCACGGATGTCGAGAACTTCCCGGGCTTCCCCGAGGGCATCCAAGGCCCCGAACTGATGGCGAAGATGCAGCAGCAGGCCGAGCGATTCGGCGCCGAGGTCCTCTACGACGATGTGACGGGGCTTGAGCTGGACGGTCCGGTGAAGAAGGTGACGGTCGGGCGCGGCGATGTTCTCGAAGCGACCACAGTGATCTATGCCACCGGTTCCGCCTATCGCAAGCTCGGCATCGACGGCGAAGAGCGCCTTTCGGGTCACGGTGTGTCCTGGTGCGCGACGTGCGATGGCTTCTTCTTCCGCGAGAAGACGATCGCCGTCGTCGGCGGCGGAGACTCGGCGATGGAAGAAGCGACCTTCCTCACCCGCTTCGCCGACAAGGTCTATGTCATCCACCGACGCGACAGCCTGCGTGCGTCCAAGATCATGCAAGAGCGAGCCTTCGCGAACGAGAAGATCGAGTTCCTGTGGAACTACGACGTGACCGGCGTGCTCGGTGACGACGCGGTGACGGGCGTCGCCCTGCGCTCGACGCTCGACGGCAGCGAACGCGAGTTGCCCCTCGACGGGCTGTTCGTCGCGATCGGCAACGACCCGCGCACCCATCTCGTGCACGAGCTTCTCCAGCTCACCGCCGAGGGGACCGTCTGGGTCGATGGCCGGTCCTCTCGCACCTCTGTCCCCGGTGTCTTCGCCGCGGGCGACGTCATCGATCCGACATACCGTCAGGCGGTCACGGCGGCCGGTAGCGGCACTGTCGCGGCCCTGGACGCGGAGCACTATCTCGCCGCCCTCTCGGATGCCACCGAGAAGATTCCCGCGCACGCCTGAGGGAACATCGACGAGGGCACGCGCGTTGCATCCATCGACGCGATCACATGAAGGAGACCCCCATGACCGCTCAGACCACAAACGAAACCACCTGGGCCAAAGACGTGCTCGAGGCCCCCGGCCCCGTGCTCGTGGACTTCTGGGCCGAGTGGTGTGGGCCGTGCCGGATGGTGGCACCGATTCTCGATGAGATCTCGCGTGAGCACGGTGACCGGATCACGATTCTCAAGCTCAACGTGGACGAGAACCCGAACCTCGCGATGCAGTACCAGATCACCTCGATTCCGGCGATGAAGGTGTTCCAGGGCGGCGAAGTGGCACAGACCATCATCGGTGCGAAGCCGAGGGCTGTGCTCGAGCAGGAGCTCGCCGCCTTCATCGGCTGATTCGCATCCCCGTGTCTGAGAGGGAGTGCACCGCTCAGCGCGCGCCGTACTCCTCGACACCGAGTTCGGCCAGGATGCGGTTGAGGTCCTGAATCGTGGCGAAGTCGATCATGACCTGACCCTTCTTCGCGTTCAACGAGATCCTCACACGCGTGTTCAGGCGGTCTTCAAGAGCGGTGGCGATGTCTTCGAGCTGTGTGCGTCGCGCACCCGCCTTCGGTGCTTTGCGCTGAGGGACCGCACCACGTCGCCGCTTCGCCGCCTCTTCGGTGGCCCGCACCGAGAGATCCTCGTTGACGACCTTGTCGGCGAGGCGCTGCATCTCTTGGGGGTCATCGAGTGCGAGAAGGGCTCGTGCGTGACCTGCGCTCAGCACCCCCGCCGCGACCCTTTGCTGCACGGGCACGGGCAGACGCAGCAGACGAATGGTGTTGGAGATCTGCGGGCGTGACCGTCCGATGCGTTCGGCGAGTTGCTCCTGGGTGATCCCGAAGTCCTCCAAGAGCTGCTGGTATGCCGAAGCCTCTTCCAGGGGGTTCAACTCCGAACGGTGCAGGTTCTCCAGCAGCGCGTCGCGAAGGAGTGCATCATCCGAGGTCTCTCGAACGATCGCGGGGATCGTCGCGACGCCCGCCGCCTTCGCCGCACGCGTTCGCCGCTCGCCCATCACGAGCTCGAAGGCACCTGCTTCGTTCTCTCGAACGACGACGGGTTGCAGAACGCCGAACTCCCGGATGCTGTGGGTCAGCTCGGCGAGGTCACTCTCGTCGAAGTGTGCCCGCGGCTGGCGGGGGTTGGGCACGATCTCTTTCGGATCGATGTGCACGAGACGCAGACCCGGCACGGCCTCAAGCTGCACACCGGGACGAGCGCGATCCTTCTTGCTCTCCGGAAAGAAGATGTCGACGGGGCGTTCCGCCTGGTCGGCGGTGGGAATGAGGGCACCGATCCCTCGTCCGAGTCCCGTGCGTTTGGCCATTACGCTTCCTTCCGTTTCGCGGCGGCGCGAGTGGCGATCTCGACGGCGGCCTCCCGATAGGAGATTGCACCGACCGATGTCGCTTCGTAGGCGATCACCGTCTGGCCGAAGCTCGGCGCCTCTGACACGCGCACCGAACGAGGGATCACCGTCTGAAGAACCTGCTCGGGAAAGTGCGTGCGCACCTCGTCGGCGACCTGCTGTGCCAGACGCGTGCGCGAGTCATACATGGTCAACAGAATCGTCGAGATGTGCAGAGAAGGATTCAAGTGCTGCCGAATCATCTGGATGCTGCCGACGAGTTGGCTCAGGCCCTCCAGCGCGTAGTACTCGCATTGAATCGGGATGAGCACCTCGCGCGCCGCGGTGAAAGCGTTGATCGTGAGCAAGCCGAGCGAAGGCGGGCAGTCGATCAGCACGAAGTCGACGTGATTGCTCGCGAGATAGCTCTCCAGCGCCCGTGCGAGGCGATGCTCGCGAGCGACCTGCGAGACCAGTTCGATCTCCGCACCGGCGAGGTGGATCGTGCTCGGCGCGCAGAAGAGATTCTCGGACTCGGGGCTGGTCTGGATGATGTCGGCGAGCGGAAACCCGTCGATCACGACATCGTAGACGCTCGGCGTGTCGGAGTTGTGCGGAACTCCCAAGGCCGTCGATGCGTTGCCCTGGGGGTCAAGGTCGATGACAAGAACGCGTGCGCCCAGGCGCGCAAGAGCCGCCGCGAGGTTCACCGCTGTCGTCGTCTTGCCCACCCCGCCCTTTTGGTTGGACACCGTGATCACACGGGTCTCACCGCTGAACGAGACGGTCGCGTTCTCCAAAGCACGGCGGCGGGCGGTCAGCTCGGCGAGCTCCTGCGCGAGAGGAGTATCCATCCCGCAACCTCTTTCTCTTGCATCGATGTTTCACGTGAAACATCGTGTCGTGCGAACAAGGTTCTACTCTAGCCGCTGGTCACCGGATGCGACTCCGGGGTGCGCAAAGACGCTTCGCTCAGCGCACCCGTGCACGCACGACCCGCGTCGGTTCGTCGATCACACCGTCGCCGAGCAGCTCGATCCGGACATCCTTCAGCTCGAGCATGCGTATCTGCTTCTGGGCCGCCTCGATCTCGGCGGGCGCGTTCACTCCTTTGAAGAGCACGAGCTGCCCCCCGTCGCGCGCCAGCGGAGCCACGAGTGGCAGGAGCGTGCGCAGGGCGCTCACCGCGCGTGCGGTCACCACATCGAAGCGCGAGCGGGGCGTGACGTCTTCCGCACGCGCGCGCAGCACCGCGACGTTGTCGAGTCCCAGAGCATCGAGTTGCTCGTTCAGCCACGCGACCCTTCGCTCCATCGGTTCGACGAGCGTCCATGAGACATCCGGTCGCGCGATCGCCAAGACCATTCCTGGCAGACCTGCGCCGCTTCCCACATCGGCGACCTCGCCGTGAAAGAGAGGTGCGGCGATCACGCTGTTGAGCACATGACGCGTCCAGAGCCGGGGCAGCTCCAGCGGTCCGATCAGCCCGCGCTCGACCCCCTCCCGAGCGAGTGCGCGCGTGAAGGCACGAGCCACGTCAATTCGTTCCGCGAACAGCCCGGCAGCAACCGCGGGTTCCGGTTCCACATCCGTCATGGCGTTCGATGTTTCACGTGAAACATTCAGCGCTTACGGATGACGGTATACCGCTCCGCGCCCTCGCCGTACGACTCCGACACAAGACCCTGCTCGGCCACGATGTCGTGTACGAGCTTGCGCTCATAGCTTGACATCGAGGGCAGCGATGCTTGTGTGGCACCCTCGTCGAGCTTCGCGGCGGCGGCGGCCACGAGCCGCTCCAGTTGGCGGCGGCGCTGGTCGCGCGATCCGCCGACATCCAGAATCAATCGTGAGAAGGAGTCCGTCTGGCGTTGCACCGCGAGCCTTGTCAGCTCTTGAAGCGCCTGCACGGTGTCCGGGTCAGCGAGACGCGAAAGGGTGTCGCTCTCTGATTCGACCGAGACGTAGGCGCGGCCTTGGCGCACATCCAGGTTCAGGTCACCGTCGAGGTCGGCGATGTCGAGCAGGCCCTCGAGAAAGTCCGCCGCGATGTCGCCCTCCTGCTCGAGTTGCAGGGCAGTGCGATTAGAGGAATCCGTCTCGGCCGAAGCGCTCATCACTTCTCGCCCTTCTTCTTCGACCGCTTCTTGCCCATCGGCTGCTGACGCTTGGGGGCCTCTAGCTTTGCCCGCTCGGCCTCTTCGAGAAGACGCTGCTGCTCTGCTTCATAGGCCGCCATCGGCACAACCTTGCCCTGGGAGTCGAGAGCCTTGCCCTTTTTCGCGAGGCGCTTCTCGCGGGCGAGTGCCGCCTCGGATCCCGGTGTCGGCATCTCGCGGATGACGAGGAACTGCTGACCCATGGTCCAGAGGTTCGAGGTGAACCAGTAGATGACGACGCCGAGGGGGAAGAACACACCCGAGAAGATGAACGCCAGCGGCAGCACATAGAGCATGATCTTCTGCATCTGATACGCCTGGCCGGTCTTGGCCTCGGGCGAAAGGTTCTTCGAGATGATCTGCAACTGCGTGAGGAACTGCGAGGTGATCATCAGCACGACGAGAACGGCCAGGATCACCACCGTGATCTCCCAGTTCTCCGGGCGATTGGCGAGCGCCTCGTTCATGCGCATGTGCAAGGGCGCGACCCCGAAGAGCTTCGCGCTGTAGAACTGGGCCGTCAGCTCGGCGTTGAGCAGACCCACGCCACCGGTTCCCGCCCGGTAGTGCCGCTCAATGTCGAACAGCGTGTAGAAGAGCGCGAGGAAGAACGGCATCTGCACCAGCAGCGGCAGACACGAAGACACCGGCGTTGTGCCGTGCTTCTTGTACAGCGCCATCGTCTCGCGACTCATCGCTTCTCGCGAGAGCTGATCCTTCTTGCCCCGATACTTGTCCTGAACTTTGCGCAGCTCGGGAGCGATCTCCATCATCTTGCGCTGGCTCTTGATCTGCTTGACGAACAGAGGGATGAGCGCGGCACGCAGCACGACGACGATGCCGATGATCGACAGCACCCAGGTCAGGCCTCCCGCCGGATCCATGCCGAACAGGGTGAGCACCGAGTGCCAGGCGACGAGCACCGCCTCGATGATCCACTTCAGCGGCCAGAGGATGGTGCTGAAGAAACTGAGGATGCCTCCAGGTTCTTCGACCGCCTGACTCGAGTTCGCAGCAAGGGCGAGCAGAGAGTGAATGCCCACGTGTTAGTCCTTTCGCGCGGGTACGACATACCCTCGAGCTGTGAGGGCGTAACGGAAGTGTCGGTGCGGACGAACGTCATCGACGCCGCCCTTGGTCCACGGGTTGCAACGGAAGATCCGCCACACGCCCAGAAGCATCCCTTTGACCGCACCGTGCTGTTGCACCGCACCTACAGCGTACGCGGAACATGAAGGATAGTAGGCGCACACATCGCCATACAGTGGCGAGATGACCCGACGATATCCCGCCAGAAACAGCAGTACGAGGTTGCGGGGCAGCAGCGGAACGAAGCGCACGCTGTCGGCCGGATGCAGTTGCGCGGTGCCTCGGGATGTCACCGGAAGCGCACTCATGACGCCCTCGTTCCCACGCGCAACACGCGCTCGAGGCAACGAGCCACATCGGCGTCGAGCTCGGCGAACGATGCCGTCGCCGCCGAAGGATGCGCGCGGATCACGAGGTCTGTGCCATCCGGAACTCGGGGGAGGATCGCGAAAGCGATCGCCTTGAGACGTCGACGAACTCGATTGCGAACAACCGCCGAGCCGACGCCCTTGCTCACGATGAAACCGAAGCGCCCTGCCCGTTGCTCTTCGCTGCTGACCGAAGAAAGGGTGAGGTGGGCGCCACCCGCGCGCGTGCCACTTCTCACAACGCGACGATAGTCATCGCCGCGCGTCAAGCGAAACGGCTGCGCGAGCACACTAGGCCGAGAGTTCGGTGCGGCCCTTCGCACGACGTGCGGCGAGGATGCCGCGGCCGGCGCGCGTACGCATACGTGCGCGGAAGCCGTGCTTCTTCGCGCGACGACGGTTGTTGGGCTGGAAGGTTCGCTTGCTCATAGGATCACTCCGGGGAATCTGCCACCGGGATCTCGACTGACCGGAGACAATAGGAACTGCCGCGTGGGCATAAGTCAACCGACTAAGGCTACGCCACCTGTGCGATTCAGGCAAACCCACCGCCACCGCGCTCTGCCCTGCCCCCTGAGGAAGGTCGGGAAGGAGTCGGATGGGACCGGTGTTATACACAGGCAGTTGCCCAATCGCCTCTGACTGACTACCGTTGCACCATCCCTGTTATCCACAGGCGCGACGCCGCTACACCCGGAGCATCATGACCACTCCCGCACACCCCGACGTGCCGGTTTGGGCGACGGTTCAGGAGCTTCTGGCTCACGATGACCGGGTGACGCCTCAGATGCTGGGTTTTGTGAACCTCATCGTTCCCGTCGGCGTCATGAGCGCCACGCTGTATCTGGACGTGCCCAACGAACTGACCGCGGCGCAGATCAATCAGCGCTTGCGAGTTCCTCTCATGGAAGCTCTGAGCGCTGCCGGCGACGAAGTCACCTCTTTTCGTGTCTCGGTGAATCACGAGCTCGAAGAGCATCCCACCGAGCCCATCGAGGTCGTCGCCCCCTCTCCCAGCGAGCCGCGCCGCGAAACAGTCGAGTCTCGGCCACGAGGGAGGGATGACTCACGGCTGAACCCGAAGTACAGCTTCGACACCTTCGTGATCGGTCAGTCGAATAGGCTCTCGCACACCGCCGCCTTTGCTGTGGCCGAGAGCCCTGCCAATGCTTACAACCCGCTGTTCATCTATGGCAACTCGGGGCTGGGCAAGACCCATCTTCTGCACGCGATCGGAAACTACGCGATCGGAAACTTTCCCGGCATCCGGGTGCGATATGTCTCGAGCGAAGAGTTCACCAACGACTTCATCAACTCCATCGCCAACAACCGAGGTGCCGCCTTTCAGGCCCGCTATCGGGGCGTCGATGTTCTACTCATCGACGACATCCAGTTCTTGCAAGGGCGCGCCGAGACGCAAGAGGCCTTCTTCCACACCTTCAACACGCTGCACGACTACAAGAAGCAGGTCGTGATCACCAGCGACGTCGCCCCCAAGTATCTGACGGGTTTCGAAGACCGCATGCGCAGTCGCTTCGAGTGGGGTCTCACCACCGATGTGCAAGCCCCCAACCTCGAGACCCGCATTGCGATTCTGCGCAAGAAGGCGCAAAGCGAGCGGCTCGACATCCCCGACGACGTCATGGAGTACATCGCCACCGCCGTCTCCTCGAACGTACGTGAGCTCGAAGGCGCACTCATTCGCGTGTCGGCCTACGCAAGTCTGGATCGGCAGCCCGTCGACATCGCTCTTGCGCAGACGGTGCTCCGCGACATCATCGACTACACCGACGACAACGTGATCTCGCCGACCGACATCATCTCCGCGACGGCATCGTATTTCGGACTGAGCGTCGATGAGCTCTGCGGCTCCAGCCGTTCGCAGCAGATCGCTACGGCTCGGCAGATCGCGATGTACCTCTGTCGTGAGCGCACCGGTCTCTCGCTGCCGAAGATCGGCCAGCTCTTCGGCAACCGCGACCACTCGACGGTCATTCACGCCTGCCGAAAGATCACCGACCTCATGCGTGAGCGTCGGTCGATCTACAACCAGGTCACCGAGATCACGACTCTGCTCGGCAGGCGCTAACACCGGCGCAGTGCGGCGATCTCTCGCCTCTGCTCCCACATGTGGATAACTTGTGGATGAACGACACATCACCGGGGACGAATGTGAATCGCAGACTCTCTCGCTGTGGAGAACGCCGCCGTACGCGGAGGCGGCGGTCTTTCACAACGCCATGACTCCCGGCCCGATCCACATCTCACAACCGTGTAGTTCCCCTCTCTCGCTTACTATCCACGGAATTATCCACAGTTCCCACAGATGTTAATACTGTTAAGAAACAGTCCATAAAGAGGGAATTCCGATCACCTCGGGTGCAGAAGCAGCCGCTACAAAGAAGTGGTCAAGGGGACTAGCATGGGAATCCCTGCTCTGGCAGAAGTTCTGACCGCTCGACACCATAGGGAGTTCTCGTGAAGTTCCAGGTCAATCGCGATGTCTTCAGCGAAGCCGTGTCCTTCGTCGTGAAGCTTCTGCCGCAGCGCAATCCGCAACCGATCCTGGCTGGTGTGCTGATCCACGCGAGCGAGGGCGCCCTGACGCTCTCGGCGTTCGACTACGAAGCATCGGCGCGCACCACGATCGAGGCGACCGTCGAGCAACCCGGAACGATCCTCGTCCACGGCCGTTTGCTCTCTGATATCGCGAGCCGCTTGCCGAGCGCTCCCATCGAGGTCTCCCTCGCCGATGATGGCGGCATTGTGGTGAGCTGTGGCTCGGCGCGCTTCACACTCTCGCCGATGCCGGTCGAAGAGTACCCCTCCATCCCCGAAGTCTCCGGGTCGACCGGTGTTGTGCCGGCGGATGACTTCGGCAGCGCCATCGCTCAGGTCGCCTTCGCGGCATCCCGTGACGATGTCACGCCCGTGCTCACCGGTGTGCAGCTTTCGGTCGCCGACAAGCAGTTGAGCATGGTGGCCACCGACCGCTATCGGGTCTCGCTGCGTGACCTGCCGTGGGACGGCGAGGCATCCGAGCAGACCGCTCTCGTTCCCGCACGCACGCTGCAAGAGGTTGGCAAGACCTTCGGCAGCAATGGTCAGATCGAGATCTCGTTCTCGGGATCGGGCGACCGCGAGATCATCGCCTTCACGGCGGGCAACAAGACAGTCACCTCACTTCTCATCAAGGGTAACTTCCCGCCCGTGCGTCGGCTCTTTCCCGAGCAGACCGATCACTACGCCGTGCTCAACACCGGTGAGTTCATCGAGGCCGTGCGTCGTGTGTCGCTCGTTCTGGACCGTGCGGCCCCGCTACGGTTCACTTTCACGGCAGATTCGGTGACGATGGACGCATCCGGCAACGAGCACGCCCGAGCATCCGAGTCAGTCGACGCGCACCTGAGCGGCGGCGACGATGTGACCCTCGGACTCAACCCGCACTACCTTCTCGAGGCTCTCGGCGCGCTGAAGAGCGAGTTCGTGCGGGTCACCTTCACCTCCAGCGACAACGCGAACAAGCTCAGCCCGGTCTTGATAACAAGCCAGACTTCGGTCGATCAGGGTGGCGCGGACTCCTACAAGTATCTGTTGCAACCGAACCTTCTGCTGCGCTAAGGCTCTTCCGAGCCGAGGTCGGCGGCGAAAGGTAAGGTGACTCACGTGATCGTGGAGCACCTGAGCCTGGTCGACTTCCGCAATTACGCGGGGGTCGAGTTGCGTCTGCATCCTGGGACGAATGTTCTCGTCGGCCGCAACGGCCAGGGCAAGACGAATCTTGCCGAGGCCATTGTGTATCTCGCGACGCTCGGTTCGCATCGGGTGTCGTCGGACGCCCCGATGATTCGAGAGGGATGCGAGTCGGCGGTGATCCGTGCCCGGCTCGCGCACGGTGAGCGCACGGTATTGCTCGAGGTGCAGATCAACCGCCAGGGAGCCAACAAGGCACGCGTCAATGGTTCCCCTGTGAAGACCGCCGAGCTACCGCGTCACGCTCATGCCGTGCTGTTCGCGCCGGAGGATCTGCAGATCGTGCGCGGTGACCCCTCGGCACGGCGGCGTTTCGCCGACCAGCTTCTTGTGCAGCGGGTGCCCCGGATGTCTGCGGTGCTCGCCGACTACGATCGCGTTCTCAAGCAGCGCACAACCCTGCTGAAATCTGCACGCGCACGCGGAATCCGGGCCGAGTCCCTTGCCACACTCGATGTCTGGGACGACAAACTCGTCACGCTCGGCTCAGAGGTCATCCACGCTCGCAGGGCACTCGCCGACGATCTGAGGACGCCGCTTCGCACGGCGTACGCCGCCATCGCCGGCGCTGACCACAAGCCAGAACTCGACTGGGTGCTCTCGATCGCCGGCGGCGATCCTGAAGAGGATGACACCGGCACGGTCGCCCCGGTCGACTCCACAGAGACGACCGAAGTCTTCCGTCGGGCTCTCCTCGCGGCGCGCACGGCCGAGCTTGATCGCGGGTTGACGCTCGTCGGCCCTCACCGCGACGATCTGCTGCTGCGAGTGCGCGGCCTGCCGGTCAGAGGTTTCGCCTCGCACGGCGAATCGTGGTCGGTGGCTCTTGCGCTGCGCCTTGCCTCTGCCGAGCTTCTGCGTGCGGACTCTCCCGTGGGCGACCCCGTCATCATTCTCGACGATGTCTTCGCCGAACTCGACGCCGACCGTCGCGCGCGTCTGGCGCAGCTTGTCGCGGGGTTCGAGCAGGTGGTGGTCACCGCCGCGGTGGAGCAGGACATCCCCCAGGCTCTGCACCAGCATGTGGTGCGCGTTCATGCGGGCACGATCAGCGACGAGCGGGAGCACGGCGGATGAGCTCAGAAGACTCCCTTCCCGAAACCGTCGCCACCTACCTTCGACTTCGGGGGCTGCCGCCGCAGAAGCGCTCGTGGTCGAAGCGTCGTCGCCGCAACGATGATGAGAACGCACCGTTCACCCCCGGTCGCGACCCGCTGGGAATCGGTGCCGCTCTTGCTCAGTTGACGAAATCGTCGGGATGGGATGGCCTGATCGCCCGCGAGAACGTCGTGCTGCGCTGGCCCGAGATCGCGGGCCCGGATGTGGCGCAGCACTCCGAACCGGTATCGCTCGAGCACGGAATGCTCACCGTGCGGTGCGACTCCACGGCGTGGGCCAAGCAGTTGCAGTACATGCGCGCCGACATCCTCACCCGGATCACCACGGAGCATCCGGATGCCGCCGTCGAGAACCTCCGCTTTATCGGGCCGGACGTACCCTCGTGGAAATGGGGCACCAGAGCCGTTCCAGGGCGCGGCCCGCGCGATACATACGGCTGAGCGACCGTCCCAGTCATCCGAACGCGTTTCAGCGCGATACACGGGCATATAAGCGCCACGGAAGCCCAGAAAACGATAGACTGAATGCTCTAGAACGCGATGTGGAGAGCCTGCTCAGATGACGCCCGAAAAAGCCGCCGATAGCGCACAATCCGATCACGAATCCACCGCCGCACAGAATGGATCCCTCGCAGAGTACGGGGCTGATGAGATCCAGGTGCTCGAAGGACTCGAAGCGGTTCGCAAGCGCCCTGGCATGTACATCGGCTCGACAGGGCCGCGCGGTCTTCACCATCTGGTGTGGGAGATCGTCGACAACGCGGTCGATGAGGCCCTCGCCGGATACTGCGACACGATCCGGGTGACGATCCTCGAAGACGGCGGCATCCGCGTAGAAGACAACGGTCGCGGCATCCCGGTCGACCCGCACTCCTCCGACCCCACGAAGTCTTCGGTAGAGGTCGTTCTGACCATCCTGCACGCCGGCGGCAAGTTCGGCGGCGGCGGATACGCTGTCTCGGGGGGACTGCACGGCGTCGGCTCTTCGGTCGTGAACGCCCTTTCGAGCCGCTTCGACGTCGAGATCAAGCGACAGGGTCACTACTGGCGGCACTCCTTCGCGAACGGCGGGGCACCTCAACAGCAGCTCGAGAAAGGCGAGCCGACCGATGAGACCGGCACCCGCATCACCTTCTGGCCGGATGCGGCGATCTTCACCGAGACCGTGGAGTTCGACTACGACATCCTGCGCACCCGGTTTCAGCAGTACGCCTTCTTGAACAAGGGTCTGCGCATCGAGCTGCGCGACGAACGTGCGGACTCCGCCTACGAACGCGAAGTCGAAGGCACCGTCGTGCTCACGCAGCCGAGCGACGCCTTCTACTACGAACGCGGCCTTGTCGACTACGTCGAGTATCTGAATCGCGTGCGTCGCGCCGATGTGGTCAACGACGAGATCATCGCCTTCGACTCCGAGGATGCGGTGCGCAAGATCTCGCTCGAGGTCGCCATGCAGTGGACGACGAGTTACACCGAGAACGTCTTCACCTACGCGAACACCATCAACACCCATGAGGGCGGCACGCACGAGGAGGGCTTCCGGGCGGCGCTGACGACGCTCGTGAACAAGTACGCGCGCGCGAACAACCTGCTCAAAGAGAAAGACGACAACCTCTCGGGTGAGGATGTGCGCGAGGGGCTGACCGCGGTCATCTCGATCAAGCTCGGCGAGCCTCAGTTCGAGGGCCAGACCAAGACCAAGCTCGGC
>CAZHIU010000004.1:0-28309 GCA_964532555.1 uncultured Microbacterium sp.
CGCCACCAGCGCCGAGCGCCTGACGCGGGAGTTCGAGGGCACCTTCGGGCGGGAGACGATCGACCGTTTCCTGCACGCCTCCTACACCGACCTCGCCGCCCGTGCGACGGTGCCGAACTATCTGCCGCTGCTGACCGAGAAGTTCGCCCGGCAGCGGCTGCGCGCGCTCGCCAAGGTCGACGGGCTGCACCTGGCGGACACGCCGACCGTGCTGTTCCTGTGCGTCCACAACGCCGGCCGCTCGCAGATGGCCCTCGGGTTCTTCCAGCACTACGCCGGCGAGAACGCGGTCGGCTGGTCCGGCGGCTCCGAGCCTGGCGAGACGATCAACCCGATCGCCGTGCAGGTCATGGCCGAACGGGGCATCGACATCGCCGGCGAGTTCCCCAAGCCCTGGACCGACGAGATCGTGCGCGCGGCGGACGCGGTGATCACGATGGGCTGCGGCGACGCCTGCCCGATCTTCCCCGGCAAACGCTACGAGGAATGGACCCTGCCCGATCCCGCGGGCTGGACCCCGGACGGGGTGCGGCCGGTGCGCGACGAGATCGAACGGCGGGTGCTGAACCTGCTGGCCGAACTGGGCGTCACGGCTCGGGCCTGACCACTCGGCTCCCACGGACCCGTACCTGCCTCAAGCGGGGTCGGGTCGGATGCCGCAATGCCCGAACCGGCTTGTGGCATCCGGCGCGATCGCGCAGACTCGAGTATCGGGTTTGGCGGCGTCTCGGCAGGCTCGTTCTCATGTGCTACCGACCGCGTAGGTCCATGAATCCTGAGGGAGTTGTCCACACGGCCACCCGGCGACTCGCCCGTGTTTTGCGGGCCGGACGTGCTTTCGTGATCCGGCGGGGACAGGGGTGTCGAACAGTTCTACTCCCACGTCGTCGCCGTGAGTGGGGGAACGATAGGCGTCCTCTCAGCGTCCGATGCTCGGTGCTTCGTTACCGGGCGCGTCACGCGACGGGGCTGGACGATAGGGCGGGAGTGAGCGCCGAAGGGTCTGCCCGATCCGTCCAACGATCCCAGGCGGCTCAGGCAGGGCGACTTTCAGGGCGACACGGCGGTGCGCCTGCTGCTCCTCCAGCGCCCGCAGATCGGCGGTCGGGTCATCGGCGGCCAGCTCGATCAGGCGGGCGGCGTCGTCTTGCAGGCGCCGGTAGGCCGGCGCGGTCCTCGGGCTGAGGTAGCCGCGCCGGGCGTGGGCGGCGCCGAACACCGCGCCGTAGTCCGCGAGCCAGCCGACCGCTTCGGCCGGGGCGAGCTGTCGCGTCTGCTCGCCGCGCAGCATCTCGGCCGCGCGCGCCTCGTGCTCCCATGCGCCGGCCTGGGCGCGGTGGTTGTCGTAGAGGCGGCGGTCGCGGGCGTAGACCTGGATGCGGGCGACGGCGGGCAGGGCCTCCAGCGCGGCGACGACCTCGGGTGAGCCGGTCAGGGCCGTCTCGTGCGCCTCGGGCGGGGTCCAGCGGCCGACCTCGCCGCGACGGGCGCGCAGGAACCGCTCCTCGGCCGCCAGGCGCGACACCGGGGCGGGGGTGGCGACGGCGACGACCTCGACCCGGTAGCCGGCCTCCGCGAACCGGGCCGCGGTGCCGGTGACCATCGCCGGGTCGCGGAAGGTGCCCTCCAGCAGCACCGGGTAGCCGTGCTCGATCGCGTGATCCAGGGCGAGCCGGATGAGCCCGCTCGACGTCGGCGCGGTCGCGGCCGGCATTCCCAGCGGGTCGTCCAGCGCGAGATCCCGATAGCCGGGGTAGTAGGCGCGCAGGTCGTCCCCGGTGATCGACACCAGCTCGGGGTGCTCCGCGAGGATCGCAGCCTGCGCTCGCGTCTTGCCGGCGGCGGGTTGGCCGCCGAGCAGGACCAGGAGCCGGTCGCCGGTAGGGACCGGCGGGAAGATCGCCAGCCGCACGGCGGCGTCGAACATCTGCCGCAGCCGCGCCTCGTCGGACGCGCCGGGTTCGGTCACGCGATGCGGCGGGTCGCCTGGCCGGTCAGGGCGTCGATCTCATCGAGCCATGCCTGCTGCTGGGCGATCAGCCCGAGGCGGTCGTCCGGGTCCAGCGCCGTGCGCTGCTGGTTCACCAGGCGCACTCGCGCGGCCCAATACTCGCGCTCGCGCTCGTCGGTCGTGGCGAGCTGCCGTTCGATCAGGACGGAGGCCAGGGTGGTCGCGCCCTGGGCGGTCATGTCGTAGAGGGCCACATCGCTGACGCGGGGCTCGTCGTCGTACCAGGCGCGCAGGGACTCGGCCGGGATCGCGCTCGGAATCGTCACGCTCATGGGATCACCTCTGCTTCGTCGTTCTGCATTCTACCTCCCCGGTCTGCTCCCGCCCCGGACCCGCTCCCTGCTGTCCGCGGGGTCGGGACGGAGGGTGCAACATCCGAGCGCAGCGAAGCGGTGTTGCGGCATCCGGCACGACCCCGCAAGCTAGTAGAGCGAGTCAGGCGCGGGCTTCTCGTCACACTCGACAAGTGACCCGAGACACCAGGATTACCCGCCTCCGCAGGGGCGCAAACGTGGCAACATTTTGGCAACGAACGCTGACGACAGGACTTTCCGCGACGCACTCGACGCACGCGGAATCCCCGTAAACACAGGGCAGAACGGGGTCGGGCACGCAGTTCCGGGGGAGCCGATTCCCCTCTCACGGCGGTAACGCGGGTTCGAATCCCGCTGGGGTCACCAGCAGAAAACGCCGCCAGGAACAGTCCTGGCGGCGTTTTCACGAGCGCAGCGTGCTCAATCGCTCTTCTCTGCCGACACCACTGCGGCACGGGTGCCCGCGTTGCGACGCGAGCGCACGATCAACCAGACCACCAGTGTCGCCACACCGAGCACCACGACCCACGGCAGCAAGAAGCCGGCGGCCACCACGAGGGCGTTGAGCGAGACGATCATGCCGTCCCATCCGGCGCGCAGACCATCAGCGAAACCGGCGGGGTCAGCCTTGGTGACCGGCATGATCCGCTCGAGTTCGACATAGAGGGTCGACATCGCGACCTGCTGCTCCAGAGCGGCAAGCTGCTGCGTGTACGACTCCAACTGTGCCTGGCGCTCTGACAGTGCCGTCTCGGCCGTGATGAGCTCGGCGACGCTGCCGGTCTGCGCCATGAGTTCGGTGAGCCGCTCGACCGAAGCCTGCAGGGCGTCAACCCGCGCGCGCAGATCGATCGCATAGCTCGTGACATCGTGCTGCGACTTCGACGAGGCGCGCACCTCGCCCACACTCGACAGCTTCGAGATCGCCTCATCGAGCGACGCCGAAGGCACCCGAATGCTCACCCAGCCCCAGTCACCACCGGGCGGCGTCGGGGCAATGATGCCCATCTCTGCCGAACGGCTGACCTGGCCGATGTTCGTGGTCTCGACATAGCCGCCCAGATCGCGGGCAATGCGGGCAATGGCCTCGGATGCCGTGGCGATCTCGTCCACCCGCACCGAAGCGCTCGCGTTTGCCACGATCTCGCGGTTGTTTTTAGAGGGAACATCTAGACGATCCGTGCCGCTGTTGCCGTCGGTGATCCCGGAGCCAAAGCCCGGCATCGGCCCCGTGGGGGGCGTTACCCCACCGTCCGGTGTCCCCTCGCCGCGCACGCCGTCATAGATCGGCGCCACCTCGGTGCCGGTGTCGTTCTGCAGGGTGAATGACACCGCGTTGATCAGGGGCGGTGCCACAAGGATGCCGGCGACGAAAGCAGCCGCCACACCGCTCACGGTCAGCCAGGTGCGTCGCCTCGACCGGGCGGCGCGGGCGGATGCCGGGATGTGTCGCTCAGCGGCGATCCGCGCGAGCAGCGTCTGCTCCATGCGGTCGATCGCCTGGTCCGACAGTTCGGCAAGCTCAGGGGTTCGGGTATCGTTCATGCCTCACTCGTTTCACTCAGGGCACCCTTCAGACGGGTGCGCACGCGAGAGAGCCGGTTTCTTACGACGCTGTGGCTGACGCCCAGATGCTCGGCCGCCGCCTGGTAGGCGTATCCCTCGGTCGCACAGAGCCGGAAGATCTCGCGATCCAGCTCACCGAGACTGTCCAGCTCCGCGAGGATCCGCTCGGCCAGTGCTGCCGAGATCACTTGATCTTCGACATCCACTGTGTCGCGCAGACTTTCATCCGCGGCCTCTGTGGTGTTCGCCTGATCCCGCCGCCGCTGACGCAGGCGATTGGCCGCCTGAAAGCGGCAAATCGTCGCCAACCACGGCAGAAGTGATTCTCCGGCCAGTTCCAGCGTCGGAAGCTTTCGCCAGGCGACGATGAACGTCTCTTGCGTGACGTCTTCGGCGTCGGCGGCCGCGCCCAGGATGCCATGTGCGATCCAATAAACGGGTCGCACATGAACGCGATACAACTCGCGGAAGGCGCTTTCATCACCCTCTGCGGCCTGCACAGCCCATTCCTGGTCGCGGGTCAGCTCCGGCATCCGGATCCCTTCGGTCTTGCTCTCTCATTGATGAGTGTCGAGCGCGCTCTCATCGTCTCAGAAAGATTCGCGCGCGTCACTGGGCGCATTGTCAGCTACGCTGAAAGGGCGAGAGGGAGTATCCCGAATCTGTGCGTTCGTCATCACGAGCACCCTGGTGCTCCGGGCGCACACCGCGTGAGCGGGGGAGAGACTTTCGGTCACTGTCCGCTCTCTCGAAAGGCCACTAAGCCGTGATCCCCATCTGGTTCGAGGTCACCTCATTCATCGTTCTCACCGTCATCCTCATCGCCGACCTCACCCTGGCCCGCCTGCGGCCACACATTCCTTCGACGAGAGAATCGACCCTCTGGGTGGTCTTCTATGTCACCCTCGCGCTCGTGTTCGCGGGGCTGCTGTGGGCGGTCGCGGGGGGCACGGTGGCGGGCGAGTTCGTCACCGGATGGGCACTTGAGTACAGCCTGTCGATCGACAACCTCTTCGTCTTCGTGCTGATCATGACCCAGTTCTCGGTGCCGCGGCGCTATCAGCAGCAGGTGCTCATGGTCGGCATCATGATCGCCATCGTGCTGCGCGGCCTGTTCATCCTTGCCGGTGTCGCGCTCATCGAGCACTTCTCGCCGATCTTCTACATCTTCGGTGCCTTCCTGATCTGGACGGCGATTCGCCAGGCCAAGCCCGAGGGCGACCACGAGAGCGAGATACGCCGCGAGAACTTCATGGTGCGCCTCGTGCGCCGCTTCGTCGACATCAGCGACGACTATGACGAGGGCAAGGTGCGCACGGTCGTTGCGGGCAAGAAGGTCTGGACGCCCATGATCGTGGTCTTCGTCGCCATCGGCGTGACAGACCTCATGTTCGCGGTCGATTCGATCCCGGCGATCTTCTCGATCACCCAGAACGGATTCATCGTCTTCACCGCGAACATCTTTGCCCTGATGGGGCTGCGCCAGCTCTACTTCTTGCTCGGCGACCTGCTCGACCGGCTGCGCTATCTGCACTACGGCATCGCCGTCATCCTCGGCTTCATCGGGGTCAAGCTCATTCTGCACGCGATGAACCACAACGAGCTGCCCTTTATCAACGGCGGCGAACCCATCGCCTGGGCACCCGACATTCCCATCTGGATGTCGCTGGGCGTCATCCTGCTGGCGATGGTCACCGCGACCACCGCAAGCCTTGTGGCCTCTGGGCGCGAGAAGCGCCGCGCCCGCGAGAGCGACGACGCAGAAGCCAGCGCCTCGGACGCTTCGCCGCTGGGATGATTACACTAGGTGGCGGCTCCTCAACAGACTCGCCCGCGTCGTCATAGGATGACGCAACAGCCCGATCCGAGATCGCCACAACGTAGGGCCTGAACCCACGTGCAGAAAACCATCCGTGATGAAGTGAGGCCCGCCAGATGACGACACCCCGGCAGACGAACCCCTCCCGGGCTTCCACCGTCGATGTCATCGCCATTCGCGGGGGCCAGCCCCTGCGCGGACGCGTCACCGTCACCGGCGCGAAGAACCTCGCGACCAAGGCCATGGTCGCCTCTCTGCTCGGCGAGTCGGTCAGCATCCTGCGCGATGTGCCCGAGCTCAGCGATGTCGCCGTGGTGCGCTCGCTTCTCGAGGTGCACGGCGTGCATGTGACGGCGGGGGATGCCGAGGGCGTGCTCGTGCTCGACCCGAGCGAGGTCGAGTCGGCCCATATGGAGCAGATCGACGCGCACGCGGGTGCCTCCCGCATCCCGATTCTCTTCTGCGGCCCGCTGCTGCACCGGCTCGGCCAGGCCTTCATTCCCGACCTCGGGGGATGCCGCATCGGCGACCGCCCCATCGACTTTCATCTCGACGCCCTGCGCAAATTCGGCGCGACCGTCGAGAAGCTCGAAACGGGCATCCGCCTCTCTGCCCCACAGGGTCTGCACGGCGCGAACATCCACCTGCCCTACCCGAGCGTGGGCGCGACCGAGCAGGTTCTGCTGACAGCGGTGCGCGCCACCGGCACGACAGAGCTGCGCAACGCCGCGATCGAGCCTGAGATCATGGATCTGATCGCCGTGCTGCAGAAGATGGGTGCGATCATCTCGGTCGAACCGAACCGTGTGATCCTGATCGAAGGCGTGCCCTCGCTGCGCGGCTACGACCACCGCTGCATCTTCGATCGCAACGAAGCGGCAAGTTGGGCGTGCGCGGCCCTGGCGACCGACGGCGAGATCTTCGTTGCCGGAGCCGAGCAGCAGCAGATGCTCACCTTCTTGAACGTGTTCCGCAAGGTCGGTGGGTGGTTCGAGGTCAAAGAAGACGGCATCCTGTTCCGCCGCGGCGAAGAGCTCAAGCCCGTCGTCGTCGAAACCGATGTGCACCCGGGATTCATGACCGACTGGCAGCAGCCGCTGATTGTGGCCCTGACCCAAGCGCACGGAAGATCGATCGTGCACGAGACCGTGTACGAGAACCGGATGGGCTTCACCGAGGCTCTCGTGAAGATGGGTGCCAACATCGTCGTGCACCCGCACGGGCTGCAGGATGGCCCGCGCCGCGTGCCGCGCCGCGAGCTCGAACAAGCCGCCGTGATCATCGGCCCGACCCCGCTGCACGGGGCGCAGATCGTCGTGCCGGATCTGCGCGGAGGCTACAGCCACGTGATCGCCGCGCTCACCGCGCAGGGTGAATCGGTCGTCTCGGGCATCGACATCCTCAGCCGCGGCTACGAGAAGTTCCTCGAAAAGCTCTCGTCTCTCGGGGCTGATTTCGATATCGTCGGTTAGCACTATGGGAATCTGGACTGCCGAGAAGCGTCGCCCGAGCCTGTTTTGGCCCTTGGCGGCGATTGTGATCCCCATCATCGGCTACTTCGCGAAGATCGAAGTGCTCGGCAGCGAGAACGTGCCACGAGAGGGTGCCTTCGTCATGGCCCCCAACCACACTTCCGAACTCGACCCGCTCATCGTCGCTGTCGCGGTGTTCCGCAAAGGCCGGATTCCGCGGTTCATGGCGAAAGAGAGCCTCTTTCGCGTGCCGGTGCTGCGGAGCCTGCTGCGGTGGACGGGGATGATTCCCGTCGCGCGCAGCGGTTCTGTCGCCGCCGCCCGACAGACGATGCAGCAGTCGGCCGATCTCGTCACGCGCGGGCGAGGGGTGATCGTGTACCCCGAGGGCACGCTGACCCGAGACCCCGACACCTGGCCGATGCGAGGCAAGTCGGGGGCGGTGCGCCTGGCGATGGCGGGCGACATCCCGTTGATTCCCGTGGCGCAATGGGGTACGCAAGAGATCATGGGGCGCTATTCGAGCAGGATCAGCCTGTGGCCGCCGCGCAAGCGCGTGCAGGTGTCTTTCGGCCCGCCCCTCGACATCTCGGACTTCACCGAACGACAGAACGAGCAAAGCGCGCTGAACGAGGCAACCGAACGCCTGATGAACGCGATCACGGCCCTGCTCGAGGATCTGCGCGGCGAGAAGGCACCGGCCAAGAGATGGAACCCCGCCGAGCACGGGCAGAAAGAGACGGGCCGTTTTGACTCCTAGACGCGCCGCACGCACCCCACGCCTCGGACCTCGCGTTGCCGTGATCGGCGCGGGGAGCTGGGGAACGACCTTCGGCAAGATTCTCGCCGATGGCGGCGCTCAGGTGGTCATGTGGGCCAGGCGCCCCGAGCTCGCGCAAGAGATCTCCGAGGGCAAGCGCAACTCCCGCTACCTGCCCGGCGTCAACCTGCCGCGCTCCATGACCGCCACGCACGATCTCGCCCGCGCTCTCGACGGCGTCGAGCACATCTTTCTCTCGGTGCCGAGTCAGTCGCTGCGCGAGAACCTCACCGAGCTCAGACCTCTCATCGAACGCAGCGATGCGTCGATCGTGAGCCTGATGAAAGGCGTCGAACGCGGCACGGGCCTGCGCATGAGCCAGGTCATCGAGCAGGTGATGCGCTGCGACCCCGAGCGGATCGCGGTGGCCTCCGGGCCGAACCTCGCCCTCGAGATCGCGCGCGAGCATCCCACCGCCGCGGTCATCTCTTCGCGCAGTCAAGAGACGGCGGATGCGGTCGCCCGAATCGCGCGCAACCGCTATTTCCGCAGCTTCGTCAACACCGATGTCATCGGCACCGAGTTCGGCGGAGTGCTCAAGAACCTGATCGCCGTCGCCATCGGCATCGTCGACGGCGTCGGATACGGCGAGAACACGAAGGCCTCGATCATCACGCGGGGGCTCGTCGAGATGACCGACTTCGCGGTGGCGCAGGGGGCGCATCCCGAAACCCTGCAAGGACTCGCCGGACTCGGCGACCTCATCGCGACCTGCCAATCGCCGCTCAGTCGCAACAACACCGCGGGGCGTCTGCTCGGGCAGGGCTTCAGCTATCAAGAGGTGATTCGCCAGATGCAGCAGACCGCCGAGGGGCTGGCATCGGTCGACCCGATTCTGCAGCTTGCCCGCGAGGCCGACGTCGCCATGCCGATCGTCGAACAGGTCAAGATGGTGCTAGATGGGACAATGGATCCGCGAGACATCGCGCCGCACCTGACGACAGATGACGACACCCCGCAGGGTGAGAGGACGAACAATGGCGAAGACCAGGGTGGTGGTGCTCTTCGGCGGGCGCTCCAGCGAGCACGTAGTTGGCTGCGCGACGGCGGCCGCGTTTCTTGAGTACATCGACCGCGACCGCTATGAGGTCGTGCCGGTCGGCATCACCCGCGAAGGCGCCTTCGTTCTCGAAGAAGACAGCCCGGCCAAGTTCGCGCTGAATCCGGCGAAACTGCCCGAGGTCATCGACAACGGCACGCGCATCATCTGGCCAGAGCCCGACGGTGACCGGCGGATGCGGGTGCGCGCCGCCGACGGCGAAGTCGCCGTGATCGGCGAGATCGATATCGTGCTGCTGTCGCTTCTGGGAGCGCACGGCGAAGACGGTGCGATGCAGGGCTTCTTCGACACGATCGAGGTGCCCTATACGGGAGCGGGCATCGTGGATTCGGCGATGTGCATGGACAAGCACTTCATGAAGGTCGCCCTGCGTGCCGCGAACATCCCGGTGAGCGACTGGGTGACCGTCACTCATGCCGAGTGGAACAGCGACCCCGCCGGTGTTCGGGATGCCGCGCGCAGCCTCGGCCTGCCCGTCTACGTCAAGCCCGCCCGCGAGGGCTCCAGCGTGGGCGTCTCGCGGGTTGCCACCGCCGACGAGCTCCTCGCCGCGCTCGAACTCGCCTTCAGCAAAGACCGCAAGGTGCTGATCGAGGCCGAGGTCATCGGGCGAGAGCTCGAGGTGTCGGTTCTCGAAACCCGAGAAGGGGTGCGGGCATCCCTGCCGGGGGAGATCGTTCTCACCGGGCGCGCCTTCTATGACTGGGATGGCAAGTACATGGGTGCCGACGGTGTCGAGATCGTCTGCCCCGCCGAGCTCAGCGAGGCGCAGATCGAGGCCGTCAAAGACCTCGGCATCCGCGCCTTCGCCGCCGTTGACGGTCAGGGTTTCGCGCGGGTGGATATGTTCCTCACCGAAGACGCGCTGCTCGTCAACGAACTCAACACGATGCCCGGATTCACCCCCATCTCGATGTACCCGAAGTGCTGGGTGGCATCCGGCATGCCCTATACCGAGCTTCTCACCGAGATCATCGAGACCGGTCTTCGACGGATATCGCTAGCTGGGTAGTTCACTCGGCGCGATGCACCGCGCGCTCGCCGGGATGTGCGTCACCAGGCGGCCGAGCGCGGTCAGGGCGACATTGGCGCTGATCACTTCGCTGCGCACCCACACCTGCACGGCGGGGTCGCGCCCATAGCTGATCATGCGCATGCTCGGTGCGTACTCGGTGTCGACGAGCCAATCCACGCCGCCCAGTGTCACGCAGGGAAAATCGGCAGTGGGAGCCGGGGCCGCGAAACCGCAGGAGAGGATGACGGCCTGGTCGCCCCACGCGCCGGTCGCCTGCGCATCGGTCCACCGTCGCTCCTGATCGCCGATCGCTGCGGGCAGGCGCACCGTGATCTCGGCGCACAGTGGATGGTTGGCGTTCGGTGCCGGAGGCAGCGACAGCGTCTGCGTGCACGCGCCCAGCGTTGCCGAAGCCAGAAGCACGATACCCGCGGCGGCGAGGCGACGAAGAAGGCGCATGCCTCCAGGCTACCGTCGCTGCTTCGCCTCGGGTGGGGGATGCTGCTCGGCCTCGTTCGGCATCACCGCCCACCACAGCACGGTGTCGCCGTAGACACGGTGACGCAGGGGAGCAAGACCGGCGGCGGCGAAGTCGGGCGCGGCGGCGCGACGCCCCCGCTCGACGATCACGAGGGCGTGGGGCGCGAGCAGGGGAGCGACGGCGACGAGGTCGGCGTTCACCTGGGCGTCGTCGAGTTCATAGGGCGGGTCGCTGAAGACGAGGTCGTAGGGGCCGCTCGCCCGCGCGAGAAAGGCGCGCACGACACCTTCGTGCACGACCACCGTGCGCTCGCCGATCGCGGCGCGCACCCGCTCGGCATTGCGCCGGATGAGACCCGCCGCCGCGCGCGACTTCTCGACCAGATCGACGCGCTGCGCGCCACGACTGAGAGCTTCAAGTCCGAGCGCTCCCGAACCGGCATAGAGGTCCAGAACGTGCGCACCGTCGAGAGCATCGCTCGCTTCGAGCGCGCTGAAGAGCGACTCGCGCACGCGGTCGCTGGTCGGGCGGGTCCCCGCATCCGGCACGTCGAGCCGCAGCCCGCCCGCCGCTCCGGCGATGATCCTGGTCACCCGTTCACGATAGCCCGCCGGGCGCACCTGCCTAGACTTGGGGCATGTCGTTCACCCTCGACTCGCGTCTGGACACCGCGCTCGGACGAACATACCCACGCGACGAAAGCACCGTCAGGTGGGTGGCACGCTTCCCGGAGCAGGAGGACGTGACCGAACCTGCACTGCAGTCATTCCGCATCTACGTTGTTCCAGCGGAGATCAGCCTTCCAATCAACCCACCCGACGTAGTTATCGTTTCCCCACTCGTTCGCGTGCTTGAGTCGCAGGTCGGCGTTGGTACGAAGACGGATACCTTTCCGGGGTGCGGTGACGAACGCGACGTTAGTCCAACCAGGCGTGATACCCCACTTCTTCGGGAGCCCGACGAATCCAGAGCTGTAAGGGCTTCCGTTTGCCAGCATGAGCTGGACGCGAATCAGACTTCCAGGTGGAGTATCCAAGAACTGCTGCCCGGAGGACAGGGTAACGTCGGTCAAGCGCATCTGCACCAGACCGAGCATCTGTCGCGTGGTGGCCCAGGTCTTTGTACCCGGTGACATCGCACCGAAGGGGTTAGAGTTCTGTCCTGCCGTGATCTTCACTTCTGTCCAAGCCATGATTGCCCTCTCTGTGATCGGCCCTATGGAGCCGGTTCCTGGTTCTCATCGTGCTGGAGGATGGTATCCCGCGCGGCGAAGTACGCGGGAGAGTCACGAGGGGCGGGCTACGAGAACATCTCGGTCAGAACATCGATGTCGCCCGCGTCGAGGGCCTGCTGGATAGCCTCGATGACGGCAGGCTCAATGAACATGTCAGACAGCGTGTCAGCCCAGATCGCGCGCATGGTGTTCACGTCGCCCGCGTCAGCCGCGCGACCCATCGCCTCGATGGCCTGCTGATACGGAATCTGCAAGAACCCAGCAGGCGCGTCCCACGGGTGGTCGTACGGGATGAACATGAGGTTCGGGTTGGCGTAGAGCCGCAGCACCTGGTCGGGATGGATCGTGCGTGTGTGGTTCAATTCCGCCAAGGCCCTTCCGTTCCTGATGCAGAATCGTTCGCCGATCGCGCCCTCGGCGTCGCCTGGCGCGACGGTGTACATGATCTTGCCGTCGTCCATGACGTTCGCGGTGCCCCGAGCGAACTCGCGCTCACCCTGATCCTCAACAATGCCGGTGATGCTCGCACCTTCACGCGTCAGTTCGATCCACGCGGGGCTCGTGCAGCCAACCCCGTCTTTCGACGACGCCCCGGGCGAGGCAACGGATGCGGGGGGTGATGGCTCGGCTTGTTCAGGAGTTCCCGCTACCGCGCATCCGGCGAGCGCGAGGGCGGTGAGTGCCACGCCAGCCAGAGCGGACAACATCTTTGGGGATCGATTCAGCATGAGCGCGATGGTAACACGCTCATCCGAGGTGTCACCGGGGCCTACAATCACCGTTTTGTCGGCACACTAAGCCGCAGCCCGCCCGCCGCTCCCGCGATGATCCTGGTCACCCGTTCACGATAGCCCGCTGGGCGCACCTGCCTAGACTTGGGGCATGTCGTTCACCCTCGACTCGCGTCTGGACACCGCCCTCGGCGGCAAGGCCGCGGCCTCGCTGCAGAGAGCGTTCGGGATGCACACGGTGGGCGATCTGCTCGCGCACTATCCGCGCCGCTACGCCTCGCTCGGGGAGTTGACGCCCATCCTCGACCTGCCCGTGGGTGAAACGGTCACGATCGTGGCCGAGGTGGTTTCCGTCCAGCTTCGCCGCATGCAGAAACGCGGGGGCGCGATGCTCGAAGTGGTGATCAGCGACGGCAAGGGTCGCATGTCGCTGACCTTCTTCGGCAAGGGCGCGGGCGACCTCGGCTGGCGTGAGAAAGAGCTGTGGCCGGGCAGACGCGGCATCTTCTCGGGCAAGGTGGGCGAGTATCGCGGGGTGCGGCAGTTCGCGCATCCGCAATACGAACTCCTCGATGACGAGACCGATGCGCGCCAGCGCGCCGATGAGAGGGTGCAGCGACCGATCCCGATCTATCCGGCCACCTCGACGATCACGAGTTGGCAGGTGCAGCGGATGGTCGCCCTCGTGCTCGACGGGCTGGGTGAGGTGCCGGATCCCTTGCCCGAGCCGTTGCGGCGCGAGCGGGGTCTGCGCGACGCGCGCACCGCGCTCGAGCACATCCACCGCCCTCCAGGGCACTCCGATGTCGACCCGGCCGTGCGCACGCTGCGAATGCACGAGGCGCTCGTGCTGCAAACCGCGCTTGTGCAGCAACGCCAGGCGGTGCGCCAGATGACAGCGACACCCCGCCCCACGGTCGCAGGCGGGATGCTCGCCCGTTTCGATGTGAGGCTGCCTTACGCGCTCACACCCGAGCAGCAGACGGTGGGTGCGCAGATCGCGAGTGATCTGGCCGAGGCGTGGCCGATGAATCGTCTCGTGCAGGGCGAAGTGGGTTCGGGCAAGACACTGGTGGCGCTGAGGGCCATGCTTCAGGTCGCCGAGAGCGGGGGGCAGGCCGCCCTCATCGCTCCGACCGAAGTGCTCGCCGCACAGCACCTGCGATCGATCACCGGGATGCTCGGCCCTGATCTTGCCGCAGAGCTCATGCCGACGCTTCTGACCGGGCAGCTCGCCGCCGCCGAGAGACGCAAAGCCGCCCTGCGGGTCGCTTCAGGGCAGTCGCGCATCGTGCTGGGCACGCACGCGCTGCTGAGCGAGAAGACGAGCTTCGCCGAGCTGGCTCTGGTGGTCGTGGACGAACAGCACCGCTTCGGCGTCGAGCAGCGCGAAGCGTTGCGGGCCAAGGGCACGAGCCCACACGCCTTGGTGCTGACCGCCACCCCGATCCCGCGCACGGTCGCGATGACGGTGTTCGGCGACCTGGACATCTCGATCATCCGCTTGCTTCCGCAGGGGCGCGCCGGCATCCAGACCTTTGTCGCGCCGCTTGCCGAGCACCCGGCATGGTTCACCCGCGTGTGGGAGCGCGCCGCCGAAGAGATCGCCCAGGGGCGGCAGGTGTTCGCGGTCTGCGCGGCGATCGATACCGAGAAAGACACCACCGAGTCAGGCAGCGAGGAGCCTGAACGCGGAACGCGGCCCCACTGGGGTGTCATTCAACTGGAGGAGGCGCTCGCGAAACACCCGCGCGCGGGCGCCGTGCGTCGCGCGGTGCTGCACGGACAGCTTGCCTCCGAAGAGAAAGACCGCATCATGCAGTTCTTCGCGCGCGGTGAGATCGATCTGCTGATCGCGACCACGGTGATCGAGGTCGGTGTCGATGTGCCGAACGCCTCGACCATGATCATTCTGGATGCCGAACGCTTCGGCATCTCGCAATTGCACCAGTTGCGCGGTCGCGTGGGGCGCGGCGCGGTGCCGGGTCTGTGCCTTCTGGTCACCGAGGCTGCCGTGGGTACGCCCGCGCGCGAGCGGGTCGAGGCGGTCGCCGCGACATCCGACGGCTTCGCGCTCGCCGAGATCGACCTCGAGCTGCGCGGCGAAGGCGATGTGCTCGGGGATGCACAGGCGGGGGCGCGCTCTTCGCTGAAACTGCTGCGGGTCGCCAAGGATGCCGAACTCATCACCGAGGCACGCGCCCTCGCCGAAAGCATCCTTGACGCCGACCCGACGCTGAGCGAGAACCCGGGTCTGCGCGAAGCGCTCGAACGACGCGTGAGTGCCGCTGATCGTGCCGCGCTCGCCAAGAACTAGGGTGTAGTCATGAGCAATCGGATCGCCGTCGTCCCCGGTTCCTTCGACCCGCCCACGCTCGGGCATCTCGACGTCATTCGGCGTGCGGCATCCCTCTACGACGAACTGCACGTGCTTGTCGTGCACAACCCCGACAAAGAGGCGATGCTGCCGATCTCCGACCGGATTACCCTGCTTGAGCAATCCATCAAAGAAGACGGGATGCCGGGCCGCATCATCGTCGGCTCGTGGAGCATGGGTCTGCTCGTCGACTATGCGCGCGACGTGAACGCGGGGGTGCTCGTCAAGGGCATCCGCTCGCAGGTCGACGTGAGCTACGAGACGCCGATGGCGATCGTGAACCGGCACCTGGCGGCCGTGGAGACGGTGTTCTTGCTGCCCGATCCCGCGCACGCCTTGGTGTCGAGCTCGCTCGTGCGCCAGGTCGCGCACCTCGGCGGCGATGTGTCGCCCTTCGTGCCGAGAGCCGTTGCCGCCTTTCTCGATACCGGGGCGCGCGGCATCTAGTCGGCCAGCCGGTTCTCAGCGGCGCCGGATACGATGAGGGGGTGAGACCCCGCAGCAACAGCCCCTTTGTCGTGCCCGTGCGCGATATCTCCCGTGCGCCCGGTGAGATGCGCGAACACGAGATCTCCCTCGCGCTCGCCGAACGCTGGGGCGAGGGAATCGTGGCGGTGCAAGAAGGCACCACGATCGACATCGAGTTGCGCCTGGAGTCGGTGCACGAGGGCATCCTGGTCACCGGCAACGCCGCGACGCGATATGACGGCATGTGCGGACGCTGCCTCATCGAGGTCTCCGAGCCGGTCGAAGTCGAGTTTGTCGAGCTTTTCGCCTATTCTGGAGAAGAAGACACTGACTTCGAGGTTCAAGACGATCACGTGAATCTTGAAACTCTGGTCAGGGATGCGGTCGTGCTGTCACTTCCGTTCCAACCCGTGTGCACTCCAGATTGCCCCGGCCTTGAGATCGAGACGGGCCAGCGGCGAACCGGAAGCACCGACACAGACAACGCCGCCCCCATCGATCCCCGGTGGAGCGCGCTGCGAGAAATCACCGACCAGCAGGATGCGGCACGCAGCCGCGACTGAGAACACAGAAGAGAGCCCCTCATGGCAGGTAACCCTCCCAAGCGCAAGGTGTCCCGTTCGAACACCCGCTCGCGTCGTGCGCAGTGGAAGGCCGAACCCACCCCGCTGGTGAAGTCGGTCGAGAACGGCAAGGTCGTCTACAGCCGCCCGCACCAGGCGAAGGTCGTCACCGACTCGCAGGGCACCGAGCTTTTCCTTGAGTACAAGGGTCGCAAGGTCGCCGACGTCTGAACGAGGCATTCCTCGTGACTGACGGGGCAGCGCACCCGCTCATCCCGCAGCTCCAGGTCGACTTCGACCCGGAGCTGCTTCGGCGTGCGCTCACACATCGCTCTTACGCTTATGAGAACGGCGGAATCGCGCACAACGAGCGTCTGGAGTTTCTGGGCGACGCGGTGCTCGGGCAGGCGGTGACCGTGCAACTGTTCACCGAGCATCCCGATCTCGACGAGGGCGAGCTGGCGAAACGCCGCGCGAGCGTCGTGTCGACGGTGGCTCTGGCCGAGGTCGCGCGCTCGATGGGCCTGGGTGAGCATTTATTGCTCGGGCGGGGCGAAGAGCTCACCGGAGGGCGTGACAAAGACTCGATTCTCGCCGACACCCTAGAGGCCATCTTCGGGGCGGCCTTCATCTCGGCAGGCCCGGATGCCGCGACCGCCCTCGTCTTGCGGTTGATGACGCCCCTGTTGGCCGATCGGGAACGCTTCGGCGTCACCAGCGATCCGAAGACGAGTCTGCAAGAGCTGGCCGCACGACGTGACCTCGGGCCACCCTCGTATTCGGTCGTCGCTGATGGTCCCGACCATGCGCGCAGCTTCGTGGCGACGGTCGTCGTCGGAGAGATGGTCGCTGACGGCGTCGGGTCGAGCAAGAAGGCCGCCGAGGTCGCTGCCGCGCGCGCAGCGTGGCAGATGCTCAGCGCCGATGCCTGAACTGCCTGAGGTAGAGGTTGTTCGCGCGGGGCTCGCGCCGGTGGTCGTGGATGCCACTGTGCTCGGCGTCAGCGTGCATGACGAGCGTGCGCTCACCCGCCACGCGGGCGGTGCGGCGCACTTCGAGGCTGCACTCGCGGGGCGAAGGATCGTGGCGACGGCGCGACGGGGCAAGTTCCTCTGGCTGGGGCTCGACGGGGATGCGACAGCGATCGTCGGGCATCTCGGCATGACCGGGCAGTTGTTGTTGCGTGCCCCGGATGCTCCGCCAGAGCGCCACGAGCGCGTGCGGATCGGCCTCTCGCATCCCCTGCGGGGCGAACTCGCTCTCGTGTTCAGCGACCAGCGCACCTTCGGCTCGCTCGCCGTCGATGCCCTCGTGCCGACCGCCGATGGCGCACCGGGTGGGTGGGGCTCGGATGCCGCCTCGACGCCCACACAGGTCGCGCACATTGCCCGTGACCCCCTCGACCCCGCCTTCTCTGAGCCGGGCTTTCGTGCGGCTCTTGCGCGCACGCGCAGCGCGATCAAGCGAGTGTTGCTCGATCAGACGGTCGCCAGCGGCATTGGCAACATCTATGCCGACGAGGCGCTGTGGGCGGGCCGCGTGCATCCCGAGACCCCGGCGTGTGCGCTCTCCGCGCGCGCGGTGAACCGACTCCTGGCCGAGGTGCGCACGGTGCTGCACAAGGCGCTCGCCGAGGGTGGCACAAGCTTTGACGCACAATACGTCAACGTCAACGGGCAGGCGGGCTACTTCGCGCACTCGCTGAACGTCTATGGCCGCGAGGGCCGGCCCTGCCCGCGCTGCGACGCCCCGATCCGGCGTGAGGCGTTCATGAACCGCTCCTCGCACTTCTGCCCTCGGTGCCAGCGACGACGATAGCCCCGACTCCTCGAGGCACTTCCTGCGCGTGCGAGATGCCTATAAGCCGCGAGTCTGCTCGATACCAGCCGCGCGGCGAATCGCCGCGATCAGCAGAGCGGCCACCGCGAGCAGGGCAGCGATGGCGCTGCTCGCGTAGAGCGGGGCTTCGAGAGCGAAGGCGGCTGCGGCATCCCAGTCATAGAAGGTGTCGCCGACCGAGTTCATGTTGCCGAAGGATGCGAAGAAGAACGCCGGCGCACCCAAGGCCACGGTGCCGCCCCACAACGTCAGTGCCACCCATCCGGACATCGCATCGCGCCCACGCACCGTCACGAAGGCCCAGGCGATCGCGAGCAGTGCCCCGACAACAGCGAACACGACACCGGGCACCACGCTGTAGGGCTGGTTCGCTGCCTGCATCGCCGCGATCGTCTCGGCCAGCGGCATCCCGCTCGCGGCCACGACCGCCCAGCGGGTCATCAGAAGCGCCCCGACAACGGCGTACGCGAGGATGCCCAAGACACCCAGCACAGTCATCCACAGACGCATGACGACGAGCCTACGCTGACTCCTCGCTCAGAACCCTCTTCCACACTCCCGCGGCCGTGAGCGGCACGAAGCCGATCCGTTCGTTCACCTCGAGCATCGGCCGATTCTGTTCGGCGTTGAAGGTGCTGACGAAGGGCGACTGCGGCGCGATATCCCGCCAGCGCAAGAGGTTCGCGCACTTGACGATGGTGCCCAGACGCCGCCCACGGTGCTCGCGCACGACGAGCGTTCCCCACTGGTGCGAGGGGGCCGCGGGGTCGAGCCCCAGCGAAAGTTCGCTGAACGCAACGATCTGAGCGCTCGGCACATGCTCGACGGCGGCGACCGACTGGGTCAGGCCCGTCTCGACGATGTTGGTGCGGTCGCGTGTGCGCACGCGCTCGGCATCCCACTCTTCCTCCGTCCATACGGTGTCGGCAAGCGGCACATCTGTCGACATCCGCGACCGCACGAAAGCCATGCCCTCGAGAAGATGTTCGGGCGTCAGGCCGGTCCACGAGACGAGGCGATAGTCCGGCCCCGCGAAGGCCAGCGCTTCGTCGAGCATCGTCTGCACAGCGTCGAAAGAACCTCTCAGATCGAACGCGCTGTTGCGCTCGACCTGAGAGAGCTCAAAACCGTGCGCGCTGAAGAAGCGCGTGTGCTCGTCGATGGGAACCTCACCGAAACCGGTGGGCGGGGTCATCTTCGCGTGCGCGGTGCCGAAGCGGTGCAGCGTGTACGTCTGCAGGATGCTGCGACCCTGCGCTCGCGCCTCGGCGATCAGGGCTTCCAGAAGCAGCGCTTCGACATCGAGCCCCCGTGAGTCCGGCAGCGCGAGGATGTCGAAGCTGATCTCCGGCGCGTCATCCTCCTGGGGCACGTGCATCTGCAGCGCACCGACGGCGCGCCCGCCGCGCCGTGCGAGATAGCCGATCCGCAGGGTGTAGCTCGTGTTCTGCCAGGCGGGCAGTTCCTCGGCGGCGACCCATTTCAGGTGGTCAAGGCCGAGATCCTGCTCCAACGCCGCGGTGAAGACCTCGCCGAGGGCCCGGAAGTCGGCGGCATCCGCCGAATCCAGGCTCTCGGGAATCATCACCTTCGTGACGATCGTTCGGGTCAAGACAGCACCTTCTTCCACGCGCCGCCGTAGGCGGCTGGCACGAAGCCGAGCCGCTCGTTGATCTCGAGCATCGGTCGGTTCTCCTCGGCGTTGTAGGTCAGGATCTTCGGCGAGCGGGGGGCGACCTCACGCCAACTGAGTATCCCGGCTGCTTTGATCAAGAGACCGAGGCGATGGCCGCGGTGCTCTTTGAGCACGAGCGTGTCCTCCTGCCCGCTGACACCTTCGGGATCGGTGTTCAACACCAACTCGTTGAAGGCGACAACCGTGCCGCTGTCTTCGTGAACGGCAGCGGTCACCTGCACGGTGGAGCCCGCGTCGATGAAGCGCTGGTCGTGTCGGGCTACGCGCTCGGCATCCCATATCTGCTCATCGAACTCCAGCGCGGCGGCGGGAGCATCCGTCGACATGCGCGACTTCGCCCAGGCGTAGCCATCGACATACTCGGGCGGCGTCGGCACCATCCACTGGACGAGCCGGTATCCGGCGCTGGCCGCTTTCGCCTCGGCAAGAAGCTCCTCGACCCGGGTCAGGGGCGCGGTGAGGTCCAGAGTGCTCTTGCGCTCGATCTGTTCGAGCGAATAGCCGTGACGCTGATAGAAGCGCGCCGCGTGATCGTGCGGGATGTCGCCAAAACCCGTGGGCGGTGCCAACCGAGGGCCGGGGGCATCGGGATGCTCCGCCCACGACTGCAGCACCGTGCGTCCGTGCGCGCGGGCCGTCTGCTCGATCAGTTCGTAGGCGGCAGAGCCGATGCCACCGCCGTGGTACTCGCGCAGAATCTCGACGAGCCAGTAGCCGAGGTGTGAGTCTCCCTCGAGGGGGAGGTCAAGGCCCGCGCGACCGATGATCTTCTCACCCGAGCGGATCGCCCAGATCAGGCGAATCTCGTCGGGATCTTCGCCGTAGTGCGGCAGAATCTCGGCCGGCGTCATCGCCTCGTCGTCGTTGTTGCTGATCTCGCGGTAGACGAGGTTGCGCACGCGCACCATCTCGCAGAAGTCGACGGCATCGCGCTCGTCGACGGTCGCGGGAATGTGGAGCGGAGTGATGGTGATGTTCTCCGGCAGAGGGCCGGGGTGGGTGGTGTTCATGGGAGTCCTTGGTGGAGTCTGGGTCGGGGATGCCCGAAGAGGAAGAGGGGTGGGTTCAGCGCTGTGGCCGGAGGCGCGCGGATGACGCGAGCCGAGGCGCAGGAGGGGGAACGATGCCCTGTGGGCAGACTCGTCCCCTGCGCGCCTTAAGCGGTCGCGGTGACGGAGAACGTGGAAGTGGTCACCCGGGGTGCGACACGCGCGGCAGTGCCTGCGCCTGTGGCGTCATGCTGAATCATCATCGGGCTCCTCCTTCCTTGTTGCTGCGGAGAGCAACGATACGCCGAGAGGCACACTCACGTCAAGATGGCGCAGGAGCGGTCTGCGCCGAGGGTTCGTGTCGCGTCACTGCTAATGTGATTCCACGCGTTCTCGGCGATTCTCGCCACGCGGTATTCCGTTCACGACACGCCACCGAGGAGAAACCTTGACCGACTCGACCGCGCCAGAAACAGGCGATCTCGACACCAATCCCGAAGAGCACACCGCCCAGCCTGCAGAGCGGGTCGTTCGCGGCTTCTTGTTCTCACTCGCGATCATTCCGCTGGGTGTGATCCTCTGGGTGGTCATTTGGCAGTTGGGTTATGTCGCCGCCTTCGTCGCGCTCGCCATCGTGCTGGGCGCGGCGTTCCTCTATCGCCTCGGCTCGGGCGGTCGGGTCAGCATGAAAGGGCTCTTCGTCATCCTCGGCGTGACCGTGGTGACGATCGTGCTGGCGTTCCTGGCCGGAGTCGCCGCCGACATCGCCTCGTTCCTGGGGATGTCGCTGATCCCCGCCCTGGGCAATGGCGAGTTCTGGGACACCTTTGCGATCAACATCTTCGACAACCCCGAGATGTGGGCCGAATACATGCCGGACATCATCATGACCGTGATCTTCGCGGCCGTGGGAACCGTGGGTGTGATCTGGTCGATCTTCAAAGAGGCGCGAGCGGCGCGGAGCTGAGCTCGAGAGCGCACCCACGGTCGGCGCGAAGGCGATACCTCAGGTACCGTGGGCTTGGTCACGCGTGCCTGCGTGACCCGCTCGTGTGCCCCGCGAATCGCTAACCCGGAGACCCCCGTATGCACCTGAAGAGCCTGACGCTGAAGGGCTTCAAGTCCTTTGCTCAGCCGACGACTTTTGTCTTCGAGCCTGGCGTCACCTGCATCGTGGGGCCGAACGGATCGGGCAAGTCCAATGTCGTCGACGCCCTCGCCTGGGTCATGGGCGAGCAGGGGGCAAAGACCCTCCGCGGCGGCAAGATGGAAGATGTCATCTTCGCCGGCACCTCCACTCGCGGTCCGCTCGGAAGAGCCGAAGTGCAGTTGACGATCGACAACGCCGACGGCGCCCTCCCGATCGAATACGCCGAGGTCACCATCAGCCGCACGCTGTTCCGCAACGGCGCGAGCGAGTACGCCATCAACGGCGAGACCTGCAGGCTCTTGGACGTGCAGGAGCTTCTGAGCGACTCGGGCCTCGGGCGCGAGATGCACGTCATCGTCGGACAGGGGCGTCTCGACACGGTGCTGCAGGCGAGTCCCGAGGATCGGCGAGGCTTCGTAGAAGAGGCCGCAGGCATCCTCAAGCACCGCAGGCGCAAAGAAAAGACCGTGCGCAAACTCGAAGCCATGCAGGCGAACCTCACGCGCCTGAGCGATCTGGCAGGGGAGATCCGCCGGCAGCTCAAGCCCCTGGGACGCCAGGCCGAGATCGCTCGCGAAGCGCAGACGATCGCTGCTGTCGCGCGGGATGCAAAGGCACGCATCTTCGCCGATGACGTCGTCACCTGGCGCACGGCGCTCAGCGACCACAGCCGCAGCGAGCAGGAACGCCACACCGAACGCCTTGTGCTGAGCGATCAACTCGACACGGTGCGCGCGAAGATCACCGAGTTGGAGCACACGCAGAGTTCGGCCGCGGTCGACGCCGCGCGCGGTGTGCTGTTCGGGCTGGAGCAGGTGCAAGAGCGTATGCGGGGTCTGTTCACGCTGGCGAATCAGCGGCTCGCGCTGCTCGGGAGCGAGCAGGAAGACCAGGCATCTGCAGCTAACACGGTGAGTCAGGTGACGATCGACGAAGCGCGCGCGCAGATCGAAGAGATTTCCACCGAACTCGGTGTCGCGCAGGATGATGCGCAGCGCGCCACCCGCGAGATGACCCGAGCACGCGCCGAACTCGACACCCTCGATGTCGACATCGCCGAGCAGAGCGCGCTGGTCTCCGCGCACGACATGCGAATCACCACTCTGCGCGGTGTCGCCGAGGCGGCGGCTTCGGCCCTGAGCGCGGTTGAGGCGGCGGTGGCCCGGCAGTCGGCAGCGCTGGATGCCGCCGAACAGCGCCGCACCGAGGCGCAGGATGCCCTCGCGAGGGTCGAAGAGACAGACGCCCCTCCGGGCACGGTTGCCGAGCACAGTGCCGGATACGACCAGGCCCAGCGCGCCGCAAGCGATGCCGAGAACGCCCTTGAAGATATCCGCGAGAAGCTGCACACCGCCGAGCGCGAGGCCGATGCGCTCACCGCAAAGGCCGCGGCCCTGAGCAGTGCGCTCGCGTTGAGCGGCGGCGCGGCCGAAATCGTGAAGACCGGAGGCCCTGGCATCCGGGGTCTCGTCGGTGACGTGGTGCAGGTCACTTCCGGTTTCGAGGCGGCCATTGCCGCCATGCTCGGGCCGCTCGCGGAGGGCGTGCTTGTCGACTCCCTCGATGATGCCTTCCTTGTTGCCGCCGATGCGCGTGCGAAGACACAGGGCATCGTCGATGTCGTGATCGCGAACGCCGAGCGCGAGGCATCGGCATTGCCTTCTCTCCCCGGTGTTCGACCCGCGGTTGAGGTGGTCACGGCACCGCCGGGCATCCTGGGCATCCTGGGGCATGTGCTCGTCGCAGACGACCTGGATGCGGCGCGTGCCGCGCGCGCGGTCGTCGATCGGCTCTCCGGCACCCCGGTCACCATCGTGACGCGCGAAGGCGAGGTGCTCACGGCGTTCTCGCTGCGGGCGGGATCGGGCAGCGAGCGTTCCCGACTGGAACTCGCCGCTGAGCGGGATGCGGCAGCCGACCGCCTCGAGCAGGTGCACGGGCTGGTCGCGACCTTGCGCGACGCGCGCGCCGAAGCATCCGAGAGAGTCGAGCACTGCCGCCGTGAGGCGAAAGAAGCACTGCGCGCTCTGCGCGAGCACGACGCGGAGCTTGCCGCCCACGCCGAGGCGATCAACCGTGTCACGGTGCAGCACGAGTCGGCGGTTGCGGAGTGCGAACGGTTGCGCACGGGGCTCGCGCAGGCTCAGGCGGCGGTCACCGAGGCCGAAACAGCCGCGCACGCCGCCACCGCCGAGGTGCAGGCCGCCGAATCCGCACCACGCCCGGTGCTCGATGTCTCGGCCCGTGAGGGGACGCTCGCGGCACTCGAGAAGGCGCGCGAAGAAGAGGTGCGCGCACGCCTGGAAACAGAGACTCTGCGTGAGCGCATCCGCGCGGCACACGCACGGGTCGCAGCGCTCGAGCATCAGCGTGAGCAAGAGAAAGAAGCGGCGGTTGCTGCCGCCCGCCGCGCGATTGTGCGACGTGCGCAGCGGCAGGCGGCCTTCGGTGTCGTCGCCGAACTTCCGCGCGTGCTCGATTCGCTGGGCACTTCTGTGGCAGAGGCGCAGCTCGCCCTGAGCAGCGCGGAGGCAGCGCGCCTCGCCCAGAACGACGAGCTCACACGCCTTCGCCAAGAGGAGTCGGCCTTGCGCGAGCGCCTCTCGGTGCTTACCGAGAGCGTGCACGGTCTTGAGCTGCAGATTCACGAGAAGAAACTGCACCTGTCGAGTCTGCTGGAACGCGTGAGCAGCGAACTCGCGCTCGACGAGAGCATTCTGCTCGCGGAGTATGGCCCCGATCAGCTTGTTCCCCCGGACACGCACGAGGCTGCGCCGGAGGATGCCGCTGAAGACGACGGCGTCGAGGCACAGAGTGCCATCGGCATCCCCTATGACCGTCGCGCACAGGAACAGCGCCTTCGCGAGGCCGAGCGCAAACTCGTGCAACTCGGGCGGGTCAACCCCCTCGCTCTAGAGGAGTTCGCCGCGCTCGAGCAGCGTCACGCCTTCCTCACCGAGCAACTCGCCGATCTGACGAGGACCCGTCAGGATTTGCTGACGATCATCTCTGACCTCGACGAGCGGATGCAGACGATCTTCCAGGCGGCTTTCGAAGACACCAGGGTCGCCTTCAGCGAGGTCTTTCCGCTGCTGTTCCCCGGCGGCAGCGGCAGCATCTCGCTCAGCGATCCCGACGACATGCTCACCACGGGCATCGAGGTCTCGGTGCGACCGGTGGGCAAGAAGATCGAGCGGCTCTCCCTGCTTTCCGGCGGCGAGCGTTCGCTCGCGGCCGTGGCGTTGTTGGTGGCGATCTTCAAGGCACGACCCAGCCCCTTCTATATCCTCGATGAGGTCGAGGCGGCGCTCGACGACGCGAACCTCGGCCGCCTGCTCGGCGTCTTCGAGCAGTTGCGCGAGAACTCGCAGTTGCTCATCATCACGCACCAGAAGCGCACGATGGAGATCGCCGATGCGCTCTACGGCGTCTCGATGCGCGAAGACGGTGTATCGGCTGTGGTCGGCCAGCGCGTCAGCGAGCGCGCCACCCGGTGAGCCCCGATCCACCACCCGCGCAGTCGCTGTCTCCTCCCTCACAGATGCAGGTCCGTTCTACGGATGCAGGGCGACACGCCGAGGTAAGACACTGCACCCGTAGAACGGCCCTGCATCCGTGAGGTGATTCCTCCTGAGCCGCCCAGCGGCAGGGCACGGGATGTCGGTGCAACGGCGCAGATGGGAAACCCTAGGCTGGAGTCATGGCGGAAAGTCCCTGGTCTCTCGGTCGAGCGCTGCGCGGCATGTTTCTGCGACCCGCCATCGACGAGAACAGTTGGGAAGAGCTCGAAACCGCGCTGCTGACCGCGGACTTCGGCCCCGATGTCACCGAGCAGATTCTCGATGAACTGCGTGAGAAAGTCGCCCGCTACGGCACGAGCGATCCGGCCGATTTACAGCGGATGCTGCGCGAGAGCCTCGAAGAACGCTTCGCGGCCTATGACTCGACCCTGAACCTCAGCGATCGCCCCGCCGTTGTGCTCGTCGTCGGCGTCAACGGCGTGGGCAAGACCACCACCATCGGCAAGCTCGCGAAGTTCCTGCGCGGTCACGGGCGCACCGTCGTCGTCGGTGCCGCCGACACCTTCCGCGCCGCGGCGGTGGAGCAGCTTGCGACCTGGGCAGAGCGCGGCGGCGCCGAGATCGTGCGACCGCAGAGCGAGGGGCAGGATCCGGCATCCGTCGCCTTTCAGACCGTCGAGTACGCCAAGCGCGTGGGATGCGAGATCGTCATCATCGACACCGCAGGGCGTTTGCAGACCAAGACCGGCCTCATGCACGAGCTGACGAAGATTCGCCGTGTGATCGAGAAGCACGCACCGATCAGCGAGGTGCTGCTGGTGCTTGATGCAACGACCGGGCAGAACGGCGTGATGCAGGCGGAGGCTTTTCTTGAGCACGCCGATGTGACGGGGCTCGTTCTCACGAAGCTCGACGGTTCGGCACGGGGGGGCTTCGTGCTCGCCGTGCAACAGCGCACCGGCATCCCGGTGAAGCTTCTCGGCCAGGGTGAAGGAATCGACGACCTCACCGGTTTCACACCGCACGTCTTCGTGCACTCGCTGCTCGCGTGACGGCGATTGGCACTACCAACTTCGCGCCGAGCCTGGTTTTATAGCGATATGGGGATCGAACACGACTTTTTCGGGGTGCTTCCCGCGGGGCCAGACGGCTCGATCTTCTGGTCAGAGACTGTCGAGCTCGGCGACCAGGCGGTCACGGTGGATCTGACGGCACCCGACCAGGATGATGTCACGCAAGACGCGCTCGACCGTGCCGCTGCCCTCGTGGCCGGAATCGAGAATCTCGACGACGCCGTTCGGCGCGCGATGCTCACCGAGGTCGATGATCGTGCGAGCGAGGTGACCGAGTTCATCCTGCGCACACAAGAGACTCACGGTGAAGAACTCGGCGACTTTCTGGTGGACATCAGCGGCGATGTGGCCGTCGACGTCATCCGTTCGCTGTGCTTGATGAGCATGACGATCCTCGTCGACGAGCACGGCGGGAGTGACCCTTTCGCGGTGCTGGAGTACGGCCTGGACACGGGCGAAGCCGATGATGTGGTTCTGGTGAACCTCGACTCAGAAGGGGTCGTTTTGTCGGTGATGAGCGCCGATTGACGCCCGTGAAGAACCTCTTGATCCGGATTCGAGTTGGCATCTCAAGTTAACTTTCGTCACACTAGTAGCATGGCCAGTCATCGAAGAAGCACTTTTGAACGTTCGATGAGACGAGCACTCGCGCTCTTTTCCGCCACGATTGTGGCTGCCGGAGTGCTCGCTCTGGCAGCCCCCGCAACGCCCGCACAGGCGGCCGAATTGCCTGATTCGATCGTCGGCGGTGGCTTCATCATCAGCGATGAAGAGTTCTTCGACGGCTCGGCGATGACGGCTGAAGAGATCCAGACCTTCATTGAAACGCAGATCGCGGCATGCGCGAGCGGTGCGATCTGCTTGAGAAACTTCACCCAGACTCACGCCGACAAAGCCGCTGATCAGTACTGTGCGGCCATGACCGGTGGCACGGACGACACCGCCGCCCAGATCATCTACAAATCGGCCGTGGCCTGCAGCATCAACCCCAAGGTGCTGCTGGTGATGCTGCAGAAGGAACAGTCGCTGGTCACCCTCACGAACCCCTCGCAGAGCAGGTTCGATCGAGCAATGGGATTCGCCTGCCCCGATTCCGGCCCCAACAACTCCGCGAACTGCGATGTCGCCCACTATGGCTTCGCCAACCAGGTCTATCGTGGCGCGCGTCAGATGCAGGTGTACACGAAGAACCCGAACTCCTTCAACTACAAGCCCGGTCAGGTCAACACGATCAAGTGGCATCCTTCTTCGGTGTGCGGCACCTCGCAGGTGTACATCGAGAACCGCGCCACGGCGAATTTGTACATCTACACGCCGTATCGCCCGAACATCGCCGCGCTCGCGGCGGGGTGGAACACCGGCGACGCCTGCTCGTCATACGGCAACCGCAACTTCTACAACTACTACGTCGCATGGTTCGCGCCCGAGATCGCCCCGCCCACCGGTGCGCCCGGCTTGGTCGCTCCCTGCACGCAGCCTCCGACCGCCGATATCGCGGTGCACAGCACGAACGCAACCGTCAACACGGATTGGCTGAACGTGCGGCAGGGGCCGAGCGCACTGTGCTCGCAGGGCGTGACCAGTCTGGCGCGAGGCACGACGGTCGCGATCACCGGGCAGTACGGCGCATGGTCGCGTGCGAATGTCGGTGGCTCGAGCGTGTGGATGATGACCGAGTTCTTGAGCTTCACAGGTATCACGGGTGCGCCTTCGGCCCACGTCGGCCCCTGTGCGGCGCCTTCTGACAACCAGATCGTTGCCGCCAGCGGCGAGTTCCTCACGACCTCTTCGGCACTGAACGCCCGCATTGCCCCCTCTACCTCGTGCAGCATGGATGTGACGACACTGAGCACGGGCACGAAAGTGACGCGCCTGGCGACCTTCGGCACATGGTCTTTCGTGCAGGCGGGCACCCGGCGATCCTGGGTCGCAAGCGAATACCTGACACCGGCGCCTGCGCCCGCGCCGACGCCTGCCCCGACTCCTGCGCCGCCAGCGGCCATCGTGGTGACGACGACCTCTCCGGCGCTGAATTTCCGTGCGAGTCCGAGTATGAGTGCGGCGGTGTTGTCGGTCATCCCGCGGAATACGAAGTTCACGGTGACCTCGA
>CAZHIU010000004.1:28409-29162 GCA_964532555.1 uncultured Microbacterium sp.
CCAATGGTGTGTGGTTGAGGGTGACCCATGGTGGTCGTGTCGGGTGGATTCACTCTGATTTCGTGAAGTATGAGAGCTCGGGGTCCACCTCAGGGTCGACTTCGGGATCCACGACCGGGTCCACTACAACGACGGTGGTGATCACGACCTCTCCGGCGCTGAATTTCCGTGCGAGTGCGAGCATGAACGCGGCGGTGTTGTCGGTCATCCCGCGGAATACGAAGTTCACGGTGACCTCGACCAATGGTGTGTGGTTGAGGGTGACCCATGGTGGTCGTGTCGGGTGGATTCACTCCGATTTCGTGAAGTACGAGAGCTCGGGATCCACCTCAGGGTCAAGCTCGTCTTCTTCGACGCCGAAGGTGGTGACGACGACCTCTCCGGCCCTGAATCTTCGTGCGGGCACGAGCATGAGCACCTCGGTGCTGACGGTCATCCCGCGCAACACCAAGCTCACCGTGACTGCGATCAGCGGTATCTGGTTCAAGGTGACCTATGGCGGCCGTATCGGTTGGGTGCACTCCGACTTCGTGATTTAGCACGCGGCTCTCGCCCGGAGGCCGCGTAGAATCGAGAGCACCATGGCTACCTTTGGCACGCTCTCTGACCGGCTCAGCGAGACCTTTCGCAATCTGCGCGCGAAGGGCAAGCTCAGTGCCGCTGACGTCGACGGCACGGTGCGCGAGATCCGTCGCGCGCTCCTGGAAGCCGACGTGGCACTCACCGTTGTCAAGGACTTCACCGCGCGCGTGC
>CAZHIU010000004.1:29172-67312 GCA_964532555.1 uncultured Microbacterium sp.
CGAACGCGCCCTCGGCGACGAGGTCAACCGCGCGCTGAACCCGGCGCAGCAGGTCGTGCAGATCGTCAACGAAGAGCTGATCGAGATTCTGGGTGGCCAGCAGCGCCGCCTGGAGTTCGCAAAGAACCCTCCCACCGTCATCATGCTCGCGGGCCTTCAAGGCTCGGGCAAGACGACCTTCGCGGGCAAGCTTGCCCGCCACCTCGCGGCCGAGGGCCACACCCCCCTTCTCGTCGCGGCGGATCTGCAGCGCCCGAACGCCGTCACCCAGCTCGGTGTCGTCGCCGAGCAAGCGGGTGCGGCGATCTTCGCTCCCGAGCCCGGCAACGGCGTCGGCGATCCGGTCAAGGTCTCCCAGCGCGGTGTCGAGCACGCACGCCGACACCAGCACGATGTGGTGATCGTCGATACCGCCGGGCGACTGGGTGTGGATGCCGAGCTCATGAAGCAGGCATCCGACATCCGCACAGCGATCGACCCCGATGAGGTGCTCTTCGTCATCGACGCGATGACAGGTCAAGATGCGGTCAACACCGCCCGCGCTTTTCAAGAGGGGGTGGACATCACCGGTGTCGTGCTCTCGAAGCTCGACGGTGACACGCGCGGAGGCGCCGCACTGTCGGTGGCATCCGTCACCGGGCGTCCGATCATCTTCGCCTCGACCGGCGAGCGCCTCGAAGACATCGAAGCCTTCCATCCAGACCGGATGGCAAGCCGCATCCTCGACCTCGGCGACATCCTGACCCTCATCGAGCAGGCACAGCAGGCCTTCGACGAAGAAGAAGCGCAGAAGGTCGCCGAGAAGATCGCGAGCGAGCGCTTCACCCTCGAAGACTTCCTCGAGCAGCTTCAGCAGATGAAGAAGATGGGCTCGATGAAGAAGATGCTCGGGATGCTGCCGGGCGCGGGCCAGATGAAGCAGCAGCTCGAGAACTTCGATGAGCGTGAGCTCGACCGCACCGAGGCGATCATCCGCTCGATGACGCCGGGGGAGCGGCACAACCCCAAGATTCTCAACGGCTCGCGGCGCTTGCGCATCGCGCGCGGCTCGGGGATGACGGTCACCGACGTCAACCAGCTCGTTCAGCGCTTCGATCAGGCGGCGAAGATGATGAAGACCGTCGCGCGCGGGGGGATGCCGAACATCCCCGGGATGGGACCTATGCCCGGCATGGCCCGCCCCGGTGCCTCCACGAAGCGGGGCAAAAAGGGTGGCGGCACGGCTGGCTCGCGCTCAGGCAACCCCGCTAAGCGCGCGGCCGAGAACGCGGGGCAGCAGGCACCATCCGCCCCCACGAGCGGCAGCGGTTTCGGGCTCGGCGCGACGCAGAAGACCCCGAGCGCGGACGAACTCGCCGAGATCCAGAAACTCTTCGGCAAGGGCTGAGTGCCCGTCTCGCGTCCTCCTCGTTTCGCGGTCGATGGGGAGGGGGCACGGGATCAGACCAGAGCAGCTTCCCCGACGTCGACACCGTGCGCGTCACGAAGCAGCCGGCAACAGGCGTCGATCTCCTGCGCGATGCGGCCCTCGTCCCAGTCGAGCAGCGGCGCAAGCGCCCGGGCGATCTCGGTAATCGCCGCGCGATCGGCATCGCCGGTGAATGCCAGGCTCGTGCGGCGCAGCACCACGTCATCGACGTGCCGCACTCGCTCGTGCTCGACCATCCAGTGCAGCTCTCGGGTCGAGAGCGCATCGCCCAGCACCGCGGCATCCGGACCCTCGCGAAGATACGCCGCGACCGAAGCCGCGCGGGTGCCGTAACGCTCGAAGAGCACGCGCCCGCGGCCGTCATCGCTGAGATTCTCGCTCAGCCACTGGCGGCGCCGACGCGGGGTGCGCGGGTAGCCGCGGCCGCCGCCGATCCGCAAACCTTTGGTGCTCGTGCGTCGCGCCCAGCCGAGTTCGGCCAGAACCCGATTCGCGAGTGCTTCGCCGAGGGCGCGAAACGTCGTCCACTTGCCGCCGACAAGGCTCAACACGGGCGGCTCGATGGCTGCACCCTGACGGCGCTCGATGCGGTAGTCGCGCGAGACGAAGCCGGGTGCGGTATCCCCGTGACGCGGCAGGGGGCGTATCCCGGCGTAACGGAAGATGATCTGCTCACGAGCGACGGCAATGGCGGGAAAGACATGGGCGATCAGCGCGAAGAAGTAGTCGATCTCCGCCTCGGTGCAGCGCGCGGGTTCGCTCGGGTCAGCGGGGATGTCGGTCGTGCCGACCAAGACGCGACCTTTGAGCGGATAGATCAGAACGATCCGCCCGTCGGAGTGCTCGAAGAAGATCTCCCGCCCGCCTGTCGCCGCCAGAAGCTCGGGGTGATCGAGCACGATATGCGAACCCTTTGTGCCGCCCATGAACCGTGTCGCCTCACCGAGTGCGGCGTTGGTGAGGTCTGTCCACGGCCCGGATGCGTTGACCACCACATCGGCGACGATGTCGAACTCTTCACCCGACTCGTGGTCGTGCAGCCTCACGCTGCCGCCGCCGAGCCCCACCGCCTCGACGTAGTTGAGAGCGTGCGCGGCGGGATGCGCGTCGAGCCCGTCGCGCAGCACATCGAGGGCAAGCCGCTCAGGGTCGTGCACCGAGGCATCGTAATAGGTGACCGTGTACTTCACGCGCGGATCAAGCTGCGGCAGCGCTTCGAGCGAGCGCGAGCGCCCGAAGAAGCGGTGCCGTGGCACGGTTCCGCCCGCGCGCGAGAAGATGTCGTAGAGCAGAAGCCCGGTTTTGATGAGCGCCGCGCCGCGCTCGCTCGGCTTCTTCGAACCGTGCCGCAGAAAACGCAAGGGGGCAGCGAGGATGCCCGAAAAGGTCGAGTAGATGGGTATCGTCGTCGGCAAGGGCCGCACATAGTGCGGGGCGGTCTTGAGCAGGCCGTTGCGCTCTTGCACCGACTCTTTCACCAGTCGGAACTCGCCGTTTTCGAGGTAGCGGATGCCGCCGTGGATCATATGGCTGGATGCCGCCGTCGCCCCCGAAGCGAAATCGCCCCGCTCGACGAGAAGCACGTCGACGCCCTGTAGCGCGAGTTCGCGGAAGGTGGCGATCCCGTTGATTCCCCCACCGATCACGACGACGCTGAAGCGTTTGTGCGCGCGAGCCGCACGAACACTTTCTCGCTCGGCATCCCCCGCGCTCATCGGCATCCTCCTCGCTTTCAGGGTATCGGGCAACGGCTTAGGCTGGGCTGAGACACGGGCGTCAGGAGAAGCAATGCACATCGTCGCAATCGACCAGGGCACCACGAGCACGCGCGCGATGGTGTTCGATGCGGCGGGGCGATCGCTCGCCCAGGGGCAGCGCGAGCACGAGCAGATCTTCCCCCAGCCGGGGTGGGTCGAACACGACCCCGCGGAGATCTGGCGCAATACGCAAGAGGTGTTGGCGCTGGCGCTGGCCCAGGCCGGGATCGAGGCCGCCGATATCGCCGCGATCGGCATCACCAATCAGCGCGAGACCACCATCGTCTGGGACCGCGTCACGGGCGAGCCCATATACAACGCGCTGGTCTGGCAGGACACGCGCACGCAAGCGCTGATCGACGTGCTCGCGGCCGAAGGCGGCGTCGGGCGCTTCGCGGATGTCACCGGCCTGCCTCTCGCGAGCTACTTTTCCGCCTCGAAGATCGCCTGGATTCTCGACGAGGTGACCGGTGCCCGCGAGCGCGCCGAGCGCGGTGAACTGCTCTTCGGCACGCCCGACACCTGGCTGCTGTGGAAGCTGAGCGGCGGCCCTGACGGCGGTGTGCACGCGACCGATGTCACCAACGCCAGCCGCACCCTGCTGATGAATCTGCGCACCCTCGAGTGGGATGACGAGTTGCTGGCAGCATTCCGCGTGCCGCGAGCGATGCTGCCCGACATCCGCTCTTCCTCAGAGGTCTACGGACGCGCGCGCGGCACGGCTGTTGACGGCGTGCAGATTGCGGCGCTGCTGGGCGACCAGCAGGCGGCGACCTTCGGCCAGGCGGCGTTCGAGCGAGGCGAGTCGAAGAACACCTACGGCACCGGGAACTTTCTCATCGTCAATACCGGGGAAGAAGTCGTGGCATCCGCCAACGGCCTGATCACGACCGTCGCCTATCAGATCGGCACGGATGCTCCGCGCTACGCACTCGAGGGTTCGATCGCCGTGACCGGCTCGCTCGTGCAGTGGCTGCGCGACAATCTCGGGATCATCTCGAGTTCCGCCGAGGTCGAAGAGCTGGCCCTGTCGGTCGAAGACAACGGCGGGGTCTACATCGTGCCTGCCTTCTCCGGGCTTTTCGCGCCCTATTGGCGACCGGATGCGCGAGGTGCGATCCTCGGGCTCACCCGCTTCGCGACCAAGGCGCACATCGCGCGCGCGGCGCTGGAGGCCAGCGCCTTTCAGAGCTGCGAGGTCGTCGAGGCGGCGCTCGCCGACAGCGGGGTGACTCTCAATGAGCTGCGCGTGGATGGCGGAATGGTCGCCAACGAGACGCTGTTGCAGTTCCAAGCCGATCTGCTGGGTGTGCCGGTCGTGCGTCCCGCGATCATCGAAACGACGGCCCTCGGCGCGGCCTACGCGGCAGGTCTCGCGGTGGGCGTGTGGTCAGGCATCGAAGAGTTGCGCGGCATGTGGCGCGAAGATGCACGTTTCGAGCCGCGCCTCGACGCTGCCGAGCGGGCGCGGCTTCTGGCACGCTGGCGCAAGGCCGTGACCCGCACCTTCGACTGGGTGCAGGACTAGGCCGTCGCACGTTTCGCGTCGGCGCGCGGAATCTGGCAGAATGGAGGCTCGGACGGATCACTCGACCCTCTATCCAGAGGTCCGCTCCTCCTTTGAGCTTCCGCCGGGCGTGCACCCCACAGACCGGGCGATGGGTTCCTCATTTTCTATCCACATATTCAGGAGAATCGTGGCTGTCAAGATTCGTCTCAAGCGCCTGGGCAAGATCCGCGCGCCGTACTACCGCATCGTCGTTGCCGACTCGCGCACCAAGCGCGATGGTCGCGTGATCGAAGAGATCGGCAAGTACCACCCCACCGAGGAGCCCTCGTTCATCGAAGTCAACTCCGAGCGCGCGCAGTACTGGCTGAGCGTGGGCGCACAGCCCACCGAACAGGTGCTCGTGCTTCTCAAGCTCACCGGCGATTGGGGCCAGTTCAAGGGCGACAAGAACGCCAAGAGCACGGTCAAGTATGCCGAGTCGAAGGCGGCGTTCGAGGCGGACGCCAAGAAGAAGTCCGTCATCGTGCCCCAGGCCAAGAAGAAGACCGAAGAGGCTGTCGCAGAGGCCGCCGAGGTCGTCGTCGAGAACGCTGAGCCGGTCGCAGAGGCGAACGAGACCGTCGTCGAAGAGGTCGTTGAGGTCGCTGCGGCGCCCGCCGCTGAGGCGCCCGCCGAAGACGCCGAATAATCGCCGTGCTCGCCGCCGCGCTCGAATACGTTGTCAAGGGGATCGTCGATCACCCGGATGATGTGCGCATCGCCGCATCCGCTTCGCCTCGCGGCGAGGTGTTGGAGGTGCATGTGCATCCCGACGACCGGGGTCGCGTCATCGGGCGCAGCGGACGCACCGCGAAGGCACTGCGCACGCTCATCGCGGCGCTCGCTGACGGCCAGCGCGTGCGCGTCGACGTCGCGGACGACTGAGGTGGCCGCTCAGGGTCGCGGCGCGGGCAGAAACCAACTGCGCGTCGGTCGCCTGGTCAAAGCCCACGGGCTCAAGGGTGCGCTCAAGTTAGAGCTGTACACCGACAACCCTGCCGCTCGCTTCGTTCCGGGTGCGGTATTCACGCTGCAGGTGCCCGAGGCATCTCCTTGGCACGGCAAAACCGTGACCGTGCGCGAATACCGCGTGATGAACGGTGCTTCGGTGGTGTACATCGAGGGCGTAGAGGATCGCACCGCGGCCGAAACTCTCGTTCGCGCCATCCTCTGGATGGACGAGCGTGAAGACGAGCCCGAAGACAACGCCTGGTACGACCACCAGCTTGTCGGGCTCGACGTTGTGCGGGGCGACACCGTGATCGGCACCGTCGTGCGGGTCGAGCATCTTCCGGCGCAAGATCTGCTGATCGTGCGCGCGGGCTCCGTGGAGGTCATGGTGCCCTTTGTCGAGGCGCTCGTGCCGAGCGTCGACCTCGCCGCGAGAAGGGTTGTCGTGACCCCTCCGCCCGGGCTCTTCGAAGATGTCGCCGAGCCCACGGGCGCCGAAGAGACCGACTGAGCCTGTTAAGGTTGCCCCGTGCGCATTGATGTGGTCTCGATCTTCCCGGCGTACGTGGAAGGACTTCGGTTGTCGCTTCTGGGCAAGGCTCAGGATGCCGGTGTGCTGAGCCTGCATCTGCACGACCTTCGCGACTGGGCGCGCGACCGTCATCGCACGGTGGATGACACTCCCTATGGGGGAGGCGCGGGCATGGTGATGACACCCGAGCCCTGGGGGCAGGCTCTCGACGCCCTCGTGCCGACGGTCGAGCACGCGCAGCCAGAAGACACGCAGCAGCCCGCCATCATCTTTCCCTCGCCCGCGGGTGAGGTGTTCACCCAGGCCATCGCCCGCGAACTCGCGACGCGCGAGCACCTCGTGTTCGGATGCGGACGCTATGAGGGCATCGACGAGCGCGTCTTCCAATACGCGGCGTCCCGGGGCGAGGTGCGCCTGTTGAGCCTCGGCGACTATGTGCTGGGCGGCGGCGAGGTCGCCGCGATGGCCATGATCGAGGCGATCGCGCGGCTCGTTCCCGGGGTCATCGGCAACCCCGAGAGCCTCGTCGAAGAGTCGCACGAAGACGGTCTTCTGGAATACCCCTCGTACACCAAGCCCGCCGTCTGGCGCGAGCGTGCCGTGCCCGAGGTGCTGCTGAGCGGCAACCACGGCGCGATCGCCGCATGGCGGCGCGAGCAGCAGCTCATCCGCACGCGCGCGCGTCGGCCCGATCTGCTGGGGGAGTGAGCGCGGCGACGCCTCAGTGCACCCCGAGCCAGGATCGGTCGGTGAGGTTCACCGGACCATCCTCGGTCACCGCGATGGTGTGCTCGGAATGCGCGCCGCGCGAGCCATCGATGCTGCGCAGCGTCCACCCGTCGGGGTCGGTCACGAGTTCGTCGGTGGTCTGCAGAAACCAGGGTTCGAGCGCGATGACAAGGCCGGCGCGCAAGGGGAAGCCGCGCCCCGCGCGCCCGTCGTTGGGCACATGCGGGTCGCCGTGCATGATGCGGCCGACGCCGTGCCCGCCGAAGTCGGTGTTGATCGAATAGCCCTCGCCATGTGCGATCTCGGCGATGGATGCAGAGATGTCACCGAGACGGTGACCGACCGCGGCGGCGGCGATGGCGGCATCCAGTGCCCGCTCTGTGGTGTCGATGAGGCGTAGATCCTCTTCGCGCGGCGTGCCCACGATGAAGGAGATCGCTGAATCGGCCACCCAGCCGTCGATGGAGACCGCGAAATCCAGTGAGACCAGATCGCCGTCGCGCAGAGCGTAGTCGTGCGGCAGACCGTGCAGCACCGCGTCGTTGACCGAGGTGCAGATCACCTTTCCGAAGGGGCTTGCGCCGAAAGAGGGGTGATAGTCGATGTAGCACGACTCGGCGCCTGCTCGGCGGATCAGATCGTGCGCGCGCGCGTCGATCGCCAGCAGGTTCGTGCCCACCTTGGTCTCTTCGCGCAGCGTCGCCAGCGTCTCGGCCACGAAACGCCCGGCGGGGCGCATCGCCTCGATCTCGGCGGGCGTGCGCAGTTCAATCACGATGGATCCTCTCGTCGCTCACCATTCTGACAGAGCGCACAGGCTGTTTCCGGCTGATGCACGGGTGGCAGGCGTAGCATCGCAGTATGTGGTTGCGACGCACCTTCTACGCCTGGCTCTTGCCGGCGGCCTTCGTGCTGCCGCTGTGGCTGCTGCTCGGGTGGGGTATCTTCAACGCGGGCGGCTGGGCGTTCCTCTGGGTTCTGTTCATCGCTATTCCCTCGGTGCTGCTCGGACAACTCCTCTTCGCCCTGCTGGTCAGGGCGCGCCCGGTGGCCAGGCTTGACCGAGCTGCGTCATGGTGGGATGTCGCAGCCCTGGGTTCGTGGCAGGCGCTCACCGTTGCCCTGGGCTTCTATCCGGAGGGGTGGTTCGGCATCCTTCTGACCCTCGCCATTCTGCTCGGGGTCGGGATGATTCCGCTGCTGTTGTGGCAGCTCTGGTCTGAGGCACGCGGATCGTTGGATGCCCTGGCGACAGGATGGGACGAGCCGCTCGCCTCGGCAGAGCCGCTCGCGGATGCCGGAGAGTTCTACGTCGTGCAAGAGTCCCCTCCTCGCGCCACGGCGCAGTAGAGGCACGCGCCCCGTGGTTTGGCCGGGCGCGGCATCCGTGGCAGAGCGATAGCGGCTCTCCACGCTGCGACGGGTCGCGCCCTATGCGTCTCGATGTCGCCCAATCCCGCGGGCTTGCGGGGGGGTATTGGATATACTCGCGACTGTGAAGACTCACCCTTCACGCTGAGGATCGGAGAGCGTTCGGTGACACATCGTCGTGGGGCATACAAGGTGGGCAGAGTCGTGATGACTCTCGCTGTCGTGAGTTCACTCGTCGCGGCTCTAGGCGGATGTGCGAGTGATCATGGCTCTCTCGAAGGTATACCAACCACTCCGGCGTCAAAGCCACCGATGAGCTTCAAAGACCCAGTATTTCGTGAACTGGGCGAACTTGATGATCCTGTTGGCGGCTCGTACGCCTTCGGGTATATCGACGAGATCAAGGGCGATCAAGGCTACTCGTTCTCGTTCGGTTTCACCTTCGTCACGGGCGATGTCAGTTCGTCCGTTCAGAACTCGGCCCCGGGAGAGGCCGCGATGACGGCGGACTTCCGGCTCAACTTCCAGGTAGGCAATACGACATCGGAGCGAAACTCGGACCTCAGCTATCTCCCATCGCAGCTCAGCATCCGTGGCTACTGGGCAGAGAGCTCCGTGCTCTGCAAGTCCATACTTCGATCGCCGTTTTCGTATTGGGATGATCGTGCGTGGCAGGTGACTGTTGGACCCGACGGCAAGCGGTACTGTTTCGCCAATGTGCAGCCGCTTGCCAACTTTTCACAGAGCTTGGCTGTCGGGGAGACATACAGTTTTTGGACACAACCAACGTTCGAGTTCACCGCAGAAGAGTCGGCAGTGACGCAGATCACCGAGGAGTTGAGGCGAGGGCCGGAAGTCTGGGTCGTCGCGGGGGGCGGTGCGAGCAATCAGCTCTGTCGAGACGGCATTCTCTGGGAGTCCACAGATCGTTTCGGGTGCGCCTTTCCCGGATCCGAAGGGCCTCACCCTTCGAAGACCGACATGGACGCGGACGCAGCGCTCGCGAAGTTTCGAACCATCGTCTCGGCCAAAGGGTGGGATCAAGCCGGACAGGTGAAAGGATGCCCACTTCTTCTTTCTCCGCAAGAGATCGCTGTCGGACAGCCGTTCAATCAAGGCGATGAGTGGGGTGGGGCTTCGTGGATGAAAGAGAAGTTCCCCGACGCTTTCGAACTGGATTGTCGCGTTGGAGCCATGCAAGTCCGTGTCGCTGACCTGCAGAATGTGCCGTCTGCAGCAGCGTTTTTGGCAAACCTTTCGGGGCCAGACGGTTGGTCGCAAGTTTCGCAGGAGATCCCTTTGCACGGCGGACTGGCGGTATTCGCAACCGACATGGTTCAACCCGAGGGCAGTGCGAACTATCCAATAGTGAAGTGGGCGTGGGCATCAGGGGATTTGCTCATTCACGGGCGCCTCGTGCGCACGACTCTTGCGCAGACACGGGGCTGGCTCAACTTTCATCTGCCACGACTTGTGAACGGGATCGAAAACATGTCAGCGACCCAGTCCTACAATTGAGTGTCGAACTCTCCGCGACCCGATCACACGTGTAGGTGGTTTGGCTGGGCGCGGCATCCGTGGCAGAATAGACCCTTGTGCCGTGAATGGTTCTGCCTCAGGGGAACCCGCGGACGCCACCGGCGCCGTTCAGCACGAAACTCGATGTAGTTCCTTCCCCATGCACCCGACCTGCGGCGGATGCAGAAAGAGATGATCATGCAGATCCTCGATGTCGTCGATGCGGCTTCGCTCCGTACCGACATCCCCGAGTTCTTCCCCGGTGACAACGTCAAGGTGCACGTCAACATCACCGAGGGCAACCGCTCGCGTATCCAGGTCTTCCAGGGTGTGGTCATCGGCCGCTCCGGCGATGGCGTGCGCGAGACCTTCACCGTGCGCAAGATCAGCTTCCAGGTGGGTGTCGAGCGCACCTTCCCCGTGCACAGCCCGATGATCGACCACATCGAGGTCGTCACCCGCGGTGACGTGCGTCGTGCGAAGCTCTACTACCTGCGTGAGCTGCGCGGCAAGAAGGCCAAGATCAAAGAGAAGCGCGACAACTAGGCGCGAGTTTTCCGCACACAGCGCGAAGATTTCAGAGCACCCCGGGACATGCCTGTCGTGGGGTGCTCTTTCTTGTGAGGAGTGTGCGACGCTGGTACTACGGCCGAGCGGCCACGGCAGACACAGGGAACATGAATGAGTGAGTCAGAGGCCACGGTCGAAGAGCACGCACCTCGTCGACACGGGGTCTTGATCTTTCTGCGGGATCTGCTCGTCATCGTGCTGGTGGCGGTACTGGTGTCGTTCCTGCTCAAGACCTTCGTCGTGCGCGCCTTCTACATCCCCTCCACCTCGATGGAGAACACCCTGCTGGTCAACGACCGGATTCTGGTCGACGAACTCACACCGCGCTGGAATGGATACTCTCGGGGCGAGATCGTCGTCTTCAAAGACCCCGGGGGATGGCTGCCGCCGCTTCCCTCGCGACCCTCGCGTTCGCCTCTGGTCGAGGGTTTCGAGAGGGTGATGACCTTCATCGGATTGTCGGCAGCCGACTCAGAAGACCATCTGGTCAAGCGCATCATCGGCCTGCCCGGAGATCGGGTGGTCTGCTGCAACAGCCTCGGGCAGATCACCATCAACGGGGTGCCCGTCAACGAGTTGGGCTATCTGAAGCTGCCGGCGGGTGACACACGCGCCTCGGCGGAAGCCTTCGATGTGACCGTGCCTCCGGGTGCGCTCTGGGTGCTCGGCGACAACCGACACCGCTCGCAGGATTCCCGCACCCATCAGAACAGTCCCGGTGGTGGTTTCGTGCCCCTGGATAATGTTGTGGGGCGCGCATTCGTCACGATGTGGCCGATCGGCCGCCTCGGCGGCGTGAGCGGTCAGAAAGACGTCTTCAGCGGCATCCCCGACCCGCAATGATCGTCACCCCCACTCTCGATCTCGAAGCCGAGCTGCTTCGGCGCTCACCCCTTGTGGTGGCGCTCGACGAGGTCGGGCGGGGTGCGCTTGCCGGCCCCGTCGCGGTGGGCGGCGTTGTCTTTGCACCGGATGCTGGACCCATGCCCGAGGGGCTGCGAGACTCGAAACTCGTGCCCGAACGACAGCGGGCCGCGCTCGCCGAACGCGCCACGCAATGGGTGCGTCTCTCGGCGGTCGGGTGGGCAAGCGCTGCCGAGGTCGACGAGCACGGCATCGTCCGCGCGCTCGGCTATGCCGCCTCGCGGGCGGTGACGGCGCTCAGTGTCGGCATCGGTTCTGAGCTGGACGCCGCGGTCGTGCTGCTCGACGGCAACCACGACTATCTTTCGCGCGTGCATCCCGAACCGCTTGCGGTGCGCACTGTGGTCAAAGGCGACCGTGATTGCGCGTCGATCGCGGCGGCATCCGTGATCGCCAAAGTCGAACGCGACGAGGGGATGCGACAGGCCCACAACGCGCACCCCGTCTACGGCTGGGAGCACAACAAGGGCTATGCGAGTGCGGGCCATCGCGAGGCGATCCGCGTGTACGGGCTCAGCCCCCTGCACCGCGCCTCATGGGCGATCAAGGATGCCCCGGCGCTGTTCTGAGGCAAGCGCCGCCGTCTAGACTGGGGGCGTGGATGACGACGCCTTCGAGGACTACGACCGCGAGCTAGAAACCGCGCTGTATCGCGAGTATCGCGATGTGGTCTCGCAATTCAAATTCGTCGTCGAGACCGAGCGTCGCTTCTACCTCGCCAATGAGGTCAACGTCGTTCGCCACGACACCGAGCACGACTTCTACTTCGAGATTTCGATGCAGGACGTCTGGGTCTGGGACATCTATCGCGCCGACCGCTTCGTCAAGGCCGTGCGCGTCGTCACGTTCAAAGATGTCAACGTCGAAGAGCTGCAAACCCGGGAGTTCGAGCTGCCGCAGGAGCTGTCGCTCGACGGGGAGTGACCCGCACTGCACCATTGAGCTTTCGAGAGGCGTTCTCAGCCACGTTCGGCGCGTGGCCTGACGCCCGCCTGGCGGCGTACACGCTGTCGTCATGGCAGCAAAGGATGAACTGGGGCGCGCGGGCGAGGTGCGCGCCGCTTCTCACCTCGAACAGCTCGGCTACGAAATCCTGGCACGCAACTGGCGGCATTCCGAGGGCGAGATCGATCTGATCGCGGTGCGCGATGACGAGTTGGCCGTCATCGAGGTCAAGACACGGCGAGGCGTGGCCTTCGGGCATCCTTTCGAGGCGATCACCGAGCAGAAGCGCGCACGGCTGTGGCGTCTCGCCCACCACTGGGTGAGAGCGCATCCGGGCGATGCCGGTGGCCGGATGCTGCGCCTGCACGCGATCGGGATCACCGGTTCCGACCCCGCCACCGCCGATCTCGAGCATCTGCGAGACCTGCGATGAAGACGGCGCGCACATGGTCGATGGCGCTCGCGGGCCTGGTGGGGCATCCTGTCGAGGTCGAGGCGGATCTTTCGAGTCAGACACCCGGCTTCTTCTTGATCGGCCTGCCCGACAAGGCGCTGGGCGAGGCCGTGCAGCGCGTGCACAACGCCTGTGAGAACAGCGGTCTGGCGATGCCGCGACGCCGGCTCACCGTCAATCTCTCGCCGGCAAGCCTGCCCAAAAACGGTGCGGGCTTCGATCTGGCGGTGGCCGTGGCAGCGCTCGCCAGCGATGGGCAGGTGGATGCCGCGTCGATCGCGCGCGTTGTGCACCTGGGCGAACTGGGCCTCGACGGGCGACTCAGGCCCGTGCCGGGCGTGCTGCCCGCGGTGCTTGCGGCGTCCCGTGCCGGGTTCGAGAGCGTGATCGTGCCCACCGCAAACGAGGCTGAGGCCCGACTCGTGCCCGACATCGAGGTACGCGGGGCCGCCTGCCTGGGCGAGGTCGCGATGTGGCACGGCGCGGCGATCGAGCCGCCGAGCGTCGAGCCGGTGCGGATGCCCACGCCACCGCCATCGGGCGACTCTGAACTCGATCTCGCCGATGTCGTGGGTCAGCCCGGCGCTGTGGACGCCGTGATCCTGGCCGCAGCGGGGGGCCATCACCTCTTGCTGAACGGGCCGCCGGGGGCGGGCAAGACGATGCTCGCGGCGCGTCTGCCGAGCATCCTTCCACCCCTCGATGACGAGGCCGCTCTGGAGGTCGCCGCCGTGCGCTCTCTCACCGGCGAACCGGTGACCTCGCTCGACCGACGCCCACCCCTGCAAGCCCCTCACCACAGCGCCTCGATGGCGGCGCTGGTGGGAGGAGGCTCGCGTTTGATCCGCCCGGGTGCCATCGTTCGCGCACACCACGGGGTGCTGCTGCTGGACGAGGCGGCCGAGTTCCAGCCCGCGGCGCTGGACGCACTGCGGCAACCCCTCGAGACCGGCACCATAGAGATTCACCGGGCGGGTATGAGTGTGCGCTATCCGGCACGTTTTCAGTTGATCATGGCCATGAACCCCTGCCCCTGCGGCAGATACGGGGTGCGGGGTGAGAACTGCATCTGCCCACCCGCGGCGATCCGGCGCTACGCGCGACGGCTTTCGGGGCCGCTCCGTGACCGCATCGACATCGAACTGCACGTCAGCAGGGCAACGGCTGCGGCGACCAGCGGTGCGCGAGGCGAGACGACCTCGGATGCGGCGCGCGAAATCGTGTGCGCCGCTCGTCACCGCGCAGCGCACCGCCTGTCCGCAACGCCCTGGCGCCGCAACGCCGAGGTGTCCGGAAGCTGGTTGCGTCAGGGCGAGCACCGCCTCGCGCCTGAGGTGCGCGCGCCGCTCGACCGCGCCCTGCACCTCGGCGCGCTCACACTTCGCGGCTACGACCGTGTGCTGCGGCTGGCCTGGACGATCGCCGATGTCGCCGGGGCATCCGCCCCCACGAGCGATCATCTCGGTCGAGCGCTCTTTTTGAGACAAGGGGTTCCGCTGTGATCGCGACGCTGATAAAAGACGCCGAACTACGAGAGCTCGCCGCGCGGCTGAACAAGCGGCGCCCCGTCGAAGAGGTGCTTGCCCACATCGCGTGGAGCGTTCTAAGCGAACCGGGCGACTCGGTCGCCGGAGCTTTGCGCGCGGTGGTGGGGGCAAGGGAGGGGCTGGAACTTGCTCTCTCACACGAGGGCGTGCCCGGCATCCCCTCAGCCGTGCTTCTCGAAGCGCGGGCGCGATGGCTGCCGCGTGCCGAACCCGCGACGCTACGTGGTCCGGTGCGCACCGCCGTCAGGCGGGCACTTCGACTCGTGCTCCCCGGAGACTCCGAGTGGCCCTCTCGCCTCGACGATCTTGGCCCTCACGCACCCGCGGCGCTGTGGGTGCGTGGTGACCCGAGAGCATTGACAGAGGGGTTCAGCGCTGTATCCCTGGTCGGCGCGCGTGCCGCGACGGGCTACGGCGAGCATGTGACGCGCGAACTGGCCGCGGAACTTGCCGCAACGGGCACGCTGATCGTCTCTGGCGGCGCCTATGGCATCGATGGCGCCGCCCACCGCGCGGCTCTGAGCGGCGGGGGACTCACCATCGCGATTCTCGCCGGAGGCGTGGACCGCGCTTACCCTTCGGGCCACACGCGTCTCTTCGACGACATCGCCGCGCGCGCCGCGGTGGTGAGCGAGCTTCCCTGCGGTGCCGCACCGACCAAGTGGCGCTTTCTCGCTCGTAATCGCCTGATCGCGGCTCTCGGTGCCGCCACCGTCGTCGTCGAGGCGGGATCACGCAGCGGATCGCTCAACACCGCCGGTCACGCCGCCGATCTCGGTCGCCCCCTGGGCGCGGTGCCCGGGCCGGTGACCTCGGCAGCATCCGCCGGGTGTCACCGCCTGCTGCGCGAATACGACGCCCGCTGCGTCACCAGCGCCGACGAGGTGCGTGAGTTGCTCGGTGTTCCGATCTATGAGCCGAGCCCGCCCCCACGGCGCGACCACGATCGCACACGTCTCTGCGACGCCCTGAGCAGTCGCAGCGTGCGCACCTCTGTTGACCTCGCCCGTCGCTCGGGGCTCTCGGTCGAGCGGGTCGAGTCGCTGCTGGGGATGCTGGCCCTTGAGGGCCATGTGCAGCGATACGAGGGCGGGTGGAAGCAAAGGGGCTGATCACGAGTTGTCGCTGCGCGGCGAGGCAAACGAGCGCCAGCGACCGCTGACGGCGAGACTAGAGCCATGCGGATCGCCGAGGCAGCCGAGGCTTTCGTCACTCACATCGAGCGCGTGCGAAGGCTCTCGCCCGCGACGGTGAAGGCCTACCGCGGCGATCTGCGGGATCTCGCAGAGGCCCTGCCCGACCGCCCGCTCGCCGAGGTGGAGCTGGAGGATCTGCGCGCATGGCTCTGGCGCGCCACCCAGCGCGGCGATGCGCGCTCGACGCTTGCGCGTCGCGCGGCCGCGGCGCGATCGTTCTTCGCCTGGGCAAGAGATGAGGGGTTCGTGCCGACCGACCCGAGTCTGCGCGTGGTCACGCCCAAGAAGGGGCGCCCCCTCCCGACGGTTGTCTCGACGGGGGCGCTCGCACAGATGCTGGACGCCGCACGGGCATCCGCCATCGAGGGCGACCCGATAGCGCTGCGGAATCACGCGGCCTTGGAGCTGCTCTACGCTTCGGGGATGCGTGTCTCCGAGCTGTGCGGGCTCGTCGCCACCGATGTGGACCTCGACCGGATGACAGCGCGCGTGCTCGGCAAGGGCGCGAAAGAACGGGTCGTGCCCTTTGGTGTTCCCGCGAGGGATGCTGTCGCCGCCTACCTGCGACGCGCGCGCCCCGCCCTGGCCGCGCGCAACCCCGCAACGCCGCCCGCGCTGTTTCTCGCCGTGCGGGGGGGCGCGATGAGCACGAGGGTGGTCTACGAACTCGTCGCGAGGAGTCTCGCTCCCGTCGTGGGCGATCGTGCGGCCGGACCACACACGCTCCGGCACTCTGCCGCCACGCATCTGCTGGACGGCGGCGCCGATCTGCGTTCGGTGCAGGAGATTCTCGGGCACGAGAGCATGGGCACCACCCAGATATACACGCACGTCTCCGCCGAGCGGCTCGCGGCGAGCTACCGCCTCGCACACCCTCGCGCCTAGGTGCATCTAGGGCAGTGGATCACAGCAGCGAAGAAGAATCGCGCGAGGAACACCGCCGAGCAGAAGCAGTGGGTTGATATAGGCACCGTGCCAGCGCACACCCACGTGCAGAAGCCCGGGGGGTGTGTGGCCACCGAGGGCGAGGGTGCCGACATCCTCACCCGCTCTGACGGTGTCGCCGGGGTGCAACGCGGATGCCACGGGTTCCAGGGTGGTGACAAGCCCGCCCGCGTGCGCGATCGTGATGAGCGGACGGTCGACGACCGTGCCGCGAAAGGCGACGACGCCGGATGCGGGGGAGCGCACGGTGGTGTCGAGAAGAGGGGCGATGTCTATGCCGCGGTGCCCGGATGACCAGGGGTGCGGGGGCGCCTGGTAGGGGGTGCGCACGACCCGCGGCCCGGCGACGGGCCACATCCACTCTTCTGTCGCGGTCCACAAGGAGACCGGCTCGACAGCAGAGGCGGTCGAGGCAGCCGGTGCGGTCGGCGTGAACGCCAGCACGAGGCCGCACACCGCCGCGCCAGCGAGCAGGCGATGGGGGAGACGCATGGGCATCCCTGCACCCTGTCAGAACCCGATCTCACCTCATCACGATCCGGTGCGAGTGCGAATAAGCAGCCCCGCGCCCCGTCTGTGCAGGAGAAGACGGGCATCCGACATCGCGCAAGGAAGCATGGCGAAGGCGCGGGGGATGACGACCGCCGCTCTCCCCATGCAGACGGGCACCGCGGCGCATCCTGATACACTGGAATCCGCACCCCGATTCCGGGGTGACTACGCGTGCCCAGAGCGACTCCGTTCGCGGCCGTCTCACTTCCACCGGTCCCCTCGAAAGAGTGGGCGGAAGTGCGTGTCGGGCACCAGGATCGCCGGCATCCGCCGGTGCACAACCGAGTATGGCGCTCAGGCGCCAAGAACAGGAGAGCGGCCATGGCCGTCGTCACCATTCGCCAGTTGCTCGACAGCGGCGTGCACTTCGGGCACCAGACCCGCAGGTGGAACCCGAAAGTCAAGCGCTTCATCCTCACCGAGCGCAGCGGCATCCACATCATCGACCTGCAGCAGTCACTGGCCTACATCGATCAGGCCTATGACTTCGTGAAGGAGACCGTGGCCCGCGGCGGCACGATCCTCTTCGTCGGCACCAAGAAGCAGGCGCAGGAAATCCTCGCTGAGCAGGCCACGCGGGTCGGTCAGCCCTATGTGAATCAGCGCTGGCTCGGCGGACTTCTCACGAACTTCTCCACGGTCTCCAAGCGCCTCTCGCGCATGAAGGAGCTCGAAGAGCTCAACTACGACGACCCCGCCTCGACCGGCTTCACCAAGAAGGAACTGCTGCTCAAGAAGCGCGAGCTCGACAAGCTGCACAAGTCGCTGGGCGGTATCCGCAACCTCAGCAAGACCCCCTCGGCACTGTGGGTCGTAGACGCAAAGCGCGAGCACCTCGCGATCAACGAGGCCAAGAAGCTCGGGATTCCGGTGATCGGCATCCTCGACACCAACGCTGACCCCGACGATTTCCAGTATCCGATTCCGGGCAACGACGACGCGATCCGCTCGGTGGCTCTGCTCACCCGCATCATCGCCGACGCCGCTGCCGAAGGCTTGCAGCAGAAGCACAGTCCGGATGCCGGCGATGCCGAGCCGCTGGCCGAGTGGGAGCGCGAACTCCTCGAAGGCGCGAGCACCGAAACGGTCGCTGAGGCCGCCGTTGAGGCTGTCGAGCCCGTCGAAGCCGCCCCGGCGACCGAGACCGCTGAAGCATCCGAAACCCCGAACGACTGACACTTTCCCGATACATCTAGCAAGGAGCCACCGCACATGGCCAACTTCTCCATTGCCGACATCAAGGCGCTGCGTGAGCAGCTGGGCACCGGAATGGTCGACACGAAGAACGCTCTCGAAGAAGCCGATGGCGACATCGAGAAGGCCGTTGAGATCCTTCGTCTCAAGGGGGCGAAAGGCAACGCCAAGCGTGCCGACCGCTCCACGAGCGAGGGTCTGGTCACCGCGCGCGAGCACGCCAAGGGTGTGACCCTGGTCGAACTCGCCTGTGAGACCGACTTCGTTGCCAAGAACGAGCGTTTCATCGCACTGGCCGACGCTGTCGCCGACGCTGTCGCCGCCGCGGCAGCCGACTCGGTCGAGGCAGCACTCGCCGCGCCCGCCGGCAGCAAGACGGTCGAACAGCTCATCTCTGAAGAGGCAGCGATCATCGGAGAGAAGGTGGAGTTGCGTCGCGTGCGCACCCTCACCGGTGACGCCTTCGAGGTCTACCTGCACCGCACGAGCAAAGATCTGCCCCCGCAGATCGGCGTGGTCGTCGTCTACACCGGTAGCGACGCCGAGACCGCGCGCAGCATCGCGCAGCATATCTCCTTCGCCAACCCCTCCTACCTCGCTCGCGACGACGTTCCGGCTGACGAGGTAGACAAGGAGCGCGAGATCGTCACCGAGATCTCGCGCAATGAGGGCAAGCCCGAAGCCGCGCTGCCGAAGATCGTCGAGGGCCGCGTTGCTGCCTTCTTCAAGCAGGTCGCGCTTCTCGAGCAGGACTACGCCAAAGACAACAAGCTCTCGATCGCTCAGGTCGCGAAGGATGCCGGTATCACCATTACCGACTTCGCGCGCTTCAAGGTCGGAGCCTAAAGAGCAGATGAGGCCCGGGTCTTCGTGATCCGGGCCTCATTTTCTTGCCTGCGGGGCGCTATCGTGAAACAGAACAATGAGGAGTGGACATGACCGCGAAAACTGGCAAGCGTCGTGTTGTGCTGAAACTGTCCGGTGAAGCCTTCGGTGGCGGCAGCCTCGGCGTCAACCCGGACATTGTGAGCGACATCGCCCGCGAGATCGCCGCAGCCACGGGGCAGGTCGAGATCGCTGTTGTGGTCGGAGGGGGCAACTTCTTTCGCGGCGCTCAGCTCAGCCAGCGCGGCATGGATCGGGGTCGAGCGGACTACATGGGCATGCTCGGCACGGTGATGAACGCTCTGGCGCTCCAAGATTTTCTCGAGCAGGCGGGTGCTCCCACCCGCGTGCAGTCGGCAATTGCGATGACGCAGGTGGCAGAGCCGTACATCCCGCTGCGCGCTGAACGCCATATGGAGAAAGGTCGCGTCGTCATCTTCGGTGCCGGCGCGGGGCTTCCCTATTTCTCGACGGATACGGTTGCAGCCCAACGCGCGCTCGAGATCGGCGCGACCGAGGTGCTCGTGGCAAAGAACGGTGTCGACGGGGTGTATTCCGCAGACCCGCGCAAGGATACCTCGGCGACACGCTTCGAGAGCCTGAGCTATCGAGAGGCCCTCAAGCGCGACCTCAAGGTTGTCGACTCCACCGCCTTCAGCCTGTGCATGGACAACAGCATGGACATGCGCATCTTCGGCATGGAACCGGCCGGCAACATCACCAAAGCTCTGCTCGGCGAAGCGATCGGCACGCTCGTGTCCGAGAGCGCCGCAGAGTCGCAGAGTGCTTCTGCTGACGCGGCGGGCCGCACGCGCGCACCCGCGTAGAATGGTCTTGACACACCACGATTGGAGTCGCTGTGATCGCGGATATCCTCGCTGACACCACGTCCCGTATGGGTCGGTCGGTCGACGCCGCCAAAGAAGACTTCGGCACGGTGCGCAGCGGCAGAGCGAACCCTCAGCTTTTCCAGAAGCTCATGGTCGAGTACTACGGTTCTTTGACGCCTCTGGCGCAGTTGGCATCCCTTGCCAACCCCGAGGCGCGCACGCTGCTGATCACGCCCTATGACAAGACGGCGCTCAAAGCCATCGAGCAGGCGGTGCGCGATATGCCCAACCTCGGTGCCAATCCCACGAACGACGGCGACATCGTGCGCGTGACACTGCCGGAACTCACCGAGGAACGCCGCAAGGAGTATGTCAAACTCGTGCGCGCGAAGGGTGAGGACGCGCGTGTGCAGTTGCGCGGCATCCGCCGCAAGGCCAAGGATCAGATCGACGCGCTCAAGGCCGAAGTCGGTGAAGATGAAGTGGCGCGTGGCGAGAAGGAGCTTGACGCCCTGACGCGTGCGCACGTCGACCAGATCGACGAGGCGCTCAAGCGCAAAGAGGCCGAGCTTCTCGAGGTCTGAACGATGACCAAGACTTCTGAACGCGGTGCCGGAGATGCTGCAGAGCCTCCGGATGCCGCCACCCCCGGAGACACCAAAGCGCGCTGGCGCTGGCGTGCCAAGCGCGTAGAGTTGCGCGACGAGCTCGAGCACCACGTCTCGAACGCGCGCGATCACCTCGAGCAGCAGGTCGCTCATGCCAGAGACCAGCTCGAGCATGCGCGCGATCACCTCGAAGAGGCGAATGAGCGGATCAAGCAGCGCACGGGGCGCAATCTGATCCTCGCGATCCTCATCGGCCTCGGTTTCGGTGCGGTGCTGATGGCATCCCTGCTGATCTGGAAGTGGCTTTTCATCCTGCTGGTCGGGCTGTGCGTCTTGCTCGGAACTTTCGAGCTCTCACGCGCGTTCCGCGAGAGCGGGCGTCGGGTCGACATCGTTCCGCAAGTGCTCGGGGCCGCCCTCATCGTGGTCACGGCGGGTTTCGCCGAGCGCTGGTTGCTCTGGGTGGCGGTGGCGGTGGCAGTGACGTTCATCGTGGTCTGGCGTTTGATCGGGCAGATGTTCGCCGCCGACGCACGCAACCACGGCGACGTGCTTGCCGACGCGCTCTTCGGCGGGTTCATCCCGATATACGTTGCGTTCCTCGCGAGTCTCACGATTTTGATCATGCGGCTCGAGGGCGGTCAATGGTGGGTGCTCGCCTTCGTTGTGGTGGTGGTGTGCGCGGACACGGGTGCGTACGCTTTCGGCCTGATGTTCGGCAGGCACGCGATGTCACCCAAGATCAGTCCGAAAAAGACCTGGGAAGGCTTCGCGGGGTCGGTCGTTGTCTCTGTTGCCGCCGGGATACTGCTTGCGATCTATATGTTGAATCTGCCCTGGGGAGCAGGTCTCGTCTTCGGGGTGCTGATTCTGCTGACGGCCACCCTGGGCGATCTGACCGAGTCGATGATGAAGCGTGACCTCGGCGTGAAAGACATCAGTTCCTGGCTTCCGGGGCACGGGGGACTTCTGGACCGGCTCGATAGCATCCTGCCCTCTGCGGCGATGGCTCTGCTTCTGGCCCATGTGCTGCCGCTGTGGGCGGGGGCGTAGTGGTCATGACGAACGAACCGAGTCTCGCTGTCACGAAGGGGAGCAAGGCACTGCCGCGCGTGGAGCACGGGCTGGGGTATCAGATAGCGGCCGTTGACGCCTTTCTGCTCACCGCAGGCGCCAGCATCGACGCGGGCGATGGTGCGGTGACGGCGGCACAGATCCGGCAGGCATCGTTCCCGCTCGCGAAGCACGGCTACGTGACCAGTTCCGTCGATCAGCGCCTTGAGGCCCTCGAAGAGGCTGTGGCACTCCGTGAGCGCACGGCGGCGATCAGCGAGGAGGGTGCAGACGCCTGGCTCGCCCGCGCGCGCGAACGGGGTCAAGAGATCCTCGACCGCCTCAGCCGCCGTCGCGGGCGTCGGTTCGCACGCACCGGCTTTCTGACCTTTGGCTACCGGGTAGAAGAGGTCGATGCCGTCGCCGATCGCATCGCGCGGTTTCTTCGCGACGGCGAGGCACTCCAGGCCCAGCAGTTGCGTCGTGCGGCATTCCGGATGCGACGACGGGGCTATCGCGAAGAGCAGGTGGATGCCGTTTTGGATGCCTCGATCGAGGTAATCCTCGCCGTGCGCTGAGGCCGACTCCCGCCTTTCTCTCGCAACGGCTGGGTAGAATCACAGCATTGTGATCACCGAACCGCACACTATGCCCGCCGGGCGCCGACGGCGCTCTCGCGCCGGCGACCCCGCGACTTCCCGGCCGTCGCTCCGCCGTCGCGCGGTGGCGGTGATTGCGGTGCTCGGTGCGCTGGGATTGACCGCTGCCATCGTCGCCCCGACGGGCACGGCGTTCGGGGTGCAGCCGGGTGACCACCGAACGCTCAGCACCGAGGCGAAAATCGCACAAGACGCGCAAAGCCTGACCATAGGGGGCAGCGCCGACGGTCGGGTCACTCTCGAAGAGCGCGGCAGCTTCGGGGTCACGAACAAACACCCCCAGACGGGCTTGACGCCCTTCACCGGCGGAGGCACCCGCAGCCAGTGGCTCACGGAGGCCGGAATCGCCGAAGAAGACTGGGTCTATGTCGACTACATCGTTCAGCGTGAAAGCAGTTGGAATCCCAATGCGACCAACCGCAGTTCGGGAGCGTGTGGCCTTGTGCAGGCTCTTCCGTGCAGCAAGGTGCCGGGAAACGGATATCACCCCGTCGACAATCTGCGCTGGGCCGATGGATACGCGCAGAAGCGCTATGGCGGGTGGGAGCAGGCCTATGTCTTCTGGACCAAGAATCACTGGTGGTGACCTCATGCCTCGCTCTCATCGTCGCCGCGACGAAACCCCCGTCAACGACTCTTTCGAGCACCTTCTGGCGGGGTGGAAGCGCACCGAGTTCCGTGACGGTCGGGAGTGGATCGTGCAGCCGGTTTCCGAGGCGCAGGCGGTGAAAGAGTATGTGTGCCCGGGATGCCCCGTGCCGATCGCCGTGGGCGTGGCGCACCTCGTCACCTGGCGTGCCGACGGGATTCTCGGTGACCACGCGGACCTTGCCGCCCGGCGGCACTGGCACACGCGCTGCTGGAGGATGCGATGAGCACCGAGATTCGAGGTCCGATTGTGCTGCCGGGTCGCCGCGAGGACATCGAACTGTTCACGAGCGACGGGCTGACGCTGGTGGGCGAGTTGGCGCTGCCGCAGGATGCCGAACCGTTCGCGACGCTTGTGACCTTGCATCCCCTGCCGACGGCGGGCGGTTTCATGGATTCGCATATTCTGCGAAAGGCCGCCGCGCGACTTCCCGCCCTCGCGGACCTCGCGGTGTTGCGGTTCAACACGCGCGGAACGCGCTCTCCGCGGGGGCAGAGTGAGGGTTCGTTCGACGCCGGCATCGCCGAGCGGTGGGATCTGGCCGCGGCGATGGATCTCGTGCGCGACCGTGGCCTTCCGCGACCCTGGCTGCTGGGGTGGTCTTTCGGCACCGAGCTGGCGCTGAAGTACGGTCGCGAGCATGACATTGCGGGCGTCATCCTGCTGTCCCCTCCTTTGCATCGCACGAGTGCCGATGAGCTGGCTGCGTGGGCGGGAGAGGCAAAGGCGGTCGTGGCGCTGATCCCCGAGTTCGATGACTATCTGCGACCCGCCGAGGCTCGAGAGCGGTTTGCGGCGATACCTCAGGCGCAGCTCGTGGCGGTCGAAGAGGGCAAGCACCTCTGGGTGGGCGAGAACCAGACCCGGCGTGTGCTGAACGAAATCGTCGCCGCCGTCAACCCGCGCGCCCTCCCGCTGGCGACGGAGTGGCCGGAGCCCTAAAGGACTCAGCGCTGCTGCATCCTGGGGATGACGACCTGTCGGTAGATGATCAGCAGGCTCGCCGCGACCGGGATGGCGATCAGCGCACCCAGAAGGCCCAGGAGCACACCACCCGAAAGGGCCGCCACGACCACGACCGCCCCTGGTACAGACACCGCCCTGCTCATGATGCGCGGCGAGATCAGATAGGCCTCGAGCTGCATGTAGATCAGGTAGTAGATACCCGCGGCGATCGCTGTGGCGGGCGAACCGAGCCCGGGCACCAAACACAGCAAGACGATGATCGTCGAGCCGGTGAGAGTGCCGACGAAGGGGATCAGCGAGAAGAAGAAGGCGATCACGGCGAGCACCGCGGGGAACGGTGCTTTGATGATCGTCAAGAAGATGGCGCTCAGCAGACCGTTGATCATGCCGAGGCTGAGTTGACCGATGACGTAGTGCCCTACGGAGTCGGTGATCTGTTCGCCGAGATCACGGAAACGCTCACGTCGGGACGCGGGGACGAGCGCATACACCGCGCTCTTGAGGGAAGGCATCGATGCGGTGAGATAGATCGTCAGAATCAGCACGATGAAGGCGCCGAAGAGCCCCGAGGCGAAGGACAGGCTCATCGAGATGACACCACCGGTGATCGAACCGAGGTTTGCGATCAGCCAGTCTTGCGCATCCTGGATCAGGCGATTGACTTCCAGCCTCGGAAAGAGCTCGCTGAGGAACTGTTCGACATCCAGAAGGAAAGTCGGTCGATTCACCCATTCCATGACCTGTTCATACAGTTGCATGACTTGGGAGACGATCACTGGCAGCACGAGAGCGATGATCCCGGCGAAGATCGCCAGCAGGGCTAGCACGGCTGAGAGCACCGCTGCCCAGCGGGGAAGACGTCTGCGCTCCAGCCAACGCACAGCCGGGTCGATGCCGAGACTCAGAAACAGCGCAGTTCCGGCGTAGAGCAGCACCACCGAGAGAGTCTCAAAGCTTGTGATGAGGAGGATTCCCACGCCTACGCCGAGCGTCGCGATCAGTGCGGTGCGGAAGGGGTGAAGGACTTTCATGCCACTCCTCGTCGAGTTCCTCTGCGGTCGATACTCAGCGTAGCGATCCGGGCGGCTCTCGCACAGAACTTCTTGCACGGGTGTGTGGCTTCTGGAGGAGGTCATCCGGCGAAATCCCAGCACCATTCGCTAGTCTGAAACTTCGAGTTGCAGATCTGCGGCGATGGCCGGGATCGTGGAGGAGAGATATTCCGTGCGTTTCGTCTGGGCCGTCATGGCTCTCGTCCTCGCCACGCTGCTCATCGGAGCGGGCGTCGCTCAGCGCACCGTTCTTCTCGGCCCGAAGAGTGAGCAGTTGACGCTTCTCGTCGATAGCCCCGCACCGTTCACCATGATCGACGGCGAGGTGCTTCGTTTGCGTGGAGGCACGCAGACGGTTCTTGTGCGCGGCGAAGGGGATCTCTTTCTCGCCTACGGTCGCACCGACGATCTGCGGGCGTGGCTTTCTGACTCACGCTATAACGTCATCGACCTCAACGACGTCGGTGAGTACACGGTGACGACGGTTGAGGCGCCGCCGGTGTCAGATCCGCTGCCCGACACAGTTGATCCCGAGGCCGAAGACGCCGACGCAGAAGAACCCGTCGACCCCCCGCAGTCGGAACCCCCTGTGCGCAACCCCGTCGGCTCCGATCTGTGGCTTGATGAGTACCGCGACAGGGAGGCCATCATCGCGCCCCTGCATCTTCCCGAGGGCATGAGCGTGCTGATCGCGCACGATGGCGTGGCGAACGCCCCGCAAGACATCGTCGTGTCGTGGCCGCTGGACAACTCCACCCCGTGGGTCGGCCCGATGTTCGTGGGGGGCACACTTCTGCTGGGTCTGGGCGTGATGCTGTGGTCTCAAGCCGTGCGCTTCCAGCGTCGCGGCAAGGGACCGCGACGCAAGGGATCGGGACGCCTTACACAGACCGAGCCCATCGGCAGGGTGTACCCGAGCACCCCCCTTCGTGTTCTCGACGAGGGCGACGCCCCTCCCGCGATTCCGCCCGCCCCACGAACGGCACCCGTCGATGTCCCGGCTGATTCCGCCGATCCGGCGTTGCCGCCGAACGATCCGGCATCGCAGCCCACGACGCCACCGACACGGCGCTCGCGCCGCCAGAACAACCGGTTCGCGCTTCCCGCGCTCGGTGTGAGCCTTGTTCTGCTCAGCGGGTGCACGGCGGATGTGTGGCCGAGGCTTCCCGAGCCCCCCGAGGCCAGCCCGAGCGCAACCGCGCCCCCCTCCGAAGACCAGCAGACTCCGGCTGTCACCGAGGTGCAAGCCGCACGCATCCTGCAGCGCCTCGCGGCAGCCATCGCAGAAGCTGACCAGGCGCTCGATGTCGAGCTTCTGCGCACGAGGATGACGGGAACACCCCTGGCGGAGCGAGAAACCGATTACATCCTTCGCGACAAGCTCGAAGATCGGGACATGCCCGCGGCGATCCCGACCGATCGGATCACGATTCTGCTGCCCCAGGCACAGTTGAGTTGGCCACGCACGGTTCTGTTCCTCGCGGAGTCGGCCGCCGGCGACCAGTCGGCACCGGTGATCTTCACGATCGTGCAGGATGACCCCTGGCAGCCCTATCGCATTACCCACTTCGCCGAGATGCAGCCTGCCACCGTTCTGCCGAACCTCGCCCCGGCGTGGCTGGGCAGTCAGTTGATACCGCCGGACTCGCCGTTTCTGAGCGTCGCGCCGAACGCCATCGCCGCAACCTTCGCGAATATCGTCGACGAGGGCGAAGCGAGCGAGTTCTATTCTTTGTTCGATGAGGCAACGCATCGTCTTGTGGCCTCGATTTTCGAAAGCCGTCAGCTTGTCGTCTCGGCCCTGGCCGAGCACGGCGCTGCCGAGACCTCTCAGGTCGAGTTCGAGATGCGCACGACGAGCAATGTTCCCATCGCCCTCGGAACTTTGGACAGTGGCGCGATCGTTGCCGTCGATGTGATCGATTGGGAGCGGGTGACTCCGACCAATGAGCTGGGTGTGATCCAGCTCAACAACGAAGAAGCCGTCACTCTCACCGGCGTTGCCGAGGCACCGCGGGGTGTGGAGACCAGCTACAGCCTGCAGCTCTTCTTCTCGGTTCCGAGCACGGCATCGTCCGATCCGATCCGACTTCTCGCCGTGCATCAGAAGCTGGTCAAAGTCGAGGTGATCCGATGAGCGACATCTCCGCCGCGGCGCTACGCGGCGCCGTGGACCTTTCGGTGCTCCGTGATCGGGCACCGGCATCCGGGGCCTCTCCCGCGACCGAAACCGGTGTCGTGGTGGATGTGACGGATGCGAGCTTCGGTCAGTACCTCGAGCTCTCTCGTCGCGTTCCCATTGTCGTGGATCTCTGGGCGCAGTGGTGCGGGCCGTGCACACAACTGAGCCCGATTCTCGAGAAGGTCGTGCGCGAGCACGGCGGTCGGGTCGTGCTCGCCAAGGTCGATGTCGACGCCAACCCGCAGTTGGCACAGGCCTTCAATGCGCAGTCGATCCCGATGGTGATCGCCCTTGTCGCCACGCAGGCTGTGCCGATGTTCACCGGTGCCGTGCCGGAGCAACAGGTGCGTCAGGTCATCGGGCAGCTTCTCGAACTTGCCGCCCAGAACGGGGTGACGGGCTCGGTCGCCGTCGCTGAGGGTGCCACCGAGGGCGATGCGGAGGAGCCGCCTCTGCCGGCCCGGCACGCCGAAGCCTTTGCGGCCATCGAAGCGGGCGATCTGCCGGGTGCGATCGCCGCATATGAGGCGGCGCTCGCCGAGAACCCACGCGATCACGACGCCCGCGCGGGGCTCGGTCAGGTCAGGCTCTTGCAGCGCGTTGCGGGGGCAGACCTTGACGCCGCTCGCGCCGCAGCCGCAGCCGCGCCGATGGACGTGCCGGCGCAGTTCTTGGTCGCCGACATCGATCTGAGCGGTGGTCACGTCGATGACGCCTTCGGGCGGTTGCTTGATCTGTTCGCCGCGTTGCCCGAGGGCGAGCGAGCCGAGGTCCGGGAGCGTCTTGTCGAGCTGTTCGGGCTCGTCGGCGACGGGGATCCCCGGGTGGCATCGGCCCGCACGCGCCTGGCGGCGCTGCTCTTCTAGATAGCCGAAGCCATGCGCATCTATCTCGACCACGCCGCGACCACCCCACTGCGCGCCGAGGCGCGCGAGGCCTGGCTTGTGGCATCCGAGACGGTCGGCAACGCCTTCTCGACGCACGGCGCGGGGCAGGGGGCGCGCCGCATGCTGGAGGAGGCGCGCGAACGCCTCGCGGCTGTGCTCGGCTGTGAGGCCATCGAGCTCGTCTTCACCTCGGGCGGCACTGAATCGATCAACACGGCGCTGCGCGGACTGTGGCTTGCGCGCGCCGAAGAACGGTCTGAGATCGTGCTTCCTGACGGCGAGCACCACGCGACGATGGACACCGTGGCGGCTCTGCACCGTGACGGCGCGGGAGTCATCTCGGTGCCTCTCGATGCGCAGGGGCGTATCGCGGCCGACAGCTTTGCGCAGATGATCGCCATGCCCACGGTCGCGCTCGCGACGGCGATGATCGCGAACAACGAGGTGGGCACGATCAACGATGCCCTCTCTTTGACGGCCGCTGCCTCGGCGAGCAATGTGCCCCTGCACCTGGATGCCGTCGCGGCGCTCGGTCACGTGGCCTTCTCCTTTCGAGATCTGCGCGGCGATGCCCCCGACGCCACGGGTCTTGTCGCTCTGAGCGTCAGTGGCCACAAGGTGGGGGCGCCTGTGGGAGTGGGCGCGCTGGTCGTCGCGCGCACGGCGCGCATGATGCCGCTCCTTTACGGCGGTGCACCACAGCGAGGATTGCGAGGCGGTACGCAGGATGTCGCGGGTGCGGTTGCCTTCGCCGTCGCCGCCGACCTTGCCGCGGCCGAACGCGAGCAGGAGTCGATCCGGCTGCGCGGGCTGCGCGAACGTCTCGTGCGCGGCATCCGTGATGCCGTGCCGAGCGCCGAACTCCTCGGCGACCCCGAAGAGCGGCTTGCCGGTAACGCGCATCTGCTCTTTCCGGATGCCGTGGGCGAGAGCCTTCTGTTTCTGCTGGATGCCGCCGGGATCGCCGTCTCGACCGGTTCGGCCTGCCAGGCGGGTGTCGCCGAACCCTCGCATGTCGTGATGGCGATGGGGCGCAGCGAAAAGGATGCCCGCAGTGTTCTGCGTTTCAGCCTCGGGCACACCTCGACCGAGGCCGACGTTGAGGCCGCTGTCGCCGTGATCGGTGACGCCTACGCGCGGGCCAGCCGCTGAGCCGCCGCGTGCGGGCTTCGGTGTGCGCCCCGGCCACTGAGCGCCCTCGTACACTGGAATCATGAGGATTCTGGCAGCGATGAGCGGCGGGGTGGACTCCGCCGTGGCTGCCGCGCGCGCCGTCGAGGCAGGCCACGAGGTCGTGGGTGTGCATCTGGCGCTCTCACGTGCCGGTGGCACGCTTCGCACCGGCAGTCGCGGATGCTGCACCATCGAAGACGCGCTCGATGCGCGTCGCGCGGCGGATCGCCTCGGCATCCCCTTCTATGTCTGGGACTTCTCCGAGCGCTTCCGCGAGGAAGTGATCGGCGACTTCATCGCCGAATACCAAGCCGGTCGCACCCCCAACCCCTGCATGCGCTGCAACGAGAAGATCAAGTTCGCGGCCCTGCTGGAGCGCGCGGTGGAACTGGGATTCGATGCGGTGTGCACGGGTCACTACGCCTCGCTCGTGGAGGGGGTAGAAGGCATTGAGCTGCACCGCGCCTCTGACGCCGCCAAGGATCAGTCCTATGTGCTGGGCGTGCTCACCGCCGAGCAGCTCGCGCACTGCTACTTTCCGCTCGGTGCGACGCCCTCCAAGGCCCTTGTGCGCGCGGAAGCGGTGGCGCGGGGCTTGAGCGTTGCGCACAAGCCCGACAGTCACGACATCTGCTTCATTCCCGATGGCGACACGCGCGCATGGCTTGCGGAGAAGGTGGGTGTCGAGCAGGGTGAGGTTCTCGACCTCTCGGGAGCGGTCGTGGGCACGCACGAGGGCGCGCACGCCTTCACCGTGGGGCAGCGGCGCGGTTTGCACCTGGGCGTGCCCGCCTCCGATGGAAAGCCGCGTTTCGTGCTCGAAGTGCGACCCGTGAACAACACGGTGATCGTGGGACCGCGTGAGGCGCTCGCCATCGCCGAGATCTCGGGGGAGCGCTTCTCGTGGGCAGGGGCAGCGCCTGCGGCATCCGAGTTCGACTGTCATGTGCAGATTCGCGCACACGCCGAACCGGTGGCCGCGATGGCGACGGTGACTCCGGATGCTGTCACCGTCATCCCGGCAGAACCCCTTGACGGTGTGGCTCCCGGCCAGACTGCCGTGCTCTATCTCGGCACGCGCGTGCTCGGACAGTTCACGATCGACCGCACGGTCTCGGCCGCGTCCGCGGTGCTGCTGGACGCGTAGACCGGCCGGTGACGCAGTAGTGCATCGCGAGATGCGCCGCATGCGGGATAATGATGGCTATCAGGCTCGCCGATGCGACGTGACCGTTGCGGTGCTGTGAGCGACTCCCCATCTAAAGGACTCCAAGAACAATGAAGACGCCGAAAGCACTGGCCGCACTGGCGACGGGCACCGTTGCACTCCTCACCCTCACCGGCTGCATCAGCATCGATGTCGGTGTCACGATCCACAGCGACGCCACGGCAGAACCCTCCAGCTCGATCTCCTACAACAAGACGCAACTCGCACCGATTCTGGCCACACAGGGTGTGAACGACGTCTGCGCGTTTCTCAGAGAGCAGCAGACGATCGAAGACAGCGAATCTTTCACCGTCATATGGAGCGAAACCGATGAGCTCTGCACGCAGACCATGACCTCCACCCGCACATACAGCTTTGATGAGAACGGCATCACCGACTCGGACATCACTGCAGGAAGCGCGACCGCCGGCCTTCAGGTCGTCAAGGTCGGCGAAGAGGCCAAGGTGACCTTCAACAGTTCATCCTTCACCGAAGGTCTCGAACAGAACACCGGAGAGTTCGGTTGGGACACGATTCTTAGCGGCTTCGCGCTGCACGTGACCTTTCCCGGCAAAGTGACCGAGGCCAATTTGAGCGGTGTGATCTCCAACGACGGGCGCACGGTGACATGGGACATCGCGGGGCTCAAAGCGGGCATCGACACATCGACGGACCTGACCGCTACCGGAGAGTTGACCCCTTCGGGCGTGAACGTTCTTCCCTTCCTTCTCGGCGGGGCGTTGCTTCTTCTGCTCATCGGTGGCGGGGTGGCGTTCTTCCTTCTTCGGGGTCGCGGTAAGAACAGCACAGCAGACGCGGCGACAGAGGCTGTGGCCGAGGTCGTGGCAGAGGCCGAAGCGAGCAGCTAGACGCGAACCTGCGCCGTCAGCGGCTCAGCACCTCGATCGCGGCCATCGCAGCGTTATGGCCGCCGATGCCGCTGACGGCGCCGCCGCGGCGCGCACCCGAGCCGCAGATCAACACTCTCGGATGCGCGGTCGACACACCCCAACGCTGCGCGGCAGACTCAAGCGGTTCGGCATCCTCAGCCCAGGGCCACGACAGTGTGCCGTGGAAGATGTCGCCACCGCTCATGCCCAGTGACGCCTCAAGGTCGGCAGTGGTGCGCGCCTCGATGCACGGCGATCCGTCGGCCGATTCGTAAAGGCAGTCGGCGAGGGGCTCGGCGAGCACGGAGTCGAGGGAACGCTCGGCAGCCGAAAGCAGTTCCTCGCGCGATATCGCTGCATCGGCAACGAGCCGGTGCGGCACGTGCAAGCCGAAGAGGGTGAGGGTCTGGGCTCCCTCGGCCTGCAGCTCGGGACCGAGGATGGAGGGGTCGGTGAGGGAGTGGCAGTAGATCTCCGCGGGGAGGGGGTCGGGGATGCCACCGGCGGCCGCGAGATCGTAGGCGTCATCCAACTGGGTCATCGTCTCGTTGATGTGGAAGGTTCCGGCGAAGGCGGCTCGCGGGTCGACGCCCTCGTCGCGCAGCTTCGGGAGTCGTCGCAGCAGCATATTCACCTTGAGTTGTGCACCCTCGGGATCGATCACGCCCGCTTCGGCGGAAACACCCGCGGCAGGCGTCGTGCCCGCGCCTCCCGCCGCGAGCAGCTTCGTGAGCACCGCCGGAGTCACACCACTGAGCACAAGTCGCCCGTGAACGCTCTCACCCCCGGCCAGCGCCACCTCGCCGTCGGGTGTGAGAGAGACGACCTCGGTGTTCGTGCGCAGTTCCGCTCCGGCATCCCGCGCTGAGCGTTCGAGTTCGGCGCTCACGCGCCCCATCCCGCCGACCGGCACATCCCAGTCGCCCGTGCCGCCGCCGATCACGTGATACAAGAAGCAGCGATTCTGCCGCAGGCTCTCGTCATCGGACGCCGCAAAGGTGCCGATCAGGCCGTCGGTGAGCAGTATCCCGCGTGCGATGTCGCTCTGCACCGCGGCGCGCAGCATCTCACCGAGCGGCTGTTCGGCGATGGCGGCGAAGAGGGCATCGTCGCCGAGCAGGGTGCGCATCTCGCCGCGTCGCCGCAGCGGCTCGGTCACCGTCGGGAAGAGGCGCTGGGCGGCGGGGGCGATCCGGTTGCCGAAGGCGGCGAAGCGCTCGGCCTCATCCGCGAGCCCCGTCGTGCGCAGAAAGGAGGCGGCCGTGCCTGCGGCATCCTCGTTGTCGATGAGGATGCCGCGTCTCGGGTCTGTCGGGTCGGGTGTGTAGGAGGAGTAGCGTCGCCGACGAAGCTCGATCCGCAAGCCCAGATCGTCGATGATCTGCCTGGGCAACAGGCTCACGAGGTAGGAGTAGCGCGAAAGTCGCGCGGCGATCCCCGGCCATGGTTCTTCCGACACCGCCGCACCGCCGACGTGCCCGAGGCGCTCGCAGACCAGTGTGCGCTTCCCGGCGCGTGCGAGGTATGCCGCTGCGACCAAACCATTGTGCCCGCCGCCCACGATGACGACGTCGTAGTTGCTGCTCATGATCCGACCATACGGGATGTCAGGCACCGCTCGTAGACTCGTGTCGTGGACATCTCGTTAGACGACGCCCGCGCCGAGGCCGATGCGCTGGTCACGCGCATCTTCGAAGCGAAAGAGGCCTACTACGGGCGCGATAGTGCGCTGGTTGACGACGCCACCTATGACTCGTGGATGCGACGACTTGAACAGATCGAGCGCCTGCATCCCGAACTCGCCGGTCAGGATTCACCGACGCGCCAGGTGGGCGCGGCACAGGCGACGGGCTTGGCCACCACAGAGCACCTCGAGCGGATGCTGAGCCTCGACAATGTCTTCTCACTTGAAGAGCTGCGCGAATGGGCGGCTAAGACGCAGGCCGCCGCAGGCCGTCACGTCGACTGGCTCAGCGAGCTCAAGATCGACGGGCTGGCGATCAGTCTGCGTTACGAGCACGGAGTGCTGACCGCGGCGGCAACGCGCGGAGACGGCAGAACCGGTGAGCTCGTCACCGAGAACGCTCTGCGTCTGGCCGAGATTCCCCCACGCCTCAACGGCGCGGGGCACCCTGCCGTCGTCGAAGTGCGCGGTGAGGTCTTCATTCCGGTCGCCGCGTTCGAACGGCTCAACGCGAAGCAGGCCGAGTTTCGTGAACGTGCCTTCGACGAGGCTGCGGCCCGCCACGAGGCACGGGGTGTTTCTGATCGGGAGTTCGATGCCGACAAAGCGCGTGCGGCTGCGGCTCGCCGCTTTCCCTCTTTCGCGAATCCGCGCAATGCCGCAAGTGGCGGGCTGAGGCAGCAGCTCGATAAGAAACAGGGCCTCGAACTCGAAGCGGGTCTAGAGCGGATCGCGGCACTGTCGATGTACGTCCACGGGATCGGCGGCTGGCAAGATCCGCCGGTGAGCGCGCAGAGCGCGGTTTATACGCTGCTCGCGGAGTGGGGCTTGCCAACGAGTCCTTCCACAAGGGTGTGTCAGGACATCGACGAGGTTGTCGCCTTCGTCGCGCACTATGGGGCGCACCGGCACGACGTCGCGCATGAGGTCGACGGCATCGTGGTCAAAGTCGATGAGTTGGCGCTGCATCCCGAGCTCGGCATGACCAGCCGTGCCCCGCGCTGGGCTATCGCCTACAAATACCCGCCAGAAGAGGTGCACACCCGCCTGCTCGACATCGTGGTATCCGTGGGTCGCACCGGGCGCGCCACCCCTTTCGCGGTGATGGAACCGGCGCACGTCGCCGGGAGCACCGTGCGCCAGGCGACCCTGCACAATCAGGATGTCGTGCGTGCCAAGGGGGTGCTCATCGGCGACATCGTTGTGCTGCGCAAAGCCGGTGATGTCATTCCCGAAGTGTTGGGGCCGGTCGCAGAACGGCGCACGGGCGCCGAACGCGAGTTCGTGATGCCTGAGCGCTGCCCCGAGTGCGACACGGTGCTGCGGCCGATGAAAGAGGGCGATGTCGATCTGCGCTGCCCGAACGCACGCTCGTGCCCGGCGCAGGTGCGCGGGCGCGTCGAACATATCGGTTCTCGCGGTGCGCTCGATATCGAGGCGCTCGGTGAGGTGACGGCGGCCGCGCTCACCCAGCCCTCGATCCCTGAGATTCCGCCCTTGCAGACCGAGGCGGGTCTGTTCTCGCTCACGCTCGAGCAGCTCGTGCCCATCGAAGTCGTCGTGCGGGATGCCGAAACGGGCCTGCCCAAAGAAGATGACGATGGCGTGGTCAAGACCCGCGCGCCTTTTCGGCGGAATCCCACCACGGCCGAGCGGCGAGAGGGTGTGGAGGGCGTGCAGCCCTCTGCTCAGGCGCTCACCCTTCTCGCCGAACTCGATAAGGCCAAGACGAAGGAGCTGTGGCGCCTTCTCGTGTCGCTCAACATCCGTCACGTCGGCCCGGTCGCCGCACGCGCGCTCGCGCAGTGGTTCGGCTCACTCGACGCGATCCGTGTCGCCGCGCGCGAAGAGCTCGCCGCCGTCGACGGGGTCGGCGAGACCATCGCGGATTCCGTGCGCGAGTGGTTCGAGGTCGATTGGCACATCGACATCGTCGAGCGATGGCGCGATGCCGGTGTGCAGTGGCAAATCCCGGGGCATCCCGGGCCGGGCGCTGCGCTCGCGGCCGGTGGCGTGCTCGAAGGGCTGACCATCGTCGCTACCGGCACCCTTGAGGGCTACACCCGCGAGGGCGCCCAAGAAGCGATCATCGCCGCCGGGGGTAAGGCGGCATCCAGCGTGTCGAAGAAGACCGATTTCGTTGCGGCGGGGCCGGGCGCAGGCTCGAAGCTCGCGAAAGCAGAAGAGCTCGGCATCCGGGTTCTGGATGCCGAGCAGTTCCGCATTCTCGTGACCGAGGGCCCCGCGGCCCTCGGCTGAGCTGAGTTATCCACAAGCTCCGCCTACGCGTCGCGGGTGCGATCTACTCTCGGAGTATCCGAAGGAGCAATGTCATGCATGTGCTACAAACTGCTACGCTCGGCTACGATGACGGCATGACGGACGTACCTGTGCGCGAACTGCGTAACGACACCGCTGGCGTGCTCCGGCGTGTGGAAGCGGGGGAGCACGTCGTCATCACCGTGCACGGGCGACAGGTGGCGAGGCTCGTGCCGATTGATGACCAGAGTTCCCGCGCGATACCCAGAGAGGAGTTTGTCGCCTGGCTCCGCAAACGCCCAGCCGATCCCGGGTTGCGGGAGGAACTGCGTGAACTCGCCGGCGAGATGACGGATGAAACGGAGATCGGCTGGTGAGCGCCCATGCTATCGGTGTGTTGGACACATCCGCGCTGATCGGTCTTGAGGCGGGCCGTGAGGTGAACGTGGATCGCTTTCCCGAGACCCTTGTCACGACGGTGATCACATTTGCCGAGATCGAGGCAGGTATCTTGGCGGCATCCGACGTGCAGACGCGGGCAGAGCGTCTCGCCACGTGGGACAAGGTTCGCACGATGCCGCTCATCGCTGTGACCCGAGAGGCCGCACATGAGTGGGCCCGCCTGCGCACCTATCTGCGTGCGAAGGGTCGCCGGATGGAGGTCAACGATCTATGGATCGCCGCAGTGGCTGCGGCTAATCGCCTGCCCATCGTCACTCAAGATGCCGACTTCGAGGCACTCCACGACGCACCCGGCGTCGAGGTCATCCGCGTCTGAGCACTCGCGCAAGAGGGTGCGGCGCGCGAACTAGACTGGGTGAGTGTCTGAAATCACCCCGGAACTCGTGCGCCATCTTGGCGTGCTCGCGCGTATCCAGCTCAGCGATGAGGAGGTGACGCGCCTCACCGGTCAACTCGACGTGATCGTCGACAACATCGCGAAGGTGGCCGAGGTGGCAACCCCCGATGTCGTGGCGACGAGCCACCCGATCGCCCTGCACAACGTCTTTCGCTCCGACGAGGTGGGAACGCCCCTTTCCGTCGAGCAGGTGCTGCAGAACGCACCGGATGCCGCTGACAACCGCTTCCGTGTGACGGCGATCCTGGGAGAGGAACAGTGAGCGACATCATCCGCCTCTCCGCTGCTCATCTGGCCGAAAAGCTCGCTGCCGGAGAACTTTCGAGTCGCGAGGTCACGCAGGCACACCTTGACCGCATCGCCGAGATCGATGCCGATGTGCACGCGTTTTTGCATGTGAACGCCGGTGCCCTCACCACAGCCGATGTGATCGACGCGCGCCGTGCCGCGGGCGAGAAGCTAGGGCCATTGGCCGGTGTGCCCCTCGCGATCAAAGACGTTCTGGTCACGGCGGATCAGCCGACGACCAGCGGTTCGCGCATCCTGGAGGGCTATCTCTCGCCCTACGACGCCACCGTCGTCGCGCGTGCTCGCGCCGCAGACCTCGTGCCGCTGGGCAAGACCAATATGGATGAGTTCGCCATGGGCTCGTCTACCGAGCACTCCGCCTACGGACCGACCCGCAATCCCTGGGATCTCGAGCGGGTTCCCGGCGGCTCGGGGGGCGGTTCGGCGGCCGCCGTCGCGGCTTTCGAGGCACCGCTCGCGCTCGGATCGGACACGGGCGGATCGATCCGCCAGCCCGCGCACCTGACCGGCACGGTGGGCATGAAGCCGACCTACGGCGGCGTGAGTCGCTACGGTGCGATCGCCCTGGCATCCAGCCTCGATCAGGTCGGCCCGGTCACGCGCAGCGTGCTCGATGCCGGGCTTCTGCACGATGTGATCGGCGGGCACGATCCCCACGACTCGACCTCGCTCACAGAGGACTGGCCCTCTTTCGCCCAGGCGGCGCGCGAGGGTGCGCGGGGCGATGTTCTCAAGGGCCTCAGAGTGGGAGTGGTGCGCGAGCTCCCCGATTCGGGCTTCCAGCCCGGCGTCGCGGCATCCTTCCGTGAGGCCCTCGAAGTCATGGCCGCACACGGTGCCGAGATCGTCGAGATCGCCGCGCCCCACTTCGAATACGGCGTCGCCGCCTACTATCTGATTCTTCCCGCCGAGGCGTCGAGCAACCTCGCGAAGTTCGACTCGGTGCGCTTCGGGATGCGGGTCTCTGCCCCCGACGGCGCCACCGTCGAAGATGTCATGTCAGCGACCCGTGCCGCCGGATTCGGCGATGAAGTCAAGCGTCGCGTGATCCTGGGCACCTACGCCCTGTCTGCCGGATACTACGACGCCTACTACGGCAGCGCGCAGAAGGTGCGCACGCTCATCCAACAAGACTTCGTGAACGCCTTCGCCTCGGTGGACGTTATCGCCACGCCTTCAGCACCGACGACCGCCTTCCGCCTCGGTGAGAAGATCGATGACCCGATGCAGATGTACATCAACGATCTGACGACGATTCCGGCGAACCTCGCCGGAGTTCCGGGCATCTCGATTCCCTCGGGACTCGCACACGACGATGGCCTGCCGGTCGGCATCCAGTTTCTCGCGCCCGCGCGTGAAGACGCGCGTCTGTACCGCGTCGCGGCCGCGCTGGAGGTGCTCTTGCAGGACGCCTGGGGCGGGCCGTTGCTCGACCGAGCACCACGGCTCGAAGGAAGGGCACGCTGATGGCACAGCTCATGGACTTCGACAAGGCTCTCGAACTCTTCGAGCCCGTGCTGGGCTTCGAGGTGCACGTGGAACTCAACACGAGAACCAAGATGTTCTCGGATGCGCCGAACCCTGCGCACGAGGACTACCACGGTGCTGCGCCCAACACCCTCATCGCGCCCGTGGACATGGGTCTGCCCGGTTCGCTTCCGGTGGTCAACGAGATCGCTATTCGCTCTTCGATCAGCCTGGGTCTTGCGCTCGGCTGCTCGATCGCCGAGTCCTGCCGTTTCGCACGCAAGAACTACTTCTATCCCGATCTGGGCAAGAACTATCAGATCTCGCAGTACGACGAGCCGATCGCCTTTGACGGTTC